>DAHXOK010000002.1:13930-52648 GCA_027364935.1 Vulcanimicrobiota bacterium | reverse complement strand
ATCCGTCTGGGTGCCAAGGAAGGTCTCGCTCTGGTCAACGGCACGCAGGTAATGACCGCGGTCGCAGCGCTCGGCGTTCTGCGCGCGGAGCGCCTCGCGGCGGCGGCCGACGTCATCGGCGCGATGTCGCTGGAAGCGTTCCTCGGTACCGACCGCGTCTTCGACCGTCGCATCAACGCGTTGCGGCCCCACGCGGGCCAGATGCGCGTGGCGGACAACTTGCGCGCATTGCTCGAGCACTCGCAAATCGTGGAATCGCACCGCGAATGCGGGCGCGTGCAAGATCCGTATTCGTTCCGCTGCATCCCGGTCGTTCACGGCGCGGTGCGCGATGCGATCGCATACGCCCGCGGCGTCGTCGAGACCGAGGCGAACTCCGTCACCGACAATCCGCTCGTCTTCGCCGACGACGAAGAGTTTCTCTCAGGAGGCAATTTTCACGGCGAGCCCGTGGCGCTCGCGCTCGATTTTTTGAAGTTTGCGATCTCGGAGCTTGCGTCGATATCCGAGCGGCGGCTCTACTTGCTGCTCAACGGGGAGGAACGGGACCTCCCGCTCTTCTTGACCGGCCGCTCCGGCATTCAATCCGGGCTGATGATCGTGCAATATACCGCCGCCGCGCTCGTCAACGAGAACAAAGGCTTGGCGTGGCCCTCGAGCGTCGACTCGATCCCAACGTCAGCCGGGCAGGAGGATCACGTGAGCATGGGGATGACCTCGGCCAACGCGCTACCGCGCGTACTCGACAACGTCGAGGGCGCGCTCGCGTGCGAGTTGCTCGGTGCACTCGCCGCGACGGATTTTCGCCGCCCGCTGCACTCCGGCGTGGGAACGCAGGCTGCGTACGACGCCGCGCGAGAGCGAATCGCGCCGTGGGGCGACGATCGCGTTCTGGCGCCCGACATCGAGCGGGGACGGCAACTCATCGCGAGCAATGCGCTCGTGAAGGCGGCGCAGGACGCCCTCCGAGAAGAGGAACGATGAGCCTCTTGGCTGCTGCGCGCACCGTTCGCGCACCGCGCGGATCGGAGCTCTCGTGTTCGGGCTGGCCGCAGGAAGCGGCGATGCGCATGCTCATGAACAACCTCGATCCCGAGGTTGCCGAGCGTCCCCAGGATCTCGTCGTGTACGGTGGCAACGGGCGCGCCGCGCGATCGTGGGATGCGTTCGACGCCATCGTGCGCACGCTGCGGCGGCTCAAGAACGACGAGACGCTTGTCGTCCAGAGCGGCAAGCCCGTCGGCGTCTTTCGGACGCACACCCGCGCGCCGCGCGTCTTGATCGCGAACGCGAACCTCGTACCGAAGTGGGCCGACTACGCCACGTTTCGTAAGCTCGAAGCGAGCGGCTTGACGATGTTCGGCCAGATGACGGCCGGATCGTGGATCTATATCGGTACCCAGGGCATCGTGCAGGGGACGTACGAGACGTTTGCGGAGCTCGCGCGACAACACTTCGGCGGGACCCTGCGCGGCCGCGTCTCTTTGAGCGCCGGCGTCGGCGGAATGGGCGGCGCGCAGCCGCTCGCTATCACGATGAACGAGGGCGTTGCGCTGCTCGTCGACGTGGATCCGGCACGCTTACGGCGCCGCTGCGATTTGCGGTATCTCGATCGCGTTGCGGTATCGCGAGACGAGGCGTTGCGCGAAGTCGAGCGCGCCAAGCGCGACGGCGTGGCGCTCTCGGTTGGATATGAAGGCAATGCCGCCGCGGAGTTTCCGGCGCTCTACGAGCTCGGTTTTCGGCCCGACGCGGTTACCGATCAAACGTCGGCGCACGACATGCTCGACGGATACGTTCCCGTCGGCGTAACGTTGGAGGAGGCTGCCGAACTGCGCAAACGCTCTCCGGGCGAGTACGAGCGCCGCGGCCTCGAGAGCGTCGCCCGGCACGTCGAGGCGATGGTCAAATTCCAAGACGCGGGTGCCGTCGTCTTCGACTACGGCAACAACATCCGCGCGCAAGCCGAGCGCGGCGGATACGCGCGCGCGTTCGCGTTCCCCGGCTTCGTGCCGGCCTTCATCCGCCCGCTCTTCTGCCGCGGCTCGGGACCGTTCCGTTTTGCGGCGCTCTCCGGCGATCCGGCAGACATCGGGCGGCTCGACGAGGAGCTCGTGCGGCTCTTCCCCGCGGACGCATCGCTGCAGCGATGGATCGCCCTCGCGCGCGAGCGCATCGCCTTCCAAGGTTTGCCGGCGCGTATCTGCTGGCTCGGATACGGGGACCGCGCGAAAGCGGGCGTCGCGTTCAACGAGCTCGTCCGCTCCGGAGCGGTCACGGCGCCGATCGTCATCGGACGCGACCACCTCGACACCGGCAGCGTTGCCTCACCGTTCCGAGAGACCGAAGGCATGAAGGACGGAAGCGACGCGATTGCAGACTGGCCGATTCTCAACGCGTTGCTGAACACCGCCGCCGGAGCGCATTGGGTGAGTTTCCATCACGGCGGGGGCGTCTGCATCGGCTATAGCTTGCACGCGGGGATGGTTGTGGTGGCGGACGGCTCCGAAGACGCGCGCCAACGTCTCGAGTGCGTGCTCGCGACCGATCCCGGCTTGGGCGTCGTTCGTCATGCCGATGCCGGCTACGACCTCGCCGCGCAGACGGCCGATGAAAAAGGGATCGACTGGCGCCTTTGAGCCGCGCGCTATTGGTCCGCGCGCGCGAAATCGTCACGTGCGACACAACTGCGCAGCAAGGCTGCGTCACCTTCGACGACCTCGGTCTCATTGCCGATGCGGCGATTCTCGTCAAGGACGCGGCGATAGCGGCGGTCGGGCGCGACTCCGACGTCGCCGAGCTCGCGCCGCGCGACGCCGTGGAGATCGACGCCCGCGATTGCGTCGTCGTTCCGGGTTTCGTGGATGCGCACGCGCACCCGCTCTTCGCGGGAGATCGCGAAGCCGATTTCTCGGCGCGGCTACGAGGTGAAAGGCCGCCCCAAGGCATGCTCTCCACCGTGCGCAGGACGCGCGCTGCGCTGGAAGACCCGCGTGCCTTTTACGAAGACAGCGTTCGGCCGCGTCTGCGTGCGATGCTCGCACACGGCACGACGACGCTCGAGACGAAGACTGGCTACGCGCTGACGAAGGCGGGAGAGCTTGCGCTTCTCGATCTCATTGCGGCGCACCGTAGCGACCCCGACGTTCCGCGGCTCGTTGCTACGTTTCTCGGCGCGCACGCGCTCCCTCCCGAGTTCGATTCGACCGAAGAGTACATTGAGTACCTCATTGCCGAGTGCGTTCCGCACGCCAAAGAGCACGGCGCGGAGTACGCCGACGTCTTCTGCGAACCCGGCTTCTTCTCGGCCGACGCGGCGCGCCGGTATCTCGTCGCGGCGATGCAGCGCGGGCTGCGCGCTCGGATTCACTGCGACGAGATGGCCGACGGCGGAGCGGCGGCGATGGCCGCCACGCTCGGCGTCGACTCCGCCGATCATTGCAACGTCATCTCAGCCGACACGGCGCGTGCGATCGCCGGCGTCGCGGTCGTCGTAGCCTGCCCCGCAACCATCGCATTTCTCGGGCTCGAGGCGCGCGCGCCGGTGCGCCGCATTCTCGAGCAGGCCGGTACCGTTGCGCTTGCGAGCGATTTCAATCCCGGAACGTCGCCGTGTTTCAATCTCCAAACGGTCGCATATTTTGGCCGCAGCCTCTTCGGCATGAGCGCAGCACAGGCGCTCTACGGCGTGACGCGTGCCGCCGCTCGCTCGCTCCGAAAGGAGGCCGGCGTCATTTACGAAGGCGCACCGGCAGACTTGGTAGCGGTGCGTTTGGACGACGCGCGCGAGTTCGGCTGGCAGTTCGGCCGTAACCTCGCGGCATGGGTGTGCAAGGGCGGCGTATGGGAAGCGAACTGATTCGCTGCGCGCGTGCGGTCGTAGGCGGTGCGTTGCGGGAGGACTTCGGGTTCGTCGTCGACGACGGCGAGATTACCGATGCCGGCGACTTCGCGTCGGTGCGAGCGCGGCATCCGGACGCGTACGTGCGCGCTTTTCCGGTCGATCGGTTGATCGTGCCGGGCTTCGTCAACGGGCACAGCCATGCGTATCAGATCCTCCTGCGAGGATGGGCCGACGATCGTACGTTCGAGCATTGGCGCGACGACGCGCTCTATCGGGTGATACCGCAGCTCGCGCCGGAGGACGTCTACTGGGTTTTCGTTGCGGCCTTCTCGGAGATGCTGGCCGCCGGCATCACGACCGTAGCGGAGTTTTTCTATCTCAACGGGCGGGGCAACCAGCACGCAGAGGCCGCAATTCGTGCGGCGCAGCGAACCGGCATTCGCCTGATCCTCGCTCGTACGTGGATGGACGCACCGCAGGCCCCTCCGGAGTTTCGCGAGAGCATTGAGGAAGCGGTGGAGCGTACGCGCGAGCTTCGCGCCGCCTTTCCGCATGCCGGCGTCTGCGTCGCGCCGCATTCGCTCCACGGCGCGTCGGAGGCGATGCTTCGAGCCGCTGCCGAGTTCGCGCGCGAAGAAGCGTGCGACCTGCACGTGCACGTTGCCGAGACACCCGCGGAGGTTGCTCTTTCGCGCGAGCGCTACGGCGTCACGCCGGTCGTCGCGCTCGATGGGTTCGGCGCGCTGAGCGAACGCAGCGTGGCGGTCCACGCGATCCACATAACGGAGCACGAGAAAGCGCTGCTCGCCGGGCGCCACGTGCGCGTCGTGCGTAATCCGACCACGAATCTCTATCTTGGCGACGGACTCGGCGACATCGTGGGATTACTCGCTCGTGGGATCTGCGTTGGCCTTGGAAGCGACGCAAACGTCAAACCTTCGGCGATCGACGAGATGCGCGCCGCGGCGTACGAGCAGAAGGCCGCAGCGCTGGACGGCAGCGCGCTCGGCGCCGGCGCGGCGTTTCGCCTCGCCACGTCTGAGGGCGCTCGGGCCGTAGGCGTCGCGGCCGGCGACCTCCGGGCTGGGCTCGCGGCCGATTTCACGGTGCTCGACGCCTCCTCGATCGACCCGTGGTCGCCACCGGTCAACGCGCTGGTCTACCGCGGCGAGGACGCGTGGGTTCAGGCCTGCTTCGTGGCTGGGCGCCGCGTCTACACGGGCGAGGTCTCGCCGCTCGCCGTCGAGGCGCGGCGCGAGGTTGCCGCGATCGGTCGCCGGCTGCTGCTCGAATAGTATCCATGTAAGTACTTGCATTGGTGCTTGGCCTATGCTATGGTTGCGCGTGCGAGTAGGCACGACGCTATGGAAGGCAGACGTATGAGCACTAGGCTCGGAAGGAAGAACGAGCCGGCGCAGGTTGCGCTCGATTATCGCCCAGAGGATCCAAAAGGCATGCAACGTGAGGTCCGGGCCACCATCGAAAGCGGAAGAGCCTCAATCGTTCTTACCCTCGACCACCTCGAAGCGCTCGATATCGCCGGGGTGCGCGGCCTGATCGTGTTGCTGCGCAGCGCTCGGGCGGCCGGCGGCGAGCTCGCGCTACGCACGTCGAATCCGCAGATTCTACGCACGCTCGCGGTGACGGCGCTCGACAGGCTCTTCCACGTCAACCGTGCGGAGGCCATAGCGTGAGAGCCCTTGCCGTCGTCGCGGCGCTGCTCGCATGCGCCGTCCCGGCCTTCGCCTCCGCTCCGCAGCCGAACGACGCGCGCGTCGTCATCGAGGCAATGCTTGCGAGCAACCCCGCACTGATCTCCTACCGAGCGCGCGTGCACGTCGGCGTACACATGCTGAACTTTCCGTATCTGAGTCCCGTGCTGGACGGAACGACGTACTATAAGCGTCCGGGCGACTACGAAGTCGTCTTCGACAGCGTGCCATTCTATATGAAAGGCTTCTCGCGGCTCTTTGCGGATATGGGAGATGCCGCCGCGTGGCAGCGCGATCAAAACGTCGCGCTCTTGGGCACGCGGAACGTGGGTGGCCACTCGCTCCTGGTATTGCGCATGACGAAGAAGGTTCACAGCGACATTCTCGATTACACGGACGCGTACGTCGATCCGCGGACGTACGAGCTCCTGCGCATGGAATGGCACTATCGCAGCGGCGGAACGATCGTTATGACGCAGTCGTATCGCCTGCAAGCGGGTTTCGTCGTTCCCTTCGAGCAACATGCGACGATCGACATTCCGCACGTACGTGCGATCGGCGACGCCGTCTACGACAGCTACCAAGTCAACGTCGTCGTCGACGACGGGATATTCAGCAAGCACCCGTGATAGCCACGAAGACGGCATCGCCGGAGGAGACGCGCAGTCGGATCCTGTCTGCCGCCCGCGAGGTCATCGCGCGCAAGGGAAAGCGCGGTGCGACGACGCGGGAGATCGCGGAAGTCGCAGGAGTCAACGAAGGGACCCTGTTCCGGCACTTCGGGAGCAAGAGCGCGCTCATCGTGGCGGTTGTCCAGCACGTCTGCGGCGTGGTCGAGCTCAGGGACGTCGTCGCGCAGCTGCGTGGCCCGGTCGAACTGGATCTGCTCGCCGTCGGTCGCACGATGCTCGAGCGCATGGAGGCCCAAAAGGACATCATCCGTTGGTCCTTGGTCGAGGCGGAGTACGATAAGGACGTCTTTTCGTCCACCGCGTGGCGCCCGCAGCTCGCCATCCATGACGTCATGGTCGAGCTCATGCAGCGATACGTAGGCCGCGGCGAGCTCTATGGGGACCCCAAGCAGCTTGCCGCTCTCTTCATGGGGATCATATTCGTGCACGTGGTCGCTCGAGGGAAGTTTCCTGATTCCGACTTTAACGAGGACGCCGAGCGCGCGCTCCGGTTCTACATCGACGTCTTTTTGAATGGCGTACGGGCTAGCCGCGCCGAAAAAGCGTAAGCATGGAGACGCGAGAGGCGGAGCAGCGACGCGAGCACGACGGTCACGCCACGCCGGTAGCGACGGAAGAACCGGCGAGGCAGTTCCGCAAGCGCTGGATATTTATCGGACTCGGCATCGTCGTCCTTATCGTCGCGATCGTCTTCGGTGTGCCGTGGCTGAGATACATGCTCGCGCACGAGGGCACGGACGACGCACACGTGGACGCCGACGTCGTAGAGGTCACGAGCAAGATCCCAGAGCGTATCGACAGCATCCTCGTCACGACGAATCAGCACGTGACGCGCGGCCAGCTCCTGGTCGTCCTCGACGACCGTGACGAGCTCGCGCGCCTACAGCAGGCGATAGCCCAGTACGACCAAGCGCTCGCGGAGCAGCGGACGACGGTGCAGCAGGGTCACGGTGGCGTCGCGCAAGCGCGCGGGCAGGCGGCGCAAGCTGCGGCGCAAGTGGACATCGCGCTTTCGCAGCTTCCCGGAGCGCAGCAGAACTATGACAAGGCCCAGGCCGATCTGTCGCGCACGGCATCGCTCGTCGCGACGGGCGACATCCCGGGCGAGCAGCTCGACGCCGCGCGGGCAGAGGCAGCAGCGGCCTCGTCCCAGCTGCAGGCTGCGCAGAACACCGTGACGGCGGCGCGCGCGCAGGAGGACGCCGCGGCCGGCGGCGTGACGGCGGCGCAAGGCCGTCTCGCACAGGCGGCGTACGCGAGTCAGGCACAGGTCGCTAAAGCGCAGCTCGACTTGGCACTTCGCAACCTGCGTTACACGCACATCTCTTCGCCGATCGACGCGTTCGTCGGTGAGAAGAGCGTCGAAATCGGCCAGACCATCGCAGCCGGCGAAGTCCTGATGACGCTCGTACCGAGCAAGAACATCTTCATCACCGCGAACTACAAGGAAACGCAGATGGGCAACATGCACGTCGGCCAGCCCGTCGACATTCACGTGGATGCCTACCACGGCGTTGTCTTTCACGGGCACGTCGTCTCGATCAACCCGGCATCCGAGAACACCTACGCGCTCGTCCCGTCGCAAAACGCAACCGGCAACTTCGTCAAGGTGACCCAGCGCATACCGGTACGCATCTCGATCGACGACCCGCGCTCCGACATGCCGTTGCGTCCCGGAATGAGCGTCGAGACCTACGTGAAGGTGCGCTGAAGAAGTCCATGTATCGAACGCTCGCCGTCGCCGCCATCCTCGCGGCTCTTCCCGTTGCTGCCGGAGCGCAACAGAACGAACGCCTTCCTGCCCGAGCCACGATCCCGTCGCCGCCGCCCGCTCCGGCGCTGCCGCCGGTACCGAACGTCGCTCCGGGATACAGGGCGCCGAACGTGCATGCGGGCGCCGCGCGCATCGTCGGCATCGCGGCACAACCCGTCGTGGGCATCGCGCTCGGCGACGCGATCGCAATGGCGCTGCTGAAGAATCCGAACCTCGCGATCGCCGCCGGGAGTCGCCGCATCGCGTTCTACGGCATCGAGGCGGCAAAAGGCGCGTTCGACGTACGCTTTCAACTAGAGCCGGATTTCGAACGCTCGATCGCGGCGCCGCAGAACCCATTTTTCGCGGGACCGCGCTACGGCCCGGTCGTCACCGCAAGCCAGTCCGTGGCCGGTAGCGTCTCCGGCGTCCTGCCGAACGGCCAGTCATACAGCGTCAGCCTTTCGCAGACGAGAACGACGAACAACGAGATCGTCAATCTGCTCAACCCGACGTACGTAACGGCGCTTTCGTTCGTGCTGACGCAGCCGCTCTTGCGCAATGCCGGGATGAACGGGCCCAGGCGCGATGTGGAGCTATCCGTCATCAATGCGAATCAGACGCAAGAGCAGACGCTGGCGACCGTCTCCGACACGATCGGCCAAGTCGAGGACTCGTATTGGGATCTTGTCTCCGCGTGGCGGAACGTTGCGATTCAAGAAGAAGCGCTGCGCGAGGCGGTTGCCCAACAGCGCAGCACGATCCGGCTCGCGCGTAACGGCGTTGGCGCTCCCGTAGAAGCCGTCGAGTCGGGCGCGCAAGTCGATGCCGACGAAGCTGCTGTGGCGTCGGCCCTGCAGAGCGTTGCGACGGAGCAGAATCAACTCAAGAGCGAGATCGCGGCTGGACCGTCCGATCCGGTGTGGACTGCGAATCTCGTTCCGACGTCTCCGGTGTTGCGGGTGCCGCCGGCGCCGGCGCTTACGCGGCTCGTCCAGGAGGCGATGCAGAATCGGCCGGAGATCCGCCAGACGCTCGATGCGGAGCTTCAGGCCGACGTCAACGTCGCCTATGCGCGCAACCAGCTCCGTCCCCAGGTCGACCTGAAGCTGGGATACACGACGAACGGTTACGCTGGATCGCTGCTGCCGCTGACGCCGAGCAATCCGCTGTACGCCTTCGTGTGTCCGACGGCGCCGTGTACTTTCGCCGTGCCGCCTCCGCTGCTCGGGGGCGCTGGACAGTCGTACGACACGTTGCTGCAGCAGCGCTACCCCTATTGGAACGCAGGCGTGATCTATTCGTTGCCGCTGGGCAACCACACGGCACGCGCGCAGCTCGGGCAAGCGCTCGAGCAGCAGCGCGACGCGCAGATCGCGCTCCAGGCCACCGAGGAGCGCGTCGTCGTCGAGGCGCGTAACGCGCTGCAAACGTATGAGTCCGCGCTATCGCGCCTTCAGGCTGCGCGCGCGGCGCGGTATGCGAGCGAAGTCGTCTACGCGAGCGAGGTGCGGAAGTTCCGCAACGGGACCTCGACGACGTTCCTCGTTCTTCAGCGGCAAGTTCAGCTGGCGCAGAATCGTGGCATAGAGCTCCAAGCGCAGACCGACTTGAACAAAGCCGTGGTCGAACTGCAGCGCGTGAGCGGAGCGATCCTGAGCGCCAACGGCGTGAACTTGGAAACCTTGGGTTCGCGAGCCTTGCCTTAGCAGGCTGCGCCGGCGGCCTCTGCGTCCACGTACCAGAGGACGCGGCCGCCGTGCGGCACTACGGCCTGCGCGGGGTAACGTTGCGGATCGTACGGCTCTTGCCGAACGGCCTGCAACGCCGCGGCCTTCTCGGTGCCGCTGACGGCGAAGAGCACCTCGCGCGAGTTGTTAATGACCTTCGGCGTGAACGTGAGGCGCCACATTCGTACCGCGTCTGCATAGACGGCGCGCACGAGCGCGGCGTCGTCGGCGAAGGGGTTGCTGCCCGGAAAGAGCGACGCCGTGTGCGCGTCGGCGCCGAGACCGAGCATGCAGAGGTCGAGCTGCGGCGCTTCGCCGAGCGAGTCGCTCAGGTCGCGCGCGTATTCGCGCGCCGCCTGCTGGGGCTCGATCTCGCCGCGCATGCGGTGAACCTGCGCCGCCGGAATCGCGACGGCGTCGAGAAGCGTCTGCTTTGCCGTGCGATAGTTCGAGGCCAGGTCGTCGGGCGGCACGCAGCGCTCGTCTCCGAAGTACACCTGGACCGCGCTCCATGCGACCTGCGACCGGCGAGGATCGCGAGCCAAGAGCGCATAGGCGCCGCGCGGAGTCGTTCCGCCGGCTAATGCGACGGTGAAGCGGCCCCGCGCCGCAATTGCCTCACGCGCGGAGGTGACGAACGCGTCCGCAAGCCCTCGCGCGAGCAGCTCGGGCGTCCGGAAGACGTGAAGGTCGTCAGCCGCCATCGGCGGCAAGAAGGTGCCCCGCGAGGTCGAGCGACTCGCGGAAGACGGGATCGCGTTGCTCGCGCAAGATCGCGCGCTCGAGCAACGAGGCGACATCCACGTCGTGGAGCGGCGCGACGCGCGCCGGGCGCTCCTTTGTCCCGCTGACCTCGAGCGAGACCGCGTCGGTACCGCAGAGCTGCGCTTGAAAGCGCGTTGCACCCGACTCGAGCGTGATGCGCTTCACCCGGCGCGGCTGGCCCTCACGCAGAATTGCGTACGTAATCCTGCGCGCGCCGCGCTTCTGGCGGAAGCTGCGATCTCCGTCGGGCGTCCACGAGAGGCGGCTGGCGAGCCATCCCAATAGATAGCAGCCTTCGGCGTCGGAGCCGCTCGCAATCGTCACGCGGCGAAGATCGAAGAGATCCTCCACGAAGGCACGTTCGTCGAAGAAGTCGGCAACGAGCTCTTGCCACGGTGCGAGCCGCAGATAGGCGAGATCGTGAATCGATTCCACATCGCCGTTTTCGCCGCAGAATGCGACGAGATCGCGCAGCGCGCCATCGTCGTCGCGCGCGCGCGAGCTGTCGAGAAGAATCGTACGCATCTCAGGCGCGAGGCGCACGAAGCGCTCGTCGCTTGCTGTCCGCGGCGCCACCCAGAGGAGAATGCACGGCACTCCGGGCGGCAAGAGACGCGACGTGAGTGCGTGGATATTCTCCGCCGACGTTCCCCGCACGCCCACTTCGGTCCATTCGGCGTCGTCGGTCTGCTGCGAACGGCTCTCCGCGAGGCCGGCGTTGAGTAGGAGGACGCGCGACGCGTGCCGCCGTGCGAGCCGTTGCGCTCGCTCGCGGACCCACGGAACCAACTGCGGATCCTCGACGAAGACGAGCAGCGTCATGGTTGCGATGCGGACGTTGACGCTCATAGCCGCCGCCACTCCGCAAGGAGCTGGAGCGCCGTATCGGGACCTTGGCTTCCGGCGGCATAGTTGGGGAACGTGAAGTCCTTCGTGTTCTCCCACACGTCGAGCACCGGCGTGATGATCTCCCACGCGAGCTCCACCGCATCCCAACGCGTGAACAGCGTCTGATCTCCACGCATCGCGTCGGCAAGAAGGCGCTCGTACGCAGGCGGCGAGTGGAATCCGAAGCCCGTCCCGTAGTTGAAATCCATGAACACGCTGCGAATGTGGCTCTTCGGACCGGGAACCTTTGCCTCGAAGCGCAGCGCGACGCCTTCGTCGGGCTCGATCTTGATGACGAGCATGTTCGGCTCGATGGCGTCCGTCGACTCGCCGTAGAGGCGATGCGGGATCGGCTTGAACGTGACGACGATCTCCGAGATCTTTCGCGCCAGCCGCTTTCCCGAGCGTAGGTAGAAGGGAACGCCGGCCCAGCGCCAGTTGTCGATGCTCATGCGTAGCGCGGCGAACGTCTCGGTATTCGACTGCGGCGCAACGTCGGGCTCCCCGCGATAGCCCGGCACCTTCGCGCCCTCGATGATGCCCGGGCCGTACTGCCCGCGTGCCGCCATGCTCATCACGTCTTCGTGCCGCGGCGGAGCGATCGCCGAGAACACCTTGAACTTCTCGTTGCGGATGGCGTCGGCGTCGGAGCTCACCGGCGGCTCCATAGCGACGAGAGCGAGCAGGTTGAGGACGTGATTCTGGATCATGTCGCGCAGCGCGCCCGCGTTTTCGTAGTAGCTGCCGCGGTCCTCGATGCCGATCGATTCCGCCGACGTGATCTGGACCGATTGTACGTAGTTGCGATTCCAAATCGGCTCGAAGATCGTATTCGCAAAGCGCAGCGCCATGATGTCCTGCACCGGCTCTTTGCCCAAGTAATGATCGATGCGGTACACGTCGTGCTCGCCGAAGACGCGCTGCACGATCTTCTGCAGCGCTCGTGCAGAGGCGAGATCGGTGCCGAACGGCTTCTCGATGACGACGCGCGTCCAGCCCTGCTCGTTGTTGCGAGGGTCCAGATTCGCGCGTCGAAGCATCTCGATGATCCCCGGAAAGACCGAGGGCGGGGTCGCGAGATAGAAGAGGCGGTTGCCGCCGGTTCCGAAGCGCTTGTCGTTCTCTTCGAAGTGCTTGCGTAGCTCCTGAAAGTGCGTGAGCTGCTTGAAGTCGGCGGTAATGTAGCTCAAGCACTGTGCGAAGCTCTCCCAGAGTTCGCCTTGCGGTTTCGATCCATCCGGCGCGAAGGCGTCGATTTGTTGGCGGCAGTAGTCGCGAAACTCTTGGTCGCTGTACTTCGTGCGCGCGAATCCGATCAGTGCGAATCCGCTGGGAAGAATGCCCCGCAGCCGGAGCGCCCAGATCGCGGGAAGCAGCATGCGCTTGAAGAGATCGCCGCTCGCGCCGAAGAACACGATGCTGCAAGGGTCGGTGATGCGGTCGCTCTCGATACCGGCGCGCAGCGGGTTCACGCGCTCGCCGTCGCCGGTTGCAGGTGCGAGCGACGCGTCAAGCACCGGGGCGAGCCTCCGCTTTCACGGCGTGACCGCCGAACTGGTTGCGTAACGCCGCAATGACTTTGGCGCTGAACGACTCGTCCTGACGCGATGCGAGGCGCGCGAGGAGTGCGAGCGTGATCACGGGAGACGGAACGTTCTCGTCGATCGCCGCTTGCACCGTCCAGCGTCCTTCGCCGGTGTCGTCGACGTAGCCCGCGATCTTTTCGAGTTTTGGGTCCTCGTCGAACGCGCGAACCGCGAGATCGAGCAACCACGAGCGCACGACGCTTCCGTGCCGCCACACCTCCGCTACTTGGCGAAGGTCGTAATCGAACGACGATCGCGCAAGAATCTCGAAGCCCTCACCGTAGGCTTGCAGCATTCCGTACTCCACGCCGTTATGCACCATCTTGGAGAAGTGCCCGGCACCCGGACCGCCGACGTGGGCGTATCCTTGCGCGGGCGCGAGCGTTTTGAAGATCGGCTCGCACGCCGTTACGGCAGCATCGTCGCCGCCGACCATGAGACAGTAGCCCTCCTGTAATCCCCAGATGCCGCCGCTGGTCCCGGCGTCGACGAGCGAGACGCCGTGACGGCTGCAACGCTCGTACGCGTGCAAGCCTTCCTTGTAGTTAGAGTTGCCGCCATCGATCACGATATCGCCCGGGGCGAGAAGTGCGGCGAGCTGATCGATCGTGTCGTCGGTCGGTTTTCCGGCCGGTACCATCACCCAAACGATGCGCGGCGGAGCGAGCTTCGATACGAGGTCGGGCAACCCGGTCGACGCGATGGCGCCGCCCGCCGCGGCCTGCTGTACGGACTGCGCGGTACGCGCGTAAACAACTACCTCGTGGCCGCCACGAAGGAGGCGCGTCACCATATTACCGCCCATGCGCCCGAGGCCGATCATTCCAAGTTGCATCGTCTTCCCCTAGGTTCTCACGGTGAGTGCGTCGTCGACGGCAGCCTTGAACGAATGTAGTCCCCGCTCGATCTCGCCCTTGAGGCGCACGCGCGTCCCGCGTCGCCCGCGCTTATCCAGCGACTCGAGATCGCCGAGTGCTTGCGCCGCGAGCAGCGTTCGAAAGCCGACGTTCATCCCGGGAATCGCCAGGTCGTTTGGCTCGTCCGCAACGATCTGTAGGAGCACGACGCTGGGCGGACCACCCTTGTGCAGCTGGCCCGTCGAGTGGAGAAAGCGAGGCCCGAAGCCGACGGTCGTCGCGACGCGCAGCGCCTTGCGAATCGTCTCGCGCACCTCATCGAGAATTCGTACGTGCCGCTCGTTGCGCGCGACGTACGCCGTGATCGCGACGTAGTCTCCCGGGCGCACTTGCGCGAGCACGTCACGCAAACCCGTCGCTCCCGTACTCCCGGAGAGCGGCGTTAGCTCGATCTCGGCGAGCGATACGGACGCCTTGCGCTCGTCGATCTCTCCCGTGCGAGCGTACTGCTCGAGAAGCGCCTTCGTGTTGTCCTTCGATTCTTGGACGTTCGGCTGGTCGAAGGCGTCGATGTGCAGCAGCACGCCGGCTGCCGCGATCGCAACCTCCCACAGGTAGAACTGCTCGCCGAGATCGTACGCGTCGTTCATCGCGAGGCGGACGACCGGATATCCCGCGGCCTCGAGTGCGTTCAGGCGGCTCTCGATCTCGCGATCGGGGTCGGCAAGCGTCGTACCGACGTAGACGAAGAGCCGGTCGTCGCCGTACTCCTGCGGCGAGCCGAGCCGCTCTCCCTCAATGGGAACGACGCCTTTGCCCATCTTACCGGTCGACTCCGCGACGAGTTGCTCCGCCCACGCGCCGAACGCGCGCACCGCCGGATGCGTCACGATCGTAAGCTTGTCGCGACCGTTGCGCGCGAGGCCGCCGATGGCAGCCCCCAGGCGAGCGCCGGGGACGTTGCGCACGTCGACGTTCTTGTCGTTGGCATGCATCGCGCCAAGGCCGCGGTCGAGCAGCACGTTGACATCGTAACCGGCGAGCGCGGCGGGCACCACGCCGAAGGAGGAGAGCGCCGAGTAGCGACCGCCGATGTTCGCGTCGCCCGGGAAGCACGTGCGAAAACCGTTGCGGCGCGCCTCTTCGAGCAATGGCGTGCCTGGGTCGGTGATGGCGATGAAGTGCTTGCCGGCGTTTGCCGCGCCTACGCACTTGACCACCTTTGCATGGAAATAGGCGTAGAAAGCGTTCGGCTCGGTCGTCGTACCACTCTTACTCGAAATGCAGAAGAGCGTTCGCGGCAAATCGATCGACGATTCCAAATCCTCGATTTGCTGCGGGTCGGTCGAATCGAGGACGAACAGTCGCGGAAAGCGATCCGTCTTTCCGAACGTCTGCGACAACACATCCGGTGCGAGCGAGCTGCCGCCCATTCCGCATACGACGACGAAGTCGAAGGCGGTGCGAACGTCCGCAGCGCAGGATTTCAGCTCCGCGGCGCTCTCGAGCGACCGCTGCGGAATGTCCAGCCATCCGAGAGCGCGCGCGATAATCGCCGTAGCTGCCGGATCGTCGCTCCAGAGCGTTGCGTCCTTGGCCCACATCTTCTTGAGAAAGTCCTTGGAGGCGAGCTCCGCGAGCGCGTTGTCGTAGTGCGGCTGTGCCGAGCCGAGCGAGAGCGCGACGCGCTCGGCACCCGACGCGAGCTGCTTCTGCTTGTTGACGATCGCCCAGAGCAGCGCACCGTACGCATCGGAGAAGAGTTTCACGCCGTCGCTTTGCAGTTGCCGCGTCACGTCGAAGAGTGAGACGTGCGCGTCGTGCAACGCGCGCAGCGCCGCTCGTGCGCCCTGGGCGTCTCGAGAGATCGTGTTCGGCGTGACGGTGCCGTGGTCGAGCAGGGCCGCAAGCGTGTTCTCGGGCATCGTGTTCACGGTGTGCGGTGCGACCACTTCTTCGACGTACATGAGGTCGTTGTAGCTCGGATTTTTCGTCGAGGTCGAAGCCCAGAGCGGCCTCTGCACGGCGGCGCCCGCGGCTCGACACCGAGCGAACGGAGCGCCCTCGAAGATCGCGTGGAAGCGCTCGTAGGCGGTCTTGAGACCCGCGATACCGGCCTTTCCGAGCAGCGGTTCGAGATTTTTTTCGCCCTTGTCGATGCGCTCTTGGAGAAGCCTGTCGACCGCCGTATCGATGCGCGAGACGAAGACCGAGTTGACCGACGCGATGCGATCGACCGGCAGCCTCTCCGCGATGCGCCGCTCGAGGCCGCGGATGTACGCGAGGGCCGCCTTTTCGTACATTTCGGTCGAGAAGATCAGCGTAACGTTAATGTTGAGCCCGGCATACGTCGCCTCTTCGATTGCCGCAATCCCTTGCGCGGTTCCGGGAATCTTCACCATGAGGTTCGGCCGGTCGACGCGCGCCCAAAGCGCCTTCGCCATTGCGATCGTACCCGACGTGTCGTGTGCCAGCAGCGGGGAAACCTCGAGGCTGACGAAGCCGTCGTGACCGCCCTGCGCCATGAAGACCGGCGCGAAGGCGTCGCACGCGTTACGAATGTCCTCCACGGCGAGATCCCAGAAGAGTGCCTCGGCGTCGCGCTCGTTGCCGATGAGCGAACGCAGCTGCTCGTCGTAGTCGCTGCCGGTCCCGATCCCCTTTTCGAAGATCGACGGGTTGCTCGTCATGCCTCGCAGACCCATACCGATCAAACGGTCGAGTTCACCCGAGGCGAACATGCTGCGCCGGAGGTTATCGATCCAGACGCTCTGGCCGGCATCGGCGAGTTGCTGGAGCTGATTCTTCACTACTCTCCCTTTCTTTTACGAACGGCGTACCGGCAGCACGTGCTCGAGCGCGATGCGCGCGACGTTCTCAGCGGTGAAGCCGTACGCTTGCGCGATCGCCGACGCGGGTGCGGACGTTCCGAACCGATCGACCCCGAATGCGTATCCTCGGTCTCCGACGTATCGCTCCCACCCGAGCGTCGCGCCGGCTTCGATCGACATGCGCGCTCGCACGTCGCGCGGTAACACGCGTTCCTTGTAGTCGTCCGGCTGGCGTTCGAAGAGCTCCCAGGAGGGCATCGAGACGACCCTCGTATGCACCCCTTTGGCCTCGAGGATCTTCTTCGCTTCAACGGCGAGCGCTACTTCCGAGCCCGTCGCGATGAGGAGAAGCTCCGGCGTACCTTCGGCGTCTGAAAGAACGTAGGCCCCTCGCGCCACCGCCGCTTCGCGCGCGCCGAGGAACGGCAGTTTTTGGCGGGAGAAGACGAGCGCCCAAGGCCCCGTCGCCGGATCGACGCACAGCTTCCACGCTTCCAGGGCTTCGAGCGCGTCCGCAGGCCGCACGACGACGACGTTCGGGGTAGCTCTCAAGTGCGCGAGGTGCTCGATCGGCTGATGCGTCGGGCCGTCCTCACCGAGAAAGATCGAATCGTGCGTGAAGACGTAGATGACGTGAAGGTTCGTCAACGCCGAAAGACGCAGCGCCGGCTTCAAATAATCGAGAAAGTTGAAGAAGGTGGAGCAGTATGGCATCACGCCGCCGTGTAGCGCGAGCCCGTTCGATATTGCGGCCATCGCGTGCTCTCGGACGCCGTAATGGATGTTCCGGCCGCCGTAGTTGCCCGGCTCGAAATCGCCGAAACCCTTGAGATAGGTCTTTGTCGAAGGGTCGAGATCTGCAGAGCCGCCGACAAGCTCCGGCAAAGCCGTGGCCACCGCGTTCATCACCACGCCGCCGGCGTCGCGCGTCGCGATCGATCCGCTTTGCGCGTCGAACGCCGGCCACGGAATCGTCGCGGGCAGCTTCTTAGCAGCGATGCGTTCGTACGGCGTTGCCAGATCCGGGAACGCTGCTTTCCACGCATCGTAGCGGCTTTGCCACGCTGCTCGCGCCTGTCCGCCTTTCTTTGCGAGATCGGCAAAGTGCGCGAGCGCGTCGTCCGGTACGAGAAAATCGGGCTCGGTCGGCCACCCGAGCCGTTCTTTCGTCTTTCTGACGTTCTCGGGGCCGAGCGGCTCTCCGTGCGCCTGGAATGTGTCTTGCCGCGGGGACCCGTAACCGATGTGGGTGCGAATCAGGATAAAGGACGGGCGATCGGCGGCGTTCTGTGCGATCGCGAGCGCTTCGTCGACGGCCTCGACGTCGTTGCCGTGCGCCGCGTCGACGAACTGCGTATGCCAGCCGCACGCGTCAAAGCGCGCGATCTGATCGTCGGTAAACGTGACGTCGGTAGGTCCGGCGAGCGACGTTTGGTTGGCGTCGTAGAGCACCGTGAGCTTGCCCAGACGCAGGTGCCCCGCAATGGAGATTGCCTCTTGGCTGATGCCTTCCATGAGATCGCCGTCGCCCGCGATGCAGTACGTGCGATGGTCGACGATCTCGTGACCCGGGCGATTGTAGACGGCTGCGAGGTGCGCTTCGGCGATCGCGAAGCCGACGGCGTTTCCAACGCCTTGCCCGAGCGGGCCGGTTGTCGCTTCGATTCCCGGCGCGTGCGTCGCTTCGGGATGTCCGGGCGTCTTGCTGTCGAGCTGGCGAAAGTTTTTCAGATCGTCGAGCGATATCGGATAGCCCGTGAGGTAAAGCAGGGCGTAGAGGAGCATCGAGCCGTGGCCCGCCGAGAGGACGAAGCGGTCGCGATCGGGCCAATGCGGGTCGGCGGGATCGAAGCGCAGTCTGCGCGACCAGAGGGCGTACGCGAACGCCGCCGCACCAAGCGGCATGCCTGGGTGCCCGGAGTTGGCCTTCTGTACGGCGTCGACCGCGAGAAAGCGAATCGTGTTAATGCATAGCTCGTCAGCCGGCGAGTTCGGCACGGGGGATCTCCTCTTCGATGCTGGTATGCCCCCTCGGGATATATACCCGCTTTTGACGTAGGGGCCTCCCGTCCGGCAGCCGTACCAGGATTCGATGGACGATCGTCAGCTTCGCGAATCCATCGAGAAGCTCTGCGCTGGCGCCGCGGACGCGCGCGGCCCTGAGGGCAGCGTCATCGACGACGTCATTGCGGGCCTCGACGAAGGTCGCATTCGCGTGGCCGAGCTCGATGCCGGCGGTGCGTGGCGCGTAAACTCGTGGGTGAAGCAAGCGATCCTGCTGTACTTTCGCCGCCGCGACGTGCAGTGGATACGCGCGGGTGACGAGCTCTGCTTTTACGATAAGCTTCCGCTGAAGACGAACTACGACGCCACGGGGGCGCGCGTCGTTCCACCGGGCGTGGCGCGGTACGGCAGCTATCTCGGTCGCGGCGTCGTGCTCATGCCCGCCTTCGTCAATATCGGCGCGTACGTTGGCGACGATACGATGGTCGACACGTGGGCGACGGTCGGATCGTGCGCGCAAATCGGAAAGGGCGTACATCTCTCCGGCGGCGTCGGCATCGGCGGCGTCCTCGAGCCGCCGCAAGCCCTTCCGGTGATCGTTGAAGACGGCGCGTTCATCGGTTCCCGGTGCATCGTCGTCGAAGGCGTACGCGTCGGACGCGAAGCGGTGCTCGGCGCGGGCGTGGTGCTGACGGCATCGACGCCAATCATCGACGTGCGCCGATCGCAAGCGCAAACGACGAAAGGCGTCGTTCCCGAGCGCGCGGTCGTGATTCCAGGAACGGTACCCAAGCGCTTTCCAGCGGGCGAGTTCGCCACGCCGTGCGCGCTCGTCATCGGCGAACGGAGCGAAGCGACGGATCGAAAGACGTCGCTCGAGCACGCGCTCCGGGACCATGGGGTTGCCGTGTGAATCCGCGCGTCCTCGAGATTTCCGGCTCGATGATCCGCCGCGTTGCCGCGCGCAAGCGCGCGGCTTCGATCGATCTGGGGCTCGGCGAACCGTCGCTGCCGCCGAATTTCGCGCACTTCGAGGCCGCAATGGAGTTCGTGCGCGCGCGCGGCGCCCGGTATACGCCCAACGCGGGCGACCCCGATCTGCGAGCGGCGATTGCCGGGTACTACGCGTATCCGGGCCTGCGCGATGCCGAGAACGCGTGCGTTACGGTCGGGTCGCAGGAAGCGATGTACGTAACGATTGCGACGCTGCTCGATCCCGCGTCCGACGAGCTTCTCGTCGTCGAGCCGGCCTTTCCATCGTATGTGAAGATGGCGGCGTTGAACGGCATCGCCGTGCGCGCCGTCGCAATGGCCGAGCGAGACGACTTCGCCTTCGACGCGGAGCGCATCGTTCGAGCGCTCGGAGAACGCACGCGCGCCGTCGTCCTCTGCTCGCCGTGCAACCCAACAGGACGGGCGATTTCGCCGGCGCAAGCGGCGCTTCTGGCGCGTGAGCTCGAGCGGCGCGGCGCAAGCATCGCGCTGATCCACGACGAGATCTACCGCGAGCAATGTTTTGTCGAACGCGTCGATCTCGCGCGTCTCTACGCAAACACGATCGTCGTCGGCTCGCTCTCGAAGAGCAACGCGCTCACGGGCCTACGGCTGGGCTGGATTCTCGGTCCCGCCTCGTTCGTCGAGCAGGCAGTGAAAGTTCACGCGTGGATCGCTTCCTGCGCCGACGTGTTCGCTCAGCGCGTCGCGCTGCACGTCTTCGAAACGAACGCACCCGGCGAACATGCGGCGTGGTACGCGGCGCGCGTGGTGCCGACCGTCGCGGCATTGCGCGAGAGCGGCCTGCGTTTCATCGCGCCCGACGGGGCCTTCTACGCCTGCGTTGAGCTGCCCGGCACGCAGTCGTTGGAAACCGCCCTCGCGCTGGTCGACGAGGACGACGTCGTCACCATTCCCGGCATCGCGTTCGGCGCGTCTCTGGAAGGGTGGCTGCGCCTTTCATGGGTGGCGCCCGAGAACGATGTGCGCGAAGGATTGCGCCGCATCGGCGCGCGGTGCGTTATGCGCGAGGGACCAGAAGCAGCAAGCTATTCACCGCGCGGCGTTCGCGCGCCCTAGCGTGCCGGGCCGATCCAGACGCTCTGCACGTTGACGAACTCGTGGATGCCGAAGTGGGAGAGCTCGCGGCCGAAGCCGCTGAGCTTCACCCCGCCAAACGGCAGACGGGGGTCGCTCGCCACCATCCCGTTGATCCAGACGTTTCCGGCTTCCACGCGTTCCGCTAACCGCTGAGCCCGTTCGACGTCGCGCGTCCATATGTCGCAGCCGAGGCCGTACCGTGAGTCATTTGCGATGTTCACCGCGTCGGCGACGTTACGCGCGCGAATGACTGCTGCAGCCGGTCCGAAGGTCTCCTCGTCAAACATCCGCATTCCCGGCGCCACGTCCGCCACGACGGTCGGCTCGTAGAAGAAACCGGCGCGCTCGATGAGATCGCCACCGCACACGAGCCGCGCCCCGAGTTCGGTTGAGTCGTGCACTTGCCGGTGCAGCGTCTCGCGCAAATCCGCGCGTGCGCACGGACCGAGCTGCGTCGTCTGGTTCATCGGGTCGCCGATTCGCAGTGCCGTCGCCGCTGCGGCAAACGCATCGAGAAAGGCGTCGTGCACGCGTTCTTCTACGATGAAGCGCTTCGCGGCGATGCAGCTCTGGCCGTTGTTCTGAAACCGTGCCGTTACTGCGGTCGATACTGCGCTCTCCATGTCGGCGTCGGCGAGGACGATGAACGCGTCGGAACCCCCCAACTCCAGCACGCACTTCTTGAGGGCTTTCCCGGCGGCGGTTGCGACGGCGACTCCGGCGCGCTCGCTGCCGGTCAAGGTCACCGCGGCGATGCGCGCATCTCCGATGAGGCGGTCGGCGTCGTCGTCAGAGACGAGCAGCGCCTGGAGCAACGGGCCGCCGTCGAAGACGCCTGCGAAGAGCGCTTCGGTTTCGAGCGCGCAACGCGTCGTGCGCGCAGCGTGCTTGAGTAAGAGGACGTTGCCTGCCGCGAGGGCCGGAACGCCCGCGCGAAAGGTTTGCCAGTACGGAAAGTTCCACGGCATGATCGCGAGGAGCGGGCCGAGCGCTCGAAAGGCGACGTAACTCCGGGTTGCATTCGTCGGTGCCGGCTGATCGGCGAGCAGCGTCGCGGCATGCTCGGCGAAGTACTCGCAGCCGATCGCGCACTTCTCGACCTCCGCGCGCGCTTGCGCGATCGGTTTGCCCATCTCGCGCACGGCGCATTCCGCGAGACGGTCGCGTCCCTCGCGCAACCGGCCCGCGACGCGGCGCAACGTTGCCGCACGCTCTTCGAGCGGTGCGGCGGCCCACGATCGCTGAACCGCGCAGGCGCGGTCAAGCCGGCGTTCGACGTCGGGCGCGTCCGCATACGGTATGCGCTCGATGGTCTGCCCCGTTGTTGGGTTGACGGTCTCGATAACGTCCGCAAGCTCCATCGCGCTATCTTCCTGCAGTCGCCCACGGTCCGGACGGGCCGGCGTAGATTTGAATGAGACGATCCGGGTCCAGGTACGCTCGGGCGACGCGCTCGACGTCCGTCGCAGTAATATGGGCGAGCTCCTCGTTACGGTCGCGATAATACGAGAGCGGAAGATCGTACTCGGCGATCTCGAGGAGCTGCTGGGCCTGTCCGTCGGCCGAGCTCTCGGCGAGTAACGCGTCGCCGACGAGGCGTAGCTTCGCGTCTGCGAGCTCCGTTGCCGTAACAGGCTGCTCCTGAAGGCGGCGCAGCTCGCTGCGAACGAAGGTTACCGCTGACACGACGTGCTGCGGTGCCGCTTCGAGCTCGACTTGAAAGTTTCCACGGTAGCGGTCGGCGAGCAATCTGCTGCTCGCAGCATAGACGAGGCCGCGCTTTTGGCGCAACTCCTGCCAAAGGCGCGACTCGAATGCTCCGGAAGCGCCCAGGATCTGGTTGAGGACGAGGAATGCGTCGTAGTCCGGCGACGTGCGCGCGACGGCCGGCTCGCCGAGCCGTACGTAGACTTCGTTCGCTTCGGTGCCGATGTACGCGTCGGCCGCATGAGCGGCCGGAAGCGGCTCCTGGCCTACGTTCGGCGTCGGCCCGTCGCGCTTCCAGCCGGCGAAGCTGCGCTCGAAGGCCGCACGTACCTGCGCCGGCGTAACGTCGCCGACGACGGCGACGGTCGTCAAATCCGGCCGCCAATACCGCGCAACGAAGGCGAGAGCGTCCTCACGGGTGATCGACGAAATCGTCTGAGCGCTCGCGCGGCGCAGCGCCGGATCGTCGGGAGCGAGGAGATTCTGATCGTACAGACGGTCGATCGCCTGCCCGGATATCTCTTGTTCCGCAGCGACGCTGTTGGCGATCTGCCCGCGATCGCGCGAGAACCACGGCTCCGGAAACGTGGGATGCTCCTCGCCGTCCGCAACGATCGCGACGACGTTGTCGAAGTCGCGCGCCAGCCCTTTGGCGTCGAAGTTCTGCCCGAAATCGATCTGCGCGCCCATGTCGTCGATTGCCTGAAGCCGCTGGTCGTACGGGTAGCCGGCGCTGCCGTAGTCCGCGAGATCGGAGACGAGTCGGACCATTCCTTCCTCTCCGGGCGGATCGAAGGCGGGCGACGTCGCGATGCGCCCGATCATCGTAAACGTCGGTCGATCGCGCTTCTCCTGAACGATGACGCGCAAGCCGTTGGGCAGCGTGAACATCGTCGGGGACAAGGGACTGCGGGCGGTCGTCGGCGTGCGAAGCGCTCGCCGAATCGCCGCCGGTTCGATGATTGGGCCGTTTGGAACGCGCGTAGAGAAATCGTCGTTGATCGCGGTGCTCGACGTGTTGGAGACCTGGCGGTGCGGGGAAGCGTGCGGACGCAAATGTCCGACGACCGTCGGCGTTTTGAGGTAACGGCGTGCTGCCGCAAGCAGCGACTGCGGCGTGAGCGCGGCCAAGCGTGCGTCTTCGTCTCGAATGCGCTCGCCGACGATCCCGTACGTGTACCCGGCGAGATCGCCAAAGCCCTCAATCGAGTCTTCGGAGAACAGGCGCTGGGCAATCGTCACCGAGCGTGCCTGCTCGACGAGACTCGGTGAGAACCCCGTTGCAAGAACGCGGTCCATCGTCGCTTGGAAGATTCGTTGCGCCTCCTCCCCCGTATGGCCCGGGTTCAGAACCACGAAGACGTTGAGCAACCCGCCCTTGAGCTGCGTGTCGCTTTCGGCGTCGATCGTCAGTGCGACGTTCGAATCGACCAGCGCTCGATGAAAGGGCGAGCGCTCGTTCGCGATCAGCGTAGCGAGCGTGCTGATCGCGGGTTCGCCGGGCTCTGTGTCGCCGGGAACCGCATAGGCGAGGTCCAGAACTTCGAACGGAAAGGGAAACTCCGCTTCGACAACGGCGCCTCTCGCGGGCTGGGGATCGATGTAGTGGTGTGCCGGAGTTCGGCGTGCGGGGATTGCCCCGAAGTAGCGCTCCGCTTCGCGAAACACGGCTGCGTGGTCGGCGTCACCCGCGACGACCAGTGCCGCGTTGTTCGGAACGTACCATTCGCGGTAGTAGCGAGCGATATCGGCAGCGGTTGCGTGCACGACGTCGCTGCGGTTTCCAATCGGGACGCGTCCGTTCGGTTGGCCGGGATACGCGGCGGCACGAACGCGCGAGAGGAGATCGAAGAAAGGCGAACCGGCGTCGCTGTCCAGCTCCGATAGCACGGCGCCGCGCTCGATGTCCCAATCGGATTGCCGCAAGAGGGCGTACCGCATGCGGTCCGCCTCGATGATGAGCGCCACGTCGAGCTTGTCCGCCGGTAAGACGAAGTAGAACTGTGTGTAGTCGTAGTCCGTTTGTCCGTTCATCTGGGCGCCGAGGCGCTCCGTGATGTCGTCGAGCCCGCCCGCCGAGATGTGCGCCGAACCACGAAACATCATGTGCTCGAGTGCGTGTGCGAGTCCGGTCTTGCCCGGCGTTTCGTCGAGCGACCCGAAGCGATACCACATGGCGCACTCGACGACCGGCGCAGCATGGTCCTCGACGACGATCACCTGCAAGCCGTTTCTCAAGTGCGTCGTGTAGACGCCCGGATCGCCGCTGCCCGTATTCTGTTGCGCGCGCGCGCCCGAGAATGGCAATGCGAAAAGAGCTAGACAAGCGGCGAACGCCGCGGAACGAGCGATCTTCATAGCGTCGGGTCTTCAACGCCGAGGGCGTAGAGCGCTGCCGAAACAACCGCGTTTCTCGGAATGCAGCCGATCAGCTCGCTGCCCAGGATTGCGACGCCCCGGTCCGCTGCGAGCGCGGAGACGAGACGAACGATGCGGTAGAGGGGCGTCGCTCGTTCGTTCGTGACGTTGAGGGAGACTTGGACGACGTCGTCCGAACGGCGAAATGCGCGTGCGCGCAGCGTGCGAAGACCGCCACCACGCTCGCGTATCGATCTGGCGATGCTCTGCGCGACGGAGAGGTCGCCGGTCGCAAGCTCGATGTTGAATGCAACCAAGACGTTGCGGGCGCCGATCGCGATCGCACCCGCCGTCGGATGAAACGGGAGCTCGCCGGCATCGGGCGCACCGGTAGGGCGAGGCCGCACGTTCGCGAGCAAGCGCCGTTCGGGTTTTCGCGCGGCTTCCTCATAGTAGAAAGACGGAATGCGATGGAGTTGCCAGATCCGCTCGCCGGCTTCGTGCGCGATGGCGACGGCCTCTTCCATGGTCGCCTCCCCGAGCGGAACGAACGGCAGCACGTCGAGCGCGCCCATGCGCGGGTGTTCTCCGCTGTGCGTTCGTATGTCGATGCGTTCGAGCGCGACGCCCGAGACGGCAACGCCGGCATCCAGGACGCTGCGTGCGTCTCCCGCTGCGGTGATGACGCTGCGATGATGCACGGCATCGCTCGTGCGATGGAGAACGGTCGCACCGCACCGCTCGATCGCCTCGACGGCGCTGTCGACGACGCGTGCGTCCCTTCCTTCGGAGAGGTTCGGGACGATCTCGAAGAGTCGTCTCATCTCGCGCCGCTCATGCGAACGCACGGCGGAGCGCATCGTCGACGTCGCGTAGCGTCTGCGGCGACCAGATCGTGCGATACCCGAGCTTGCGCGCTTCGGACTCGCGCCGCGCCGCCGCGCTCACGGCGCGAAGCTCGCCCGAAAGGCCGAGCTCGCCGTACGCGACGGCATCCCCGCTCAGTGCGACGTTGCGAAACGACGACGCGATTGCCAGCGCAATGCCGAGGTCTGCTGCGGGCTCGACGACCCGCAGCCCGCCCGCTACGGAAACGTACACGTCGTGGTTGCCGAGTTGCAGGCCCGAGCGCCGCTCGAGAACCGCGATGATCATCGCCAAGCGTTGCTGATCGACGTTATTGGCGAGTCGGCGAGGCGTGCCGAGGGTGGTCTCACCGACGAGTGCCTGTACCTCAAGGAGAAGGGGGCGCGAGCCAAGGATCGAGGCGACGATGCAGGATCCACTCGCTCGCTCGGCGCGGTGTCCGACGAAAAGCTCCGACGGATTTTCGATCTCGCGCAGGCCGGCATCGCCCATTGCGAAGACGCAGATCTCGTCGATCGATCCAAAGCGGTTCTTGTACGCGCGCAGTATTCGGTATTCGCCGTTTGCTTCGCCTTCGAAGTACAACACGGTGTCGACGAGATGCTCGAGCAGCCTGGGTCCGGCGATCGCTCCGTCTTTGGTGACGTGCCCGACCACGAGGGTCGCGCAACCACTGCGTTTGGAGAACTCCATCAACGCATGCGTGCAATCGCGGATTTGGGTAACGCTTCCGGCATACGACTCCGACTCGGGAAGCCAAACGGTTTGGATGGAATCCACGACGAGCGCGACCGGAGCCGTACGATCGAGCTGCTCGAGGACGCCGCGTAGATTCGTTTCGCTCGCAACGAGGACGTCGGCATCGACGTTCAGGCGACGCGCTCGCAGCTTCACCTGTCCGGCCGATTCCTCGCCGCAGAGATAGACGACGGGGCCGCGCGAGCAGAGACGAGCGGCAATCTGGAGCGCCAGCGTCGATTTCCCGGCTCCCGGCGCGCCGCCGATGAGCGTCAGACTTCCCGGAACGATGCCGCCCCCGAGCAGGAGATCGAACTCCTGCAGTCCGGTTGTAATGCGCTCGACGCTCTTTTCGTCGATCGCTCGCAACGGGACGGGTGCCTCGACACGGCGCAGCGAGCGCGCCGGCTGTGCGGCGCCCACCGTAATGGGGCGCTCGTCGAAGGAGTTCCACGCTTCGCATTGCGGGCAGCGCCCGAGCCACCGAGGCGATTCGAAACCGCAGGCCGAGCAGAAGTAGATCGAGCGCGTTCGTGGCATTGCTGCATCCTTTGCCGCCGCGTCTGCCGGCGCCTAGAGGTTCCGGCTGTTCGAGTGCGCGAATGCCGCGCATCGCATGCCCGAGCCGCAAGCGCTCCATATCGCCATCGACGGACCCGCCGCGGGCGGAAAGACGACCGTCGCACGGCTCGTCGCGCAGCGGCTACATCTCCTCTATTTGGACACCGGTGCGATGTACCGCGCCTTGGCATACTTGGCGCTGCGAACGCAAACCGAGGCGGACAACGCGGCGGCGCTGCGCCGACTCTGTGAGGCCGGGTGCATCCGTGTCGAGCTCGACGTTACGGCGCCGATGGGCTTTCGCGTCTTCGCAGGGGAGACGGAGATGAACGACGCGATGCTCCAATCGAAGGAAGTCAACGCCGTCGTCTCGACGATCGCCGCCCACGCCGCGGTGCGGGATGCGATGGTGGCCGCGCAACGCGCAGTGGCGGCGCATGGGGCGGTCGTGATGGCCGGTCGCGATATCGGAACGGTTGTGCTGCCCGACGCGCGCGTGAAGATCTTTCTGACGGCGTCTGTTGACGCGCGCGTCGCACGGCGTCGCGCCCAGCTTGCGTCTGCGGGCATCGACGCGGGATCGCACCGGCTCGAAGACGAGATCGCGGAGCGCGACCGTCTCGATCGCACGAGAGCGATCTCGCCGCTCGCGCCGGCTCGAGAGGCGCACGTCATCGATTCGAGCGCGATGTCGGCCGACCAAGTCGTGGCCGAGATCGTTACGATCGTCGAGCGCGCGCGCGCGGTATGACGCTCTACGGATGTGCGAAGGTCGCCATCCACGCGGTCTCGCGCTTGGTATGGCGCGTGCGCGTCGAAGGCGCGCAGAACGTTCCCGCGGTCGGTCCGTTGATCGTCGCGTGTAACCACGTCTCGCTGCTCGATCCGCCGATTCTCGGCGCGTATTGTCCGCGTCCGCTCCGGTACATGGCGAAGCGGGAGCTCTTTACGATTCCGCTTTTCGGGCCGTTGATTCGCGCGGTCGGCGCATACTCCGTCGACCGGGAAGGCAGCGCGCTCGGGGCGGTCAAGCGCTCGATCGAGATACTGCGCTCCGGCGAAGCGATCGGAATCTTTCCCGAGGGCGGGCGCAATCCGAGCGGCGAGGCTCGCGCGCGAGAGGGTGTGGCGCTGTTGGCATCGCTGGGGAAAGCGCCCGTGATTCCCGCGGCAATCGTCGGGAGCAGCCGAGCGCTCCGCCTTCATGCGATGAAAGTCGTATTTGGACCCCCGTTGCGGCTCGACGGCGGCCGGAAAGCAACGCGTGACGAACTGGCGAAGTTCACGGCGACCGTCATGGGAGAGATCCGCGCGCTCGCAGAGGGCGTCAACCGCGTGGGGACGCCGCACGCGTGAAGATCGCGCCGCGCTCCGAAACGCCCATCTCCGAACGCGCGCTTCCATGGGCGCTGCCGGCGATGCTGTTGCTCGGCCTCGTGCTTCGCCTCGTCTACGTTCGCGCGCAAGGCTTTCCCAACGACATTGCGAGCTTCGAAGCGTGGGCGATGACGCTCGTGGCGCATGGGCCGGGGAGGTTCTACGGGTCGACGAGCTTCCTGGACTATCCGCCGGGATATTTCTACATTCTCGGAATGGTCGGAGCGTTCTGGGCGCAGTTTTTCAGCGCGCACGACGCCGGGTACGGCGTGCTCTCCGTGCTCGTCAAGCTTCCGGCGATCGCGTTCGATCTGGCGCTCGGCACGCTGCTGTATGCTCTCGTGCGGCGATTCGCCTCGCGGACGGTGGCGCTCGCAGCGGCGGCGTTCTATCTGTTCAATCCTGCGATCGTCTTCGTCTCGGCCCTCTGGGGACAGGTCGATTCGATCGCGTGCTTCTTCGCGCTGCTCGGCACCTACGCGCTCTTGCGCAGCGACGATTTCGAGATGCCGCGACCTGCGACGCTCTGGATCGTCTGCGGATGGCTCTCGCTGGCGTATTCGCTGCTCGTCAAACCGCAGGCGGCGGTGCTGCTCCCGCTCTTCATCGCGTTTGCCTTCACGAGCCGAGAGCGGCGCGATCTGCGCCTTCGCGCGACCGCGTACGGAATCGTCGCGGCCGTCTTCCTCACGGTGGTGCTCGTCGAGCCGTTCCATCCGTCGAATCCGATTGCCGCAATCGCGTGGCTGCTCGAGCGGCTGAGCTTCGGAACGAACGTCTATCCGTTCAACTCGGTCAACGCGTTCAATATTTGGGCTCTGCGCATCTGGAACGCCGGCGGCGTCTTCTGGCAGCCGGACAACGCGCGCATCCTGTTTCTCCCTCAGGCGGCGTGGGGCATCATTCTCGTCGTCGCTGCGGTCGGGCTCCTCGTGTGGCGCTACGTTCAACTGAAGACGTCGCAGGCGTTGCTCGAAGCCGCGGCGATCTCGCTCCTCGGTTTCTTTACGCTCGCGACGCGCATGCACGAGCGCTACGTCTTCGACGGCGTCGTCTTCACGATCGCGTGTCTTCCGTTCGCGCGGCGCTATCTCTGGTGCGGCATCGGATTGTCGATTGTCTTCTGGGCGAATCTCATCTACTCGTATCAATACATCGCGCTGCTGAGCTCGCATGCGCCATCGAACGTCAGCGCCTACAACCTCTGGGGACCCGTTGCGACGTTCTTGTCGCTCGCGACCGTCGTGCTGTTCTTCTATCTCGGATACGTGTTTCTCGGAAGCACGGCGCAGGAGCGCGGGATGACGCCGGCGGGGCCGCGTGCCGATTTCCTCGGGCGCGTTCGAAACTGGTTCGACCCGTACGAAGGTTTGGCGACGCTGCGCAAGCCGCTGGACTACGTCGTGATGGGCGTCCTGGGCGCGGCGACGTTCGTGCTCTCGCTCGCCATCCCGACCTGGTACTGGAAGCCGACGGAGAAAATCTTCGACGAAGTCTACTTCGCGCGCGCCGCCGAGGAGTACCTGAAAAATCTGCGGATTTACGAGAACACTCATCCGCCCCTGACGAAGCTGCTCATCACCGTTTCGACGTGGATGTTCGGCGGCTTGGCGCGCGGGGACCACTCGTGGGGATGGCGCTTCCTCGACGTCGTCTTCGGCGCGCTCGTCGTGAGGCTGCTCTACGCCTTCGCCAAGCGCATTACGCGCTCGACGCTCTGGGCCGCGGTCGCGGCGGGGCTCCTCATGCTCGACGGCATGCACTACGTGCAATCGCGCATTGCGACGCCGGAAGGATTCGTCGTTTTCTTTGCGCTCGCGGCCGTGTACGCGTTCTATCGATTCTGGATCGCGTCGCAGGCGGAAGAGCGGCGGCACGTCGGCGCGAGCTGGCCGATTCTGGCGGCGGCCGCCGTCGCGTCGGTCGGCCTGGGCTTTGCCGCGATGTTCGCTCTCGACGGCGCCCAGCATTGGATCTTCCGCTGGCCGTGGTTCGTAGCGTGGATGACCTCCGGGCAGACGTCGGGGCCGGGAGCGATATTCGTATGCGCGGCGTACTTCGCGTGCGGCTTCTATCTGCTCTTCCGGAACGTCGTTATCCCGGCGACGTTCGCCTCAGGTGCGCGCGAATTGACGTTTCCGGAGGGATCGGTTGCGTTGCAACGCGCGGGCGAGAGCGAAATGCACACCGTCGACGGCGGAATCGTGGGCAGGAGCGCGGTGCGTCGAGGGCAGCTCACGCAGAGCAAGGGCGGTGCGCTCGTGTATGGCGATGACGACGTCGAGATCGTCTATCGGCGCGACACCGTCGCGTACAAGACGGCGGCGGGGTCGGCAACGTACGCCGATGCTCGGATTACCGCCGGCGACAGCGTGGAGGACGGCCGCACGGCGAAGCTCTGGCTGCTCCTCTTCACGCTCGCACTCGGCGCGCTCGTCAGCTCGAAGTGGTACGGCGTCATGGGCTTCGGTGTCAGCTTCCTGCTGCTCATCCTCATCTGGCTGCAGCCGTATCTGCGTCCGAAGCGTCCAGCGCTTTGGGGTAACCCGCACGGTTTTCGCATCGACGGCGCGCTCGTCACGATTGCGTTCGTGGCGATGACGGTCTACGGCATGGTTTGGCTCCCCGACCTCATCCGGCAGGCACCCGATCCGAACGAGATCCACACTATCAACGACGTCGTTCTGCGCCAGTATGCCATGTTCGATTATCACGATCACCTGAAAGCGACGCATCCGTACTCTTCCAAATGGTTCGAATGGCCATTCGATTACGTACCTGTAGCGTACTATTACGAGGATCATCGGAGCCTCGACCGCACGCAACGCGATCCCAACAAGCAGTGCTGCATCACCGAGATCACCTCAATGCCAAACCCGCTCAATCTCTGGTTCGGCTTGATCTGCGTACCGCTGGTGGGAATCTTCGCATGGCGCGAGCGCAACAAGGGATACGCGCTGCTCGTCGTCACGTATCTGTTGCAATGGCTGCCGTGGGCGAAATCGCCGCGCCTCGCGTGGGAATATCATTTTTACGTAGACATTCCGCTCATTTGCCTTTGCAACGCAATCGTGCTGCAGCGGATCTGGCAATGGGCCAACGTTCGCGACGGGCGCACGGAGGAGGAGCGAAGCTCGGCGCTGCTCGTGGGGCGCGTCGCCGTCTTCGGCATTCTCGGCGCTATCGCGGCGGCGTTCGTTTTCTTCTTACCGGTGCTCTCCGCGTGGCCGCTCTCCTACGATGCGTGGCACGCGCGCATGTGGTTTCCCACCTGGATCATCGGCCCAGGGTAAACCTCGCCGTTGAGGCGAAGCCAAGTTAGGGAAGCTCTGAAGAAGTTCATGTATCGATCGTTTGACGCCCCGAGGATTCGGATGCGAGAAGACCGCGAGGAAGCATACCCTCAGCGATCTGTGACCGAGCGGGCGACGACGCAGACGAGCCCTCGGGGCGCAAACCCAAAGGGCAACGGCGTTTTCGCCGCAGTTCATTGTCGCTGCGTCGGTCACAGAGCGCCCGGGCTATGCTTCCTCCTCGCTCCTCGATCCGCGGCGAAAATGCTCGTTGCGCTCGGTGCAGCAACTTCTCCGGAGCTTCCCTAGATGTCCGGCCATTCGAAGTTCCATAATATCCGGCTGCGCAAGGGAAAAGCGGACGCACAGCGCGGCGCGTTGTTCACCAAGTTGAGCAAAGAGATCATCGTTGCGGTGCGTTCGGGCTCACCCGATCCCGAGGCAAACTACCGCCTGAAAGTAGCGGTCGAAAAAGCGCGCGAGAGCAACATGCCGCAGGAGAACATCAAACGCGCGATCGCGCGGGCATCCGGTCAGGCCGATGCGGCGCAGATCGAAGAACTGCGCTACGAAGGCTACGGCCCGCACGGCCTTGCGGTCGTCGTGGACGCTGCGACCGACAATCGCAATCGTACCGCGGCCGAGCTGCGCTTTGTGTTTTCGAAGCACGGCGGATCGCTCGGCGAGAGCGGCAGCGTTGGATGGATGTTCGATCCGGTCGGCATTCTCGACGTCGACCCGAAGGGGCGTTCGGAGGAGGGGTTGACCGAAGACGTGCTGGTTGACGGGGTTGAGGATCTCGAGTTCGACGCGTCCGGCTCGACGGTTTATACGCGGCCCGCCGCGCTTGCCTCCGCGCGCGACGCGCTGCGCGATCGCGGCGTCGCCGTCAGCGACGCGTTCCTGGGCATGCGCCCGCGCACGAAACTCGACTTGCACGGCACGGCGCTTTCGCAGGCGCTCGCATTTTTGGAGGCGCTCGACGACCACGAAGACGTCCAGCGCATGTTCAGCAACCTCGACCTCTCCGACGCCGCCGTTGCAGAGGCCCTGGCATAGCGGTGGATCACGACGAGCTGCAGCCGCTCGCACCGCTTCCTTTCGCGGAGGAGAAGCGCCGTACGTGGCGCGAGGCGTTGGGTGAGTCTCTTCCGCGAGACTGGATCTTTGCAATCGTGCTCTCGTGCTTTGTCGGTGTCGTCGTGTGGTTCGGTCACGCGATTCGCGATTTTCTCGTTCCGCCGGCAACCACGGTCACCGTCCCTTCGATGGTCGGAACGTCGCTCTTGGACGCGAGCGTGGCGCTCGCGCGTCTCGGGCTCACGATGCAGGTCGTCGAGCATCTGACGAGCGATCGGTATGCGGCCGACACGATCGTCAATCAGCAGCCTGCGGCGGGAACGCAGGTGCGTCCGGGGCGGCAGATTTCGTTCGTCGTGAGCTCGGGCATCATTGCGCGATCGATGCCGGATCTGCGTTATCAGTCGATGCGTGAGGTCGGGCTCGATCTCTCCCGCACGCATTTACAGCTCGGCAAGATCACCTACGCGCGCAGCGATATGGTTCCCGAGGGGCACGTCATCTCGCAGAGTCCCGATCCGCTCGCGAGCATCGACGAGGGCGAGGTCGTGAACCTCGTCGTTAGCCGCGGCGGCTCCGCGACGTTGCGCGTGCCGAACTTCTTGGGGATGACGATCGACGACGCGCGCTCGCTCGCGAGCCGAAGCGGCATCAAGCTCGGGCAGATCGTCTGGACGCCGCTCGGAACCTTCGGCCCGGCGCACGGCGTCGTTGCGCGGCAGAAGCCCGACCCAGGATCGCAGATCGCCCCGTTCGACCTCGTCTCGCTGCAAGTGAGTGCGGGGCCGATGGAGTCGGGATATCTCATCCGCCAGGTCCACGTGCTCGCCTCCGTTCCCGTTCCCGATCAGATTCATCCAGGACAGCAGATTCACGTGCGTCTCGTCGTTCGCGACGCGACGGGATCGTACGACCTCTACGATGCGTACGCGCAGCCTGGGCAGAAGCTCGACTTTACCGTGACGGCGCTCGGGACGTCCCTCGTCGATATGTATGCGGACAACGTGCTCGTCGGCGAAACGCGCTTCGGCGTCGAGCCCGAGCGCATCTACGGCGCGGGCGCGCGTGCAACTCCGGGCGCAAAGCCATGACGAAGCTGGCGCCGTCGATTCTTTCGGCCGATTTTGCGCGCATCGGGGAGCAGATCCTGGAGGTCGAGCGAGTGGGGGCAGATTATCTCCACCTCGATATCATGGACGGGCACTTCGTCCCGGCCATCACGTGGGGACCGAAAGTCGTTGCCGATCTCCGGCGACTCTCGCGTCTGCCCTTCGATTGTCACTTGATGGTTTCGCAGCCCGAACGCAGCGTCGACGCGTTTCGCGAAGCTGGCGCCGACGTCATCACGTTTCATTTGGAAGCGACGCCGCACGCGCAAGGCCTCCTCGCGCACATTCGCGCTTCGGGAGCGCGAGCCGGCATAGCCATTTGTCCGCAGACGCCGGTGGAGATGCTCGATGACGTTATCGACGATTGCGATCTCGTCCTCGTCATGTCGGTGAACCCAGGCATGGGCGGTCAGCGGTTCATCGCGCGCGTAATGGAGAAGCTGCGCTCCGCACGCGCGCTCATCGATCGGCGTAACCCACGTTGCGAGCTCGAGGTCGACGGTGGCGTGGGGGAGGCGAACATCCGCGACGTCGTCGGCGCTGGCGCCGATGTGATCGTCATGGGATCCGCCGTTTTCGACGGCGGGGAGCCTGGCGAGCGGCTGCGACGCCTGCGCGCGCTGCTGTGACGCTCGCGCGGATCTCCGAGGACGAGCTCGTTTCGAAGCTCCGTGCGATCGTCGATGCGACGCGGACGACGCGCGTGCGCCTTGGGATCGGCGACGACGCCGCAATGTGGCAACCGTCGCGCTCGCATCGAAGCGCGATCACGACGGATGCGCTCGTCGAAGGCGTGCATTTCACGCGCGAGACCATGGCGCCGGCGGAGATCGGGTGGCGCACGGCGGTCGCGAGCCTGAGCGATCTCGCGGCGATGGGAGCGCGTCCCGTTCTCGCGACGATCGCGCTTGGGGTGTCGCCGCAATCCGGCGTCGAGGAGCTGCTCGAGATCTATCGCGGGATCGCGCAGTGTGCGGCCGCCGCGTGCCTCGCGATCGTGGGGGGCGATGTGACGCGTTCGCCGGTGCTCTCGTTGACGATGACGGCGGTAGGAGAGGTTCGGCCCGCGCATGCGAAAACGCGCTCCGGGGGCCGCAGCGGCAACGTCGTCGCGGTAACGGGCGATCTTGGCGCAGCGCGCGCCGGCCTCGACGTGGCGCGCGGCGCCGTCTCGCTCGGCGATGCGGAACTCGAACGCGGAGCGCTTCTCGCATTTCGCCGTCCGAGCGCGCGAGTTCGCGAGGGCCGATGGCTCGCGGCGAGCGCGAGCGTGCGCGCGATGATGGACTGTTCCGACGGGCTCTCTACCGATATCGCGCGGCTCTGCGAGGCGAGCGGGGTCGGGGCGCACCTCGATGCGGTGCCGATCGCGCCGAGCGCCCTAGCGGCGGCGCGTGCGTTGAACGAAGATGCGCTTGCCTATGCGCTTTGCGGGGGCGAGGAGTACGAGCTGATCGTCGCTATCGAGCGACGCGCCTTCTCACATCTTGCCTCGCGGTTCGCGGCGCGTTTCGGGCGCAGGCTCCACGGGATTGGCGCGCTGCGCGCCCAGCGGGGCGTCGTTCTGTCGCGCGATGGCGGAGAGGTGCCCGTGCCTCGCACGGGATGGGACCACTTCAAGGGTTAGACGGAACGCGTGACGCGCTTCGAGCGCAAGCAGGCGGTGCAGACACGCGCGGTTCGATGGGTACCGTGGTCGTCGATCTTTACCGACTGAAGGTTGGGCAGCCACCGTCGCTTCGTCTTGTTCATGGCGTGGCTGACGCGGTTGCCCGCTTTCGGGCCCTTGCCGCAGATCTCGCAAAACTTCGCCATGTGACTCCTCCCTCGAGAGGCGCTGCGCTCCGGCCCAGCCCCATAAATGCGTCGGCCGGCTCCTCGGAGCCGGACAACGACGGGATGATAACACGGGCGCCGCGGGCGCGCAACCAGGATTCGCCTAGCTCCCCCCAAAGACGGGCGTCCGTGGACGTAACCACCCTGGATGGCCGCGGATATGCCAGGTTCCTCGCGGCCGGGAGTTACTTCTTAAGGAAGTATCGTTCGGTACTCAACGATCTCAACGTCTATCCGGTGCCTGACGGAGACACCGGAACGAACATGTATCTGACGATACGTTCGGCGGCATTGGAGGCCTACACGGCGGGGGACGGGCCGGTTTCTACCGTCGCCGCCGCCGCGGCGCAGGGTGCGCTCATGGGCGCGCGCGGCAACTCGGGCGTCATTCTCTCCCAGATGCTGCGCGGCTTCGCGCATCACGTACGGCATCGCGAAACGATCGATGCCTTCGGCCTGGCCACGGCTCTGCGCGAAGCTGCGCTCGCGGCACGGCAAGCCTTACTCAAACCGGTGGAGGGCACGATCGTCTCCGTCGCCGATGCCGCTGCGGATGCGGCCTATCACCTCGCGCTGCACGAGCGCGATCTCGTTCGCTTGCTCTCGGGCGTGCTGCGCACCGCAAACGAGGCGCTCGAGCGTACGCCGGAGCAGCTTCCCGCACTCAAGGAGGCCGGCGTGGTCGATGCCGGCGGTGCCGGATTCGTCTACGTCTTGGAAGGTGCGCTGGCGTTTCTTCCGGAGGTGCGGGTGCGCGCAACCGCTTTCCCGCGCCGCCCGGTCCGCGCGCACGTCTTCACGGCGAAGCAAGACGTCGGAGAGATGCGCTATTGTACCGAGCTCGTTCTCGAGGATGCGACGTGTACGGTTCTCGATCTGCGCCGGGCGCTCGAGCCTCGGTCCGAGTCGCTGCTGGTGGTCGGCGCTCCGCCCACGATCAAAGTCCACGTGCACACCGACGAACCGGAGCGGGTCCGATCGGTCGCCGCGCGATACGGAACGCCGACGCGCGTCAAGGTGGACGACATGGAGCACCAGCACACGATGCTCCTCGTCGATCCCCCTCCGGTCGAACGTTCGATCGTCGCCGTCGTCCCGGGGCCTGGATTCGAAAAGATCGCGCGAGAGCTCGGCGCCGAAGTCACGGTGGCGGGGATGGTGAATCCGAGCGTGCGCGACCTGTTGCTCGCACTCAACAAGTGCTTGAGCGAGCGCGTCTACCTCTTTGCCAACGATGAGAACGCCGTTCCCGCCGCCACGGCGGCGGCGGCGCTCTCGGCGAAGTCCGTGCACGTCGTCCCGACGCGAGACGTCGTAGAAGGCATCAACGGGCTCATCGCCATGCGCGCCGACGCACGCCCGGGCTACGAGGCGTTGGAGCGCGCCGTCTCCGAGACGCGCAGCGCGCGGCTCTTCGTCGCGAGCAAGGACGCCGTGCTCGGCGAAACGTCGGTGGCGCGCGGTACGCCGGCGTCGATCTATCGCGGCAGGCTCTTCGCGGGCGAGACGCTCGCACAGGTCGCTCGCGACGTTATCGACGTCATGCGCTCGGGCAGAGACGGGCTCGTGACCTTGTACTATGGCGGCGGCCAACGCGAGAAGGACGCACAGCGATTGAGCGAGGAGCTTCGCGCGACGGACGCGGGAATCGACGTCGAATACTACTATGGTGGAATGAAGAACGCTGAGTATTGGATGGGATTCGATGCCTGAAGAGCGGTCGAAGCCGCGCATCGTTGTGGACGCGATGGGAGGCGATCACGCGCCGGAGGAGATTGTTGCCGGCGTTCTGCTTGCAGCCGCCGATTCGGATGCGGAGATCATTCTCACCGGCGACGAGGTGCGCGTGCGCTCGCTCCTGCGCGGCGAGGAGGGAGCGCGCATCCAGGTACGCCACGCTCCAGAAACCGTTCCGATGGATCAGCACGCGTCCCAGGCCTTGCGCTCCGCCGATCGGACCTCGCTCGGCGTGGCCGTTGCGATGCTCAAGGAAGGGACGGCCGACGCCGTGATCTCGGCTGGAAACAGTGGAGCCTTCCTCGCAATCGCGCTCGTGAAGCTACGCACGATCGAGGGAGTGGCGCGACCCGCGATTGCCACGGTCTGGCCGGGACTGAACGGTCCGACGGTTTTGCTCGATTCCGGTGCGAACGTCGACTGCCGCCCCGAATGGCTGATGCAGTTCGGCATCATGGGCTCTGCCTATGCAAAGGAAGTTCTCGGCATAGATCGCCCGCGCGTAGCGATCGTTTCCATCGGCGAGGAACGCACGAAAGGGAACCAGCAAGTGCTCGAAGCGGCAAAGCTACTCGATACGGCCCCGGTGCAGTTCATCGGAAACATCGAAGGCAAAGATCTCTTTCACAACGTCGCCGACGTCATCGTCACCGACGGATTCGTCGGCAACGTGGTGCTGAAGGCGGGCGAGGGGATCGCGTCCGATCTCGGTAACCTCCTACGGGAGACGCTGCTCGGCGGAAGTTTGTTGACGAAGCTCGGAACGATGATGCTCGCGCCTGAGCTGCGCAGGTTACGGCGTCGCTTCGACTACGAAACGTACGGTGCGGCACCGCTTTTGGGTCTGCGCGGCAACTGCTTGGTGACGCACGGTCGAGCGAGCCGCAACGCGATCAGGCATGCCATAGCGGCGGCGATCCAGGAAGTTCGCCATGACGTCGTCGGCACGATCGCCAGCCTCATCGCCCCGAACGCGAATCCGCCGAGCGCACGCTGATGTCCGTCGCCATCGTCACTGACAGCACGTCGGACATCGATCCGGCGCGAGCCGGTAGCCTCGGCGTCACCGTCGTTCCGCTCTTCGTCACATTCGGCGACCGAAGTTACCGCGACTACGTCGACTTGTCGCGCGCCGATTTCTATAGAATGTTGCTCACGGAGAGGACGCTTCCGGCCACGTCTCAACCAACGGCTGCGATGTTCGAAGAGGCTTTCGCTGCGCAGCGCGCCGACGAACTGCTCTGCATTACGATTTCCTCGCATCTTTCCGGTACAATCAACTCCGCGCAAGTCGCCGCC
>DAHXOK010000002.1:286-13852 GCA_027364935.1 Vulcanimicrobiota bacterium | reverse complement strand
GGCGCGTCGAAGTCTTCGATTCACAGAGTGCGGCGGCGGGGTTGGGGCTCATGGTTCTGCGCGCGCGCGAGATGGCCGGCCGCGGCGCGAGCCTGGACGAGATTCTCGTCGCGCTGGACGCGCAGCGCTCGTCTCAACGACTCTACGCCTGCATCCCGGATCTGTCGCATCTTCAGCGCACCGGCCGGATCGGCCGGGCGCAGGCTGCACTCGGAACCCTGATGCGCATCGTCCCCGTACTTTCGTTCGAGAGCGGACAAGTCGTCGCAAAAGCTCAGGTTCGGACCTTCTCGCGCGCGCAGGAGGCGATGCTCGACCTCCTCCTGGCCGAGGTCGAGGAGGTCTCGCGTGCGCGATTCGTCGTCGTGCACACGAACGCGCCGGAGCTTGCAGCCGCGAACCTGCAACGGCTGCTGCAACGGCTGGACGGCGCGCATCCGCAATCGGCTGAGATTTGGGAGGCGGGACCCGTCATCGCGACCCACGGAGGGCCGGGCGCCGTGGGCATCTGCGTCGGATAACGTCCGTCGTGCCGCTCGGCGTCTACGTTCATCTCGCCTTCTGTCCGTATCTCTGCCCGTATTGCGATTTCGCGAAATGGCCCCATCGTGCGAGCGCGGCGCGACGCTATCTCGAAGCGGTAGAGAAGGAGCTCGCATCGGTGCCGGAGCGTCCAGCGGCGACGATTTTCGTCGGCGGGGGAACGCCGAACACGTACGATGCCGGGACGCTCGCCGCGCTCGTTTCGCGCGTGCGCGCACACTTTGCGAGCGATGCCCCGCAGGAAGTCACCGTCGAGGTGAACCCGGAGCTCGTTCGCCCAGGCGATTTTCCGGCATATCGCGACGCAGGCGTGACGCGCCTTTCGATCGGCGTGCAATCGTTCGACGCGCGCGAGGTGCGGGCGCTGGGCCGCAGACACGCGCTGCGCGACGTCGACCGCGCGGTAACCTGGGCCCGCGACGCGCATATTTCTTCGGTCAGCGTCGACCTCATGTTCGCCGTTCCCGGGCAGACGCCGACCTCGTGGAGAGCCTCGTTGCAGCGAGCCGTCGCGCTCGGGGTCGATCATATTTCTACGTACGGCCTCACGATCGAGGAAGGAACGCCGTACGCGCGCGCGAGAGAGCGCGAGCCGAATCGCTTTGTCGGCGATGCCGCTGAGGCCGAGCTCTACGAGCTTGCGATGGAAGAACTGGTCGCGGCCGGCTACGAGCAATACGAGATCAGCAACTTTGCGCGGCCGGGTCATCGCTGCGCGCACAACGAGAACTACTGGGCCAACGGCGAGTACGTGGGGATCGGTGTCGGCGCCGCGTCGTACGTGGGCGGCGTGCGCTCGACGCACGCGCGAAGCTTGAGCGCGTACGTCGAAGCGGCGCTCGCGCAAGCTCCCATTCCGGGAGAAAGCGAGCGGCTCAATGGTACGCGGCGGGCCGGCGAGGCGGTGATGCTCGCGCTGAGAACGGCGCAAGGTGTCGGGCTTCGGGCGTTCAAAGAGCGATACGATATCGATGTTCTTACGTGGTACAGGCAGCCGATCCGCGAGTACACGTCCGCGGGCCTCCTCGAGCGGCACGATGACTTCGTGCGACTGACGCGCCGAGGAAGGCTCTTTGCAAACGACGTATGCGCCGCGTTCATAGAGGCTCCACCATCCGCGTAGGCGACTCGTCGCACGTCGTGTTGCGTGCCGTCTTCGGGTTGCTGTTCGGCGCCGTCGGGTTTCTCATCGGACGCGAGGCGTACGTCAACGTCTTCTCGATCCACTTCTCGAACCAGTGGACGCAAGTCGCCCTGCTCGTGCTCGCGCCCGTAGCCGGCGCCATGATCGGCGTTCTCGTCGCACCGGTCGCGCAGAGTCTCTTCGAATAGCAGCTCAAGGCGTTCGAGGAGGCGATCGAGCGCCTCGCGCCGTCGGAGATCGCAGGCGGCGCGATCGGGCTGATCGTCGGGTTAGTGATCGCATTCCTCGTGAAGAGCGTCGTCGTCGAGTTCGTAACGGTCGGCGGGCGAACGGGAACGTATCTCGCCATCGCCGTGTACCTGCTCGTGGCGATCTTTGCGTCGTATCTCGGGGCGCGCGTGGGCGCAAAGATGCGCATCCTTCCCGTGCCGCTCGCCGCCGCCGTGGGATCGGCCCTCGCCAAAGTGGTGGACACGTCGGTGATCGTCGACGGCCGGATTGTCGAGATCGTCGAGAGCGGGTTCCTCGAAGGAACGCTGGTCGTACCGCGCTTCGTGCTGCGAGAGCTTCAGGCGATCGCCGATTCGAGCGATCCGCTCAAGCGCACGCGGGGCCGCCGCGGGCTCGAAGTTCTGGGGCGGCTCCAGGAGCTCTCCGCGATCGAAATTGGGGAACGCGACTACGACGAAATGCCGCCGGGAAGCGTCGACGCGAAGCTCGTGCGGTTCGCGCGCGAGATCGGCGCGCGCTTGCTTACGAACGACTATAATCTCAATCGCGTCGCGCACCTAGAGGGCGTCGCGGTGTTAAACGTCAACGAGCTGGCCAGTGCCGTGCGAGCGGTCGTACTCCCGGGCGAAGAGCTTCGCGCGACCGTCATCAAAGAAGGGAAAGAGCCGCATCAGGGTATTGCGTATCTCGACGATGGAACGATGATCGTGGTGGAGCATGGCCGGCATCTACTCGGGGAGAGCGTGAGCGTCATCGTGACGTCGGTGCTGCAGACGGTTGCCGGTCGCATGATTTTTGCGCGGCCAAAGAAGGAATAGAAGAATGGCAATGCGTTGGGGAGCGGTCATTGCGGCCGGAGGACGAGGCGAGCGATTCGGGCAGCCGAAGCAGTTCGTCGAAATCGCCGGGCTGCCGATGCTGGGTTGGTCGATTCGTACCTTTGCAGCAATGCGAGAGATCGTCGAGATGGTCGTCGCGATCGATGCGGGGCTCGTAGAGCGCGCGGAGGAGCTCCTAGCGGAGCTTGCCCCCGGGAGTTCCGTTCGCGTCGTCGTGGGCGGACATACGCGTCAAGAGTCGGTCGCACACGGCATAGCGGCATTGAGCGAGCGCGTCGATGCGGTGCTGGTTCACGACGGAGCGCGGCCGCTCGTTCGCTCGCAGAACGTGCGTGCGGCAATGCGAGAGGTGCGCCCGGGTCGCGGCGCGGTGATCGCGGCGCCGGTGATCGACACGGTCAAGGTCGTGGATCGCGCGACGATGCGCGTGCGCGAAACCCTCGATCGCTCGGATCTGTGGGCGGCGCAGACGCCACAGCTCGCAACGCTCGCTGATTTTCGCACCGCGTTCGCCGGCGACGCGAACGCGACCGACGATACGACCTTGCTCGAGCACGTCGGCATTGAGGTCGTCGTCGTCCCCTCTCGCCACGCAAACTTCAAGGTGACGCTGCCGGAGGACGTCGCGCCTGCGGATGTGATCCTGCGCGAGCGGCTGCAGCAAGCCGCGCCGGAGCAGCAGGCGGCCCTCGTGGAAGTCTTTGCGAGCCTGGAGCACGTCGATGCGATCTGTCGAGCGATCGAAGCGCATTGCGGTCGCGTCGATGCGGTCGAGCGGGATCTACCGCGCGGAGCCGTAGTGCGTGCGTACATCGATGTAGACCGGCTGCCTGATTTCGAACGCTCGTTCCCTCCGCTCGCCGATGGCTCGGCGACGATCACGGTGCACAACAGCGGTGGACGTACGTGATGCGGATCGGGCACGGTTTCGACGCGCATCGACTCGTCGAAGGGCGACGCTTCGTGCTCGGCGGCGTCCCCATACCGTTTGAAAAGGGTCCGCTCGGCCACTCCGACGCCGACGTAATCGCGCATGCGCTCTCCGACGCAGTGCTCGGCGCCGCAGCACTCGGCGATTTGGGAGGGCGCTTTCCCGACACGGACGCGCAGTGGAAGGACGCCGACTCGATGGTGCTTCTCGAACGTTGCGCGCGAGAGATACGCGATGCTGGATATCTCATCGCCAACGTCGACGTCACCGTGGTCCTTCAGCGGCCGCGCCTCGCTCCGCACATCGAGCGAATGCGACGTAACGTTGCGCACCGACTCGATCTTCCGTTCGACCGCGTGTCGATCAAGGCGAAGACGAGCGAGGAGATGGGCTACACGGGCGACGGCACCGGCATCGCCGCCTACGCAGTCGCGCTGCTGGAGTCCGAACCTCGTCGGTGATGACGACGATCCGTGCCGACCTGCGCGCCGCTCTCGAGCGCGACCCGGCCGCTCGCAATGCGCTCGAGGTCGTTCTCTGCTATCCGGGCTTTCACGCGCTAGTCGCGCACCGCGCCATCCACGCTCTGCAGCGAGCCGGACTGCGGCTCTTGCCGCGGCTCCTCTCGAACTGGATGCGCTTTTTGACCGGAATCGAGATTCATCCGGCTGCTTGCATCGGCAAGAGCGTTTTCATCGATCACGGCATGGGCGTCGTTATCGGGGAGACGACCGAGATCGGCGACGGCTGCACGATCTATCAAGGCGTCACGCTCGGCGGCAGAAGCCTGACGCGTGGGAAACGTCATCCGACGTTGGGGCGAAACGTCACCGTGGGCGTCGGAGCTGCGGTGCTCGGCGCGATTCGCATCGGAGATGGCGCGCGCATCGGCGGCGGGTCGGTCGTCGTGAAGGACGTTCCGGAAAACGCGACGGCTGTCGGCATTCCGGCACGGATCGTGATGCAGAACGGCAAGGCGTTGGAGGCAGATGCCGGCGAAGATGAAGCCTGGTCGTGGGTGATCTGAAGCCGCTGAAGCTCTACAACACGCGAACGCACATCGTCGAGACGTTCTCCCCGTTGTTCGACGACGAGGTTCGCGTTTACGTCTGCGGTCTGACCCCGTCAGGAGAGGCGCATCTCGGCCACGCCCGCTCGTTTCTCTTTTTCGACGTCTTGCGTCGCTATCTCGAGCATCGCGGATACCGCGTGACGTACGTGCAGAACGTCACCGACATCGACGATCGCAGCATCGCGACCGCACGCGAGCGGGGCAAGACCTACCGCGAGATCGTCGACGCGAACTACGCGTCGTTCAAGAATTCGATGCGCCGGCTCGGCGTGCGCGAACCGGACCGCGAGCCCTATGCGACGCACTACGTACCGCAGATCCAGGCGATGATTCGCTCGTTGATCGCGAAAGGTCACGCGTATGCCGTACGAGACGGCATTTACTACGCGGTGCGCACGTTTCCGACGTACGGATCGCTCAGCCGGCGAAACGTGGAAGAGCTCGAGGCAGGCGCGCGCATCGAGATCGGCGAGCACAAGCGCGACCCGCTGGACTTCGCCGTGTGGAAGTTTGCGAAAGACGGCGAGCCATCGTGGCCGTTCGATCCGTACGGAGCGGGCAGGCCTGGATGGCACATCGAGTGCTCGGCCATGACCCGGGAGCTCCTCGATCCGCCCGGGATCGGATTCGACATCCATGGCGGCGGGGCGGATCTCATCTTCCCGCATCATGAAAACGAAATCGCGCAGAGCGAGCCCTTGATGCGGCATCCGCCGATGGCCAACGTCTGGGTGCATGGCGGGCTCTTGCTCTTCGATAGTCGCAAAATGTCGAAATCGCTCGGAAACTTCGAGCCGCTCAGTGCGCTACTCGAGCGTCACGACCCGCAGGCAATTCGGCTGCTCTTCCTACAGACGGGATACCGAAAGGTGATGAACTTCACCGAGGAGTCGGTATCGGCAGCGCGCGTCGTGCTGGAACGGCTGAAAAAGACGTACCGCTCGCTGCAGCCCGCCGGAGCGTCGGTGTCGCGAGCGAACGGCGATACGCTGCTCGACCGCGTCGCGGCAGCGCTCGACGACGACATGAACACGGCGGTTGCGCTCGCGGAGGTGCTGCAGGCGCAAGCGCCGTCGCGCGACGCCTTCGAGCGGTCCCTCGCCCTTCTCGGCATCGCGCCCGATGCGACGTGGCTCGTCGAATCGCAGGCTACCTTACCAGCGGATTTCATCCAGCGCCTCGCGACGGCACTCGCAGGGGAGGTCGAGCTGGACGGCGTCTCTGCGGAGCAGGCCGTAGAGCGTATCATCGCGTCGCGCCGCGAAGCGCGGGAGTGCCGAGACTGGAAGAGATCCGATCGCCTGCGGGACGCCCTTGCGACGTGCGGCGTCGATCTTCACGACACGAAGGAAGGAACGACATGGAGCGTCGCCTGAGCCGCCGCGGACGCCGGCCGAGCCGGGCAACGCAACTCGATTTCGACGACGTCGTGTACGGTATCCACACGGTCTACGAGACGCTCGCGGCTGGGGAAGTGCTGCGCACGATCCACGTCGCGCGCGACCGCAAGAAAGATCCGCCGCTACGCAAACTGCTCGATCTCGCTCGCGAGCGCGGCGTCCAGGTGCGCCTCGAGGACCGCACGTTCTTCGCGCAGCTGTCATTCAAGGCGCACCAAGGCGTCGTCGGCATCGCGCCGCCGTTCGAGTACGCGGGCCTCGAGGACGTGCTGCATGAAGCGCGACGCGGTCCGGCGCTGTACGTCATTCTCGATCATCTCACGGATCCGCACAACGTCGGCGCGATTCTGCGAACGGCGGAAGCCGTTGGGGCGAACGCCGTCATTCTCCCCGAGCGGCGCGCGGCCGGCGTCAATGCGACCGTGCGCAAGTCGGCCGCTGGTGCCGCCGCCCGCATTCCAGTCGTACGGGTCGCGAACGTCGCGCGTACGATCGTCCGAATGAAGGAAGCCGGCGTACGGGTGCTCGGTGCCGACGCGGGGCTGGATTCGGTTCCAATGGGACGGGCAGAGCTCTCCGGCGACGTCGCGCTCGTCATTGGGGCCGAAGGCGCCGGCTTAGCTCCACTGGTCAAGCGAGAGTGTGACGCTCTCGTGAAGATTCCGATGCTTGGCGCGCTTGCTTCGCTCAATGCATCGGTAGCCACGGCCGTGCTCCTGTACGAGGTAATCCGCCAGCGCGCTGCCTCGTGAGCTCGCCGAAGGACGAAGGATTGACGGCGGCAGGGGCGTCCTCCTATACTGAGGAGGACGTGCCGCGTCCGTTTGGCTTCGGCTGAGGTTTTTGCGGCACGTCCTCCCACGAGGCAACAAATAACCATGGCAATGACCCATCCCGCGTCGGATGGACTCGATTATCAGCAGAGAGTAGACGAGGATCTCGTTGCAATCGCAAAGACCGGCGACAACCTGGCGATGGAATACCTGCTGAACAAGTATAAGAACTTCGTCCGGATCAAGGCCAAAAGTTACTTTCTCATCGGTGCGGACCGCGAGGACATCATCCAGGAAGGGATGATCGGCCTCTACAAGGCCGTGCGTGATTTCAAAGCCGACAAGCTTTCGAGCTTTCGCGCTTTCGCAGAGCTCTGCATCACGCGTCAGATCATCACGGCGATCAAGACCGCCACGCGGCAAAAGCACATCCCGCTCAATCAGTACATCTCGCTGAACAAGCCGATCTACGACGAAGACAGCGAGCGAACGCTGCTCGACGTCATGGCGTCGCAGAAGACGTCCGACCCCGAAGAGCTGGTGGTAACGCAAGAGGTCTCGGACGACATCCGTCAGCGCATTCGCCAGAATCTCTCGGAGCTAGAGTCGCAGGTCCTCGAGTCGTACCTCGAAGGCAAGAGCTATCAAGAGATGGCGCGCGATCTGGGACGCCACGTAAAGTCGATCGACAACGCGCTGCAGCGCGTGAAACGGAAGATCGAGAAGAATCTCGCCGAGTTCGAGTTCCAATAACGCCGTTCTGGCCGAGGTTCCGTCAGCGCGAGGTTGAGAAGGTATCTACGATACGTTGGAAGATCGCTTCGCGGTCTTCCAACGCGTCGATGGCGAGCGTTTCGGGCTCGCCTCCCGCGCCGAGCGGGAGAATCGTCACGGTCACGCAGCCGACGGCACAAACATCCTGACACGTGGTGCCGATAACGCGGACGCGTTTCCCGAGTCCCGCCTCCCGGCAGCGAAGCTTTAGCCACTCGCGTAGCGCAAACGCACCGATGCGCTTGGCGATCGCGGGCGTCTCGTCGGGAATACGGACGCGATAGCACGTTTCGCAGACGAGAACCGCGCCCGACTCGGCCCATGGGGGCGTTGCGGATTTCACAGCAAGCGTCGTTCGCCATCACGGCGGCGACGCCATTGACGGGGAGAGCGCGGGCGCTATGAGAAGTACGGCCTGGAGTTGGCGCCCGAACGCCGGCGTGGCTCAGCGGCTACAGCACCAGTTTTGTAAACTGGCATTCCGTGGGTTCGAGTCCCACCGCCGGCTTTTCTTCAGTGCATGCGTTTCGGGGCTGCGATGCACAGCAGGGCGGCCCGGTCCGTGCGACGTACCCTTCGCAGTCATTCCGCGCTCCCATGGGTAGGTGGCCGAGTGGTTAATGGCACCAGACTGTAAATCTGGCACGCGAAAGCGTTACGGTGGTTCGAATCCACCCCTGCCCAAGTCTCCGCGGGCGTTGCATAGTGGTAATGCCTCAGCCTTCCAAGCTGATGTCGCGGGTTCGATTCCCGCCGCCCGCTCCAACACGATGCGAACAGCGCCGTCGTAGCTCAGTGGTAGAGCACATCCTTGGTAAGGATGAGGCCACGGGTTCAATCCCCGTCGACGGCTCCATTAGCTCGCCACAGTATCGCGCTCGACGAGTGGCGCGGAGAGGATGCGTTGGTACCGGGCAAACGCCGTAGCATTGGGCAGGTCGCGACGCGGTCGTCCGAGCAGGTACCCCTGGACGCCGCTCACGCCGCCGAACTCCGGCGACGTGCCGCGTAGTTTTTGCAGAAACCAGAGCTGGTCGATGCTTTCGATCCCCTCCGCGATCACGAAGGCGCCGCCCTCCCGCGCAATCGCTACGATGCCGGCAAGCACGCCGTACGCCCGTTTGTGGAGCATCGCTTCGGCGATAACCGAGCGATCGATCTTCACGAAGTCGAAGGTGAACTTGGTCAAGATTTCGAGCCCTGCGGATCCCGCGCCGGTGTCATCCAGCGCGATGAGAACTCCGAGGTCCCGCAGCTCCGCAACGTGCCGCAGGAGCTCGCGCGTGTCCGCGATGCGCCGTTCCGTCAACTCGACGACGAGCCGCTTCGGCTGGACTCCGGACGCGAGCGCCGCGGCCGCAATAGTTTTGGCGCGAAAATCCGCGCGCCCGAGCGTTTCGGGAGTGATGTTGACGAACAGGAGTTGAGTCTGCGGTAGGCCCGCCGCAGCCGCGAAGATCTTGTCGACGCATACACGGTCGAGGTCGGCGACCCGCCGCTGCCGCTCGGCGACGTCGAAAGCTTCTTGCGGGCCCGTAAGTCCGAGGTACGCCGCGGGGCGCGCCAGCGCTTCGAAGCCGAGGATTTCTTTTGTGGAAACGTTCCAGATAGGTTGAAAATCGACGTCGAGCGCGCATTCCTTCAAGAGCGTTTGCAGCGCAACCGACTTGCGGACCGGCACGAGCCTCGTCTGCCGTCGAATTGCGGCGAAATCGACGGTCTTGTCGCGCCCATTTCTCTTCGCGGCGTAGAGCGCTGCGTCTGCGCGCTCGTAGAGGTCGTGTTCGTCGAAGCCGCTCTCCATCTCGCAGAATCCCATGGAGACGGTCGCTCCGTCCAGCCGCTCCCGCAATCGATCGCGCAAGCGCTCGAGCGAACCTTTCGCGTGTTCCCGATCGGTTTCGATGAGGAGCATCGCAAATTCGTCTCCTCCGATCCGATACGCGCGATCTTCACGGCGACCAGCCTGCAACGTACGCGCCGTCTCGACGAGCACGGAGTCGCCGTGCGCGTGCCCGCGGGCGTCGTTGAGCGCTTTGAAATCGTCGACGTCGATGAGAACCAACGTCAGTGCCTGACCGTGTCTGCGAGAGCGGGAGATCTCTTTGAGCACGTCCTCGCGGAAAGCGCGATGGTTTCCTAGCGACGTGAGGCTATCGCTTAGTGCCGCTTGCTCGAGCTTGCGGATCTCTCGCTCCGTTGCCAGGTCGGCCCTGATGCGATAGGTACGCATGGCGCTGGCCAAGCCTGTCAGAACGAGCAAACCGAGCAAACCGACGCCGATCATCGCGGCCTGCAGGCGATACTCGGTGCCTTTCCAGCGAGCGCTTAAAAAGTTGCCGAGGGCAATGTGCTGCTGCGACGCAGCCTCGATCCGATGGCTCAAGTTCTCGTATGACGGCAGGACTCGGTCGTCGTACGCGCGCTTTGCAGCGGCCCTTTGCCGCGCGGCCACAAGGTGCATGACGTTCCAAGCGGCTGCAACGGCAGCGCGGTGCGCCTTCGCAATATCGGCGATCGCGGCGACGTCTGCGGGTGTCCGAACGGACCGGCGTATCGATGCGAGCGCCGCATCGAAGGCGCGTTGTTCTTTTGCCGCCAGGCGCCACGTCGCATCGCTTGGCTGTGCCGCCCAGGCAACGTTTGCATGGATTTCGTCGGCGAGCGAGACGTCGTTAACGGTTCTGTAGAGCTCAAACAAGGCGAACTGGTTCTGCACCGCGTTTCCAACGGATGCATCGATGACGAGGGAGCCGTAGCCGTAGGCGGTCAGACTCGCGACGACGACAAAAATGAGGATCGTGAAGATCCGGCTGAACCTATTGATGCGCTTCATGCGACTACTCCCCTACTGTACTCTTTTTGGAAGCGGCCGGCCCGCACGCGGCGTCGACGTACGATAAAGAATCCGTAAAGACGCGAGAGGGCTCGAGCCTACAAAGACTCTTGGGCCGGCGAAGGAAAGAGCCGCCGAATGGAAATCAAACCTACGTACATCGGCACGATGCTTTCACTGGCAACGGTCGCGTTCGGCCTCATCGCTGCGGGAGCGTGGAACAAGTTCATCGGCGATCTCATCGCCGTGTTTTTCCGGCCTGGAAACAGCGTGATCGCCGAGTTCCTCTACGCGATCGGCGTTAGCGTGCTTGCGATCGTCATCGTGAAGAATCTCGGCAAGCTCGCCGAGCGGGAGTCGTTCTTCGGTTCGAAGATGGACCGCTAGGCGGGTGCCGCGGTCTCCGATTTGGGCAGCACCGGCGGTCCGAGAATGCGTTTGAGCTCGGCTGCGTCGACGGTTTCCTCACGAAGCAGTGCCTCGACGAGCGCGTCGATCCGATCGCGCGCGGCGGCCAGCAGCGAGCGGACCCGCTCGTGCGACTCTCCCAGCAGACGCTCGACGTCGCGATCGATGCGCGCCGCCGTGGCCTCGCTGTACTCTCGCCCCTGCGCCATCTCGTAACCAAGAAACGGCTGCTGCTCGTCGGTGCGGAAGGCGAGCAGCCCGAGCTCTCCCATTCCCCACCGCGTCACCATGCGGCGCGCGAGGGCTGTCGCTTCGACGAGATCGTTCTCGGCGCCGGTGGAAACCTCGCCGAGCGCGAGTTCCTCCGCCGTCCTGCCGCCGAGCATCACCGCGATCCTCGCCGCGAGGTAGCTGCGGCTCGCGTTGTGGCGCTCTTCGCCGGGGATTTGCTCCGTCATTCCGAGAGCGCGGCCGCGCGGCACGATCGTGACCTTCTGTACGGCATCGGCTCCCGGCGTCAACCACGCGGTGATCGCGTGCCCCGACTCGTGGTACGCTACGACTTTGCGTTCGCCAGGATTCACCAGGCGCGTGTGTGTCGCTCCGAGGCGGATCTTGTCGTGCGCCTCCCAGAAATCCGTCTGCGCGACCGTCGTGCGATCGTTGCGCGCGGCGATCAACGCCGCCTCGTTGCAGAGATTCGCGAGATCCGCGCCGCTGAGGCCGATCGTGGCCGCCGCGACCGCGGCGAGATCGATGTCAGGTCCGAGCTTGACGTGGCGCGTGTGGATGCGTAGGATGCCCTCGCGTCCGGGCCGGTCCGGAAGATCGACCGTAACCTGACGGTCAAAACGTCCCGGTCGCAAGAGTGCGGGGTCGAGTACGTCCGGCCGATTCGTTGCCGCGAGAATGATGACGTCGTACCGCGAATCGAACCCGTCGAGCTCGCCCAAGAGCTGATTGAGCGTCTGCTCGCGCTCGTCGTTCACCGAACCGATACCTGCGCCGCGGCGCCTGCCGACGGCATCCAGCTCGTCGATGAAGATGATTGCCGGTGCGATCTCCTTCGCCTGGTTAAAGAGATCGCGCACGCGGCTCGCGCCGACGCCGACGAACATCTCGACGAAGTCGGAGCCGGAGATCGAGAGGAATGGCACGCCCGCCTCTCCGGCGATCGCGCGTGCGAGCAGGGTCTTACCCGATCCTGGCGGGCCGAGGAGCAGAACGCCCTTCGGAATCCGCGCGCCGAGCGCCTGATACTTCTTCGGGTATTTGAGAAAGTCGACGATCTCCGACAGCTCTTGCTTTGCTTCGTCGACGCCCGCGACGTCGGCAAAGGTGACTTTGGGGCGATTCTCCGAGAGCATCTTCGCGCGCGATCGTCCGAACGAGAGCGCCTGGCTCCCGCCGCTTTGGGCTTGGCGGAATAGGAAGAGAAAGAGCAGGGCCATGAGCAAGATCGGCGCGAGGCCCTCGAGCAACGTAAAGATGCCGGTATTCGACGGTTGCTCGAAACCGACGGCGCCGCTCTTCACGTGGCGCATGACCTCTTGCACGAACGCGCTGTCCGTGTTCGGAATAGAAACGACGTACTTCGTGCCGTTCGCAAGCGTACCGCTCGCTTGCGTTCCCACCGCGTGGAACGACTGCACTTGGCCGTGCTCCAACCGCTGGTAGAAGGCACCATAGTCCAAGTGCACGTTGGTGTCCTGAGTCGCGACGAGGTGCGAGACCACGACGAAGACGAGGACGAAGACCGCGATAATGAGGAGGACCGATCGAAGATGCTTGCTCACGAACATTTACTCAACACGAAAAACCCAGGGTTGTAGCTGCGCGAGATACGGTAGATTCCGGAAGAGTTCCTGATAGTCCAAGCCGTAACCTACGACGAACTCGTCGGGGCATCGCAACCCCACGTAATTCAGCGCGACGTCGACCCTCCGATGATACGGCTTGTCGAAGAGCACGCAAGAGGCGAGTCGCGCCGGCCCGCGCTCCGCCAAGAGCGCGCTCAGATACTCTAAGGTCAGGCCGTTATCCACGATATCTTCAACGATGACGACGTTCTTACCGGTCACCGTCGCGGTGGTATCCTTGAGCAGGCGCACCTCGCCGCTCGTGCGGGTCGCGTTGCCGTAGCTGGAGACACAGAGGTAATCCACGACGATCTCGCTCGGGCCGTCCGGGACCAGCGCGATCGCTCGGGCCAGGTCCGTGACGACGTAGAGCGCCCCCTTCAACACCCCGAGCAGGAGCAGTGGTTGCCCCGTAAAATCGGCGGCAATACGGCCGGCGAGGCGCTCGATTGCCGCGGCGATCTCTTCTGCCGAATAGATCTGCCGCTTGATCGTGCCCTCGTAGCTCTGCCCAATCTTCATTTATGGTTCGTTCCGCCGCCCCGCGTCGATCCGTAGGGTGACGCCCTTCTTCATATGGAATCGGCCGCTTCCGCCCAATTCCATCGTCCGGGCCGCGGCCTCCACGTGGGCAAAGTCGACGTCGCGGAGGCTCGCCTCTTCCCGCAAGAGCTCGCGGACGCGCCGCCGCAGCGCGGCCCGACCCGTTCCGGCTCGCTCGCTTGCGACCAGCTCCGCCGCCCGGGCCACCGCCGC
>DAHXOK010000002.1:0-276 GCA_027364935.1 Vulcanimicrobiota bacterium | reverse complement strand
AAATGCCGGGCGCAGCGAAGCGAGCGCCTCGCGGATCGCGTTGCGGCGCAGCGCCGCGTCTTCGTTCGTCGGATCGATGGCGTACGGCAAGCCGTTCACATGGCAATAGTACCGCAAATCCTCGGCCGCTATTCGCAACAACGGCCGAACCAGCTCGACCCCTGGTGCCAGCGCTCGCCTCGAAGCCATCCCGCCAAGCCCATCCGGACCGCTTCCGCGAAAGAGCGCGAGGAGCACCGTCTCGGTTTGATCCTCCGCGTGGTGCGCCGGCGCGAC
>DAHXOK010000029.1:23804-25676 GCA_027364935.1 Vulcanimicrobiota bacterium | reverse complement strand
CCGCCGCCGGCGGCGAGAAGGGCGCAAAGCCCGGCGACGACGATCCAATAGCGCATGAACTACCTCCCTGTGGCTGGGGCACGTAGGAGAATCATCTCGCCTGCAGGGCGGCGAAGTCTCGAAGAAACCCTCATCGACCTATGATGAAATCATGAACGAAGCGTATCGTCTCGACCGCTGCTGCGTTTACGCGGACGAACGCGCGCTGCGGTGCGGCGACGACATCGTGCCGCTGCCTCCAAAGGCGCTCGACGTGCTCGTGGCGCTTCTCGAACGCCGTGGCGGCGTGGTTTCGAATCCGCGCCGCGGCTGCCGGCTCGTCGACGGAAGCGGGAGATAATCTCGCCATGCTTGCGTATTTGAGACGCGATTACGTGCGAAGCCGCGCCTATGCGAGACAGTTGCTCGCGCAGAGTCCGGGCGACCGCGGCGCGGCGTTCGTGCTCGCCCTTGCGGACGGGCAGCTCGACCGGCGCAAGGCCGAGCGCGAGCTGGTCGCGCTGCTGAGTTACTACGAGAGCGAGGATCGCGACTGGCCGCCCGCGGCACGGCATGAATCGGCGACGGCGCTGGCGTGGCTCGCGCGCTGGCTGCGCGCGACGTAGTGCGCGAAATCTACGGCGCGATCGCGAGGCGTCTGCGCGACGAAGAGTCTTTTGCGGGCGCGACGCTGATCGCGACGCGGGGAGCGAAAGCCTCTGCAGTAGGGACGTCGCTCGTCGTCGGGGCAGACGGATCGTTCGCCGGGGACATCGGTGCCGGATGCCACGAAGGCAGGATCGTGGAGCGCGCGCTCGCGATGCTCGGCGAAAGCCGTACGGCTCCGGTGCGGCTGTGCTTCGAGCTCGACGACGAGCTCTTGGCGGGAACGGGCTGTGGGGCGTCGCTCGACGTGGTCGTGTGGAGGCCGCAGCGCGACTTCGAGGAGACGGCGCAGGCAATCGCCGCAGGCGAGCGCGACGTGACCTTCGATCTCGAGGGCGCGACGATCGTCGTCGCGCGCCGCCCGCGTCTGCTCGTCGTCGGTGCGACGGCGCTCGCCGCGGAGTTGACCGCGCTCGCGCAGCGCGCCGATTACGTCGTGACGGTCGTCGATCCGCGTCCGCCGTTTGCAACGCGAGAGCGCCATCCCGGCGCCGACGAGCTATTGCTCGCGTGGCCCGACGATTCCGTTGCGGTCGCGCGCGCGCAAGAGGCGGGGGCGATCGTCATCGTCTCGCACGACGTCAAGCTCGATCTTCCGGCGCTGCGAACCGCGCTCGCGTCGTTCGCCGCGTACGTGGGAATTCTCGGAAACCGGCGCGTGCAAGCGGCGCGGCGTGCCGCGCTGCGCGCGGAGGGCTACGAGCAGGCGCAGATCGGGCGCATTCGCGGACCGGCTGGCCTCGATCTCGGCGGCGTCACCGACGGCGAGACCGCCGTCTCGATTCTCGCGGAGATGCTCGCGGTGCAGCGGGAGCGCTCGGGCGAGCCGCTCTCACGCAGCGACGGCCCGATCCACCCTTCGACAAGCTCAGGGTGACACGGTGTGAGCTCAGGGTGACACGGTGTGAGCTCAGGGTGACACGGTGTGAGCTCGGGGTGACACGCGGCTTACGCTGGAGCCGGCGCTTCGTGCTCGCGCCGCGCGTCGGATTCGGGTGGCCAGTTCGATGCCGTAATCGTTTCCGGCGCGAAGCGCATGTACACGATCGGAATCAAGAGTAGCGTCAGGACGAGCGAGCTCAGCACGCCGCCGATGACGACGATCGCGAGACTCGAGCGCGTCGATGACCCCGGCTCGATCGCGAGCGCCAGCGGAAGCATTGCGGCGACGATCGAGAAGCTCGTCATCACGATCGGCCGAAACCGCGTGAACGCGCTCTCTTTGAT
>DAHXOK010000029.1:7887-23794 GCA_027364935.1 Vulcanimicrobiota bacterium | reverse complement strand
GATTATCGCGGCCGCGACCGCGCAGCGTGTTGGCGTAATCGACGAGCAAGATGCCGTTCTTGGTCGCGATGCCGACGAGCAAGATCGTGCCGATGAGCGAGAAGAGGTTGAGCGTCTGATGCGTGATGACGAGAGCGCCGATCGCGCCGACCGCGGCGACCGGAACCGAGAAGATGATGATGAACGGCGACGAGTAGCTGTTGTACAGCGCGATCATCAGCAAGAAGACCAAGATGACCGAGATCACGAGCGACGCGCCCATCCCGACGAGGATTTGGTGCATGAAATCTTGCTGCCCGAGCGGCGCAGGCCGAACGACGACGTTCGGCGGGACACGGAGCGAACGAAGGCGTTTCATGAACGCGCCCTCGACGTTGGAGAGGGACGATCCCGGCGCGACGTTCGCGTCGACGTGGATGACCGTGTTGCGGTTCGTCCGCGTGATGAACGGGGGCGTCGGCGTCCACGCAAAGGACGTGAAGTCGCCGAGGTGGACGATGTTGCCGTCGTTCGTGCGAATCGGGATGGCCGCGAGCGTTGCCAGGCTCGTCTGGTCCGCGAGCGGATAGATGACTTGCACCTGCTCGAGGCCTTCGGGCGTCTCGAACTGCGTCGCGACGTTGCCGCCGAAGGCCGCTCCGGCCGCCTGCGCCGCTTGGCCGAGATCGACGTCGAGCGCCTGCGCCTTCTGCCGGTCGAACACGACGGAGACCTCGGGCGCGAGATCTTGTGCGGAGCTGTTGACGCTCGTCGCGCCGGGAACCGTGCGCAGCAACGCCAGCACCTGCCGCGCGTACGGCGTTGGATCGCCGCCGGTCAGATCGGAGACGAGAAAGTCGAGCGGTTGCGCGTTCCCGCCTCCCGTTCCTGACGACGGAATGACCGACGTGCTCACGTTGGGCAGCGTGTGGCGGGCCAACGCGCGGAACTGCGCCACCCAGTAGTACGTCGAGTGCTTGCGGTTGTCTTTGAGGAAAATGTGGATCTGCGCGACGTCCGGCTGCACGATGAAACCGCCGAACGACGCGGAGTACGCGCCCGCGACCGTCGTCTCGTGCTGGAGATCGGACGTTCTGTCGATCGCGTTCTCGAGCGCGTACGCGCCGACGCGAACCCGATCGATCGGCGTGCCCTCCGGATAGTTGATCTGAACGAAGATCTCACCGCGATCGACCGGTGGGATGAAGGTTGCGCCGACGATGCCCAGCGGTACGAGCGCCATGGAGAGCACGAAGCTCAAGAAGCAGCCAACGACGACGGTTGCACGATGATCGAATGCCCACGGCAGCGCCTTGTGCGCGTACCAACTGCGAACGTTGTCGAATCCGCGGCCGAACGCCTCGACGACGCGCCACGGCTTCCAGTGCGACTTCAGCGCCCACAGTCCGGCGAGCGTCGGCGTGATCGTGAAGGAGATGAAGAGCGACGTAAGCGTCGAGATTACGATAACGAGCGCAAACTCGACGAGAAAGCGGCCAACCTGCCCTTGGATGAACGCGATCGGCAAGAACACGACGACGTCGACGAGCGTGATGACGACCGCGGCCGCCCCGATCTCCATGCGGCCTTCGTAGGCAGCCTCTTCGGGAGACTGCTTGAGCTCGCGAAAGTGGCGCTCGATGTTCTCCAGCACGACCGTCGAGTCGTCCACGAGGATGCCGATGACGAGCGTCATCGCGAGCATCGATATCGTGTCGACGGTCATGCCCATGACCTTCATCACGGTGAGCGCGATCGCGAGCGAGGTGGGGATGGCGATGCAGACGACGATCGCGCTGCGCCAGGAGCGCAAGAAGAAGAGCATCGCGATCGCCGTGAGGAAAATGGCTTCCAGCAGCGTGTGCGTTACGGCGGTGATCTGTTGCTGCGTGAAGCGCGAGGCAACGTTGATGACCTCGAAATGGATGTCCGGAAACTCGCGTTCGAGCTGCGGCAGCGCCCGCAGAAACGCGTTCGATGCGTCGACCTCGCTCGCATCGGCCGTCTTCTGGACGGAGAGGAAGAAGCCGCGGCGCCCGTTGATGCGCGCGTACTGGAGCTCCGGCTCGTTGCTCGCGATAACGTTCGCGACGTCGCCGACGCGCGGCAGCTGATTGGACGCCGTCCACGCATCGACGGTTCCCGGAAGGCCGGAGATCCCGGCGGCGTACGACTGCGTTTGGCCGGCGGTCTGGGAAGAACGCACCGCGCTTCCGCTCGCGATGATCGGTAGTGCCTTGACTTGGTTGATATTCTGGATGTCGCCGCGAACGTCGACGATCGTCTGGCGGCCGGGTTGGTACGCGTAACCGCCCGGAACGCGCTGGTTCTCCGCCGAGATCGTGTTGATGACGTCGTTGATGGTGAGGTTGCGTGCGACAAGCTTTGCCGGGTCGACTTCGACCTCGTACGCGGGCGTGACCGAGCCGCCGACGTTGGCGTACGAAATGCCGGGAATCTGCTGAATCTGCGGGACGACGACGTTGTTGGCGTAGAGCGCCAGCTGCGCGGGAGTGAGTTTCGACGAAAACATCGCGAGCGTCACGACCGTCTCTTCACCCGGGTCGCGGATGTTCACCGTCGGCGCCTGCATGTTCGTCGGAAGCTGGCGCTCGGCGGATTGGACCGCCTTTTCCGTAAGCGCGAGGTCCGTCGCTTCGTTCGAGGTCAGCGCGAACGTTGCCGCGATCTGCGCGCGTCCTTGCTGAACGACCGAGTTGATATTCTGGAGGTCCGTCGTGCCCGCGAGGTTCTCTTCGATCGGCGCCACGATATCGTCGCGCATCTCGGTCACCGAGGCGCCGTTGTAACCGGCTTCGATCGTGATCGTCGGCTGAGAGACGTTCGGGAAGAACTCTTTTACGATCGTGGCGAGCGAGACGACGCCGGCAAAGAGCATCAGGCAGACGAGGACGAAGACCAGCGTCGGCCGCTTGAGAAAGAGCCGCGTCAGATTCACTGCAGCGAAATTTTCTCGCCGTTACCGACGGCCGACAGGCCGTTGTTGACGATGCGCGAGCCCGGCGGGATACCGGTCACGACCGAGGTGACGCCGTCATTGCCGATCTCGCTGACCGGCGCCACATGGACGACGTGCTGCCGGTCGACCGTCATGATCGTCGTGTGGTTTTCGTTGGTGAAGGCGCTCTCGGGTACGCGCACGCCGCTCAGCGCCGGAAGGGCGACTGAGGCTTCGACCGACATGCCGGGCCGCAGCCGTTGCTGTGGATTACGGAGCAGGATCTTTACCGTGAAGTCGGTCGAGCCTGGAACGATTTCGTTCAGGACGCCGACGACCGTTCCCGACACGCGCGTACCGAGATCCGAGGCGTCGACGGTCGCCGGGGCTCCCACGGCGACGTGCGCGATCTGCGCTCCCGAGCCGTGGACGACGGCGAAGATCGGATCGATCTGCTGAAGCGTGAAGATTTGCCGGTTGCCGGGGTACTCGCCCGGATTGAGGTTGCGATTGACGACGACGCCGTCGATCGGCGAGACGATCGTCGCCTTCGCGATCTGAACCTGCACCTGCTGTGCTGCGGCTCGCGCTTGCGCGACCGACGCTGCCTGTAATCCGCTGCCCGCAATCGAGCCGTTGGCTTGAACGTCGGCTCGATCGGTGAGAACGGCTTGCTCGTCGTTGCGAACGACTGCGAGCTGGCCGTCGTAGGCCTGTTGCGAGATGTAGCCGCGGCTCAGCAGCGCTCGATCGCGGCCCAAGTTGCGCCGGTCTGCGTGCAGCGTCGTTTCGGCTTGCGCCAGGGCGTTGACGCCTTGCGAGATCGACAAGCCGCCCTGATAAACGGCGTGCGACGCGTTCGCGTCGTCTGCCGCCAACTGCGCTTGCAAGTCGGCGGTATCGAGCCGCGCGAGGACCTCGCCGCGATAGACCGTGTCGCCCTCTTGGACGTAGACGCCGTCAGCAGGCTCGACCAGCGTCGTCTGGATCGCGACGTTTTCGTACGGGGCCACGATGCCGGCGAGCTGCGACGCGGGCCGAATCGTCCCGACGGAGGCCACCGACGTTGCCACATACGGAGGCGCCGACGCTCCCTGCCCCGCATGCTGGGCGCCGCCGCCGCAGCCGGCCAGGAGCATGGTAGAAACGAGACCGGCGCATGCGAGAGGCGGCCGGCTCTTGGTCCCTAGCGGCGCAGAGCGAGCAACTGGCACTGGTGAAATCTTACCCATAGAGGCTATCCGCAGGACCTTCGAACCGTCTGAGAAGCGGTCGTTCGGTGGTTAGGCCCCATGCCTTGTCGGCGCGGAAAGCGGCGTGATAGCATACCTAGGCTATGAACGACTACGAGGTCACGTACATCTTGCGCCCAAGTCTCGAGGAGACGGAGGTCGACGAGCGCGCGAACGCCATCGCCGAGATCATTCGCACCCAGGGCGGCCAAATCGTCTTCGTCGAGAAGCTCGGAAAGAAGCGTCTCGCCTACGAAATTGGGGACGCGCGCGAGGGCAGCTACGTCGCGATGCAGTTCAATGCATCGCCGGCTGCCGCTAAGGAGCTTGAGCGGCTGCTGCGCCTGCACGAGGACGTTCTGCGAGAGCTCCTCGTTAGGCTCGACAAGCAGGCCCTCGCACAGATGGCGATAGCCAGGGCCGCCCAGCCGCGGCTGGAGGAAGCGGAGGAGAGCCCGGAGGCTCTTCCCTAAGAGTGCCCACCAGTGGGCATAGATCGGTCCTAGGATCGGACTGCAACAGCACCGCGACACTGCGAAAGAGAGAGAGATCATGGCAGGATCCTATAACCGGGTGATTTTGGTCGGGAACCTCACGCGCGATCCGGAGATCCGGTACACGCAATCGGGGAAAGCGGTGACGAAGTTTTCGCTCGCCGTCAACAATCCGCGCAACAAAGAAGAGACGACGTTCGTGGACATCGTGGCGTGGGATCGCCTCGGCGAGACCTGTAACACGTATCTCAAGAAGGGGCAGAACACGCTCGTCGAGGGCCGCCTCGTTATTCGCACCTATGATGACAAAGACGGCAACAAGCGCAAAGCTACAGAAGTCGTCATCGACAACATGCAGATGCTCGGCGGCCGTCGTGACGGCGCCGGCGGCGGTACCGGCGAAGAAGACTTCGCTCCCGTCGGTGCACGCGCAGCAGCGCCGAGCGCAACGGGCGACGCCTTCAGCGGCGACGACCTCGACGACGAAATTCCCTTCTGATACTGTCTCGTCCTAACTCGGACGAAAACGAGTCGCGAGTCGGCCACCGGGTTTGGCCGCCGGCATGCCGCGGCGCTAAAAGGGTCGCCCTGGCGATCGATGCTATAATCGGCGATGATGAAACCTGCGATTCCAGACCTTTCCCTCGATCACGGCGTCCGCGACCACGCCGCTCGGGAAGACACACGGCGACGCTCCCTGGTCATGGCGCTACGTCGGATTCGCGCGACAGAAACGTTCGAATCGAACGTCAAGCCAAACAGCGCGCAGTGGACGACGCAGCCGCCGCGCACCGTCGCTGAAGCGCTTGACCTGTCCGATCGCATCGAGGAGTCCGTACGCGAGTGGACGGCCCGCTGAAGGCCCACGAAGTGGTGACGCGGCTCGCTCGGCGAGGCCGGGTCATCGTTCTCGGTGGCATTGCGGTCGTGCTCCACGGCTTCCACCGTTCGACGAAGGACGTGGACCTCTGGGTCGATCCGCTCGGCGACGAGCGTCTCTGGGCCGACTCGCTACGGCAGTTCATGCGGTCAGAGGGATTAACTGCCGCACGCTTTGCGGATGCCGCCGGCAACTTCGCACCGGTCGATCTCGAGGAAATCCCCGCGGTCGTCGCAGAGGATCGCTTCGTGCGCATTCTCGGAGCGGATCGGCCGATAGACGCGTTCCGAGCGCCGAATCACCTGACGGCGGAAGAATTCGACGAGATTTGGCAGCGATGCGAGCTCTTGGAAGACGGGACGCGTCTTCTGGACGAGATCGACCTCATCGTCACGAAAATGGGAACGGGTCGTCCGCACGACGAAGCCGACACGCGTTTTCTGCAAAGCAAGGTTGAACGATCGTATCGCGAGCGAATCAAGACCTGCTCGCCGAACGAGGCGTCCAAACTGTTCGAGCGTTTCACAACGCCGGATATCGCAGCGTTCGCGGCCACCGAAGCCGAGGATCCGGCGGTGCGTGCGCTCGGCCGCCAAGAGCCGCCGAAGTCATCTGAAATTCAACGGTTGGCGATACCCTGCAATACGCGGGGTGCAAGCACGCGTTCGTAGGCTAGCCTAACCCCGGTCCTTAAGAAAAGCGAAAGGGGTAAGCGCTTGCTGCGTGGCATAGAGCAAGTCAGAAGTGAGCGAGCGCGTCCTGCGCCGGTCACTTTTCTTTTTCTCCAGACCCGTTAAGAGGGAGGCTGAAAGTGACGTATTTCAAGCGAGTGCGAGTTTTTCGCCCCTTGGCTCTTGGTCTAGTTCTCGGCACAATGCTTTTGGCGATCGGTACGCCGCAAGCAGTTCGAGCGCAATCCACCACGGGCACCATTACAGGTACCGTTGTGGACGCGACGACGGGGGCGCCGATCGCCGGCGCGGCCGTCCTGGGCGTTTCGCCGACTGGCAGGCGTGAGGCAACGACTGACGCCAGGGGCTTCTACGCGCTACAAGCGCTGAGCCCGGATACGTACACGGTAACGATCGAGGCCAACGGCTACCAGACAGTACAGCTTTTCGGCATCGTCGTCTTTCAGGGACAGACGGCACGGGCGGGGGCGCGCTTGGAGAAGGCGATGCGGGTGATCGCCCGCACCCAGACGCGGGGTGCCGGCAATTTAGTGCAGCCGAACCAGCCGGCCGACGTCTATAACGTCTCGGGCCAACAGCTGAATGCACTCGAGGGCGGCAACGACCTACACAAGACGATCTATCAATACATCCAGGGCGTTGCCGGCGTCACTGCGAGCGGCGGCTTTCAAACCCAGCCTCGCATCCATGGCGGCGATATCACCGATGAAGCCTATGAGTTCGACGGCATCCCGATTCGCGAACGAATCACCGGCCTATTCACGACGAATCTCTCCGACATCGGCATCGCGAACGTCGAAGTCTACACCGGGGGTCTCTCGGCGGAAATGGCGGATTCCGGCTTGGGCGCCATCAACACCGTCGTTAGGCAAGGCACCTATCCCGGCTTTGGAAACCTGACGTACGGAACGGGCGTCAATAATCGCCTTACGAACTGGGTCTTGGAATACGGCGGCGCGACGCCGAACGGCCGCTTTAGTTGGTACGGCGCGATGGACAAGACCAACGCTCTCAACGAGTACGCGTCGGGTACGACGTACCCTGCCGTCCTCATCGAGGGTGACAACGGTCCTGGCGTCGTAAAAACCAGCGACATCATAGGCAACTTCCACTACCGGCCTGACAACAGAAACGACATTCAGGTTCTGTTCCAAAACGGCGTTGGGGAGTTCGTTTTTGGTTATCTGATGCAACGCGCGCCGGGGCAGCCGGTGCCGTTGACCGCCGTTCCATGCCCGGGCTACCATGCGGCACCGCTCAACCCCACTCCCGGTTGGACGTATTCTGGAGCGACCGGCGGTACCGCGCCGAACGGTCAGACGTGCCCGCTGGGCCTGTACTTCGGAACCGCGAATACCCAGAATGGCGGCGGCAACTGGTGGCACCACTATTCCGGCATCGGCAAGATCCAGTGGAACCACATTATCGACGATCACTCGTATTTTACTCTGCGCCTTGCCGAGAACTATAACGAGTACATTTTCGATCAGCCCATCGTTGAAGCCAACCTTCCGCAGTACGAGAACACCTCCGATTTTTGGGTGAGCTCGCACTGCCCGCTTCTTCCATATCAAGCTGGGACTCCGTTACAAAGCGACCTCGCCTACATCGGTTCGCTCCATGGCCGCGTGTGCGCGCAACAGGTGAACTGGTTCAATACGGGGTATTGGCAGGACCGTCGCTCCGAGATGTGGCTCGGTTCGCTCGACTACACGAACAACGTCAACGATTATACGACGATCAAAGCGGGCGTCGGTCAAGAGTACGACATCAACGCCTACAACGTGTACTACACGCTCTGGTTCAACGCAAATGGGACGTGGCCGGCGGCGAACTTCCTCTCGGATTACCCGGACCACGTACCGTACGCATACGTCAGCGCAGACGTTCACGTCGGAAACCTCCTGTTGGCGCCCGGGATCCGCTACCAGCGGATGTGGTACGATTATCCCGGTGGGCCGCTTTCCGTTGGCATCTGGAATCCAACGTTCGCGTTCACGTACAGGATGGGCCTCAACGACACGGTCCGCGGTTCGTACACCGACTCGACGACGTTCGTCGGTACCGGTTACGTATATAGGAACGTGCCGAAGAATATGCTCAACGGAACGACCGCATACACGGCGTACTTCCCGACGCACACGGGATTCGGAGCGAATCCCACGCTCATCCATAGCGGCGATTTGCAATGGGAGCATCAGTTAGGCCCGACGACGACGTTCCGGTTTGGCCCTTGGTACAATAACGAGAGCAACGTGTTCTACCTCTACTCGCCGGTGACGAGCGCGCCGGGGGTCGTTCCCGTGAAGTACGGCCCACAGGTACCGATGAACGGCGGCGTCCGCAAGGCATTCGGCTTCGAGGCGGCGCTCAATCACATCGATACCCATCCCGTGGGCGTGTCGTATTGGCTCACGGGCACGTACGATAACTTCTGGACGTCGATTCTTTCCTCGCTCACGTCCTCGTTCGGCGTGACGCCGCTGCCTACGCCGGAGCAAAACCATTTGGTGCGTTCCGTATACGACCCGCTCTTTAGTGGAACGCTCACGTTCGACGTTCACGTCAACGACTGGAGCCTGTACCCGGAGATCTATTATCAGTCGCCGACGTTCTATAACATCGCCGTGCAGAGCATCTGCACCCCGTACGTAACGACGAGCACGTATGTATGCACGCATCCGGCGGCGGGATATTCTACTGGAAAGGTCGTGGCACCGTACATCGCCGAGCCCGAGCGGATGGGAACGGGCTACTGGTGGGCAAACTCCACGCTGGCGGTTCGCTTAGGGCCGCAAAAACGCCTGATCCTCGGCTTGCAGGTGACGAATCTCTTCAACAGAGTTGAGGACATCGCTCCATGCACCGCCACGCAGCTTCCGAGCGAGATCGGGAAAATGTATCCAGGCTGCGGTCCGTTCTGGCCGACGTCTCCGCAGAGCGGCATTCCGTCCGTCGCCGCCTCCCAGAGAAACTCGCCGCTGCCGTGGTATAACCCCGCGCCAGGCATATATCAAAACTATTCTCAAACGCCCAGAAGCGTGGAATTGTTCGTGACGGAGAAGATCTGACGAGTCTCTGCAACGAATAATCTACGAGCATCTATGCGGGCATCGCTGATCCCGCTGGTTACCCTCGCCGCGTGCGTCGCGCTCCTCGACGCGACGCCGCGGCCGGCGCCCGGCGGCGTGCGCTGGACGACCGCGCAAGTCGCGCGGCTGCGGCACCGGATCGACATCGTACTGCGCGCCCCGACGTTGCGCGGTGCGGAGGTCGGCTTTCTGGCGATCGACACAACGCGTAGCAGCGTGCTCTATTCGCGGAACGCCGACGAAGAGTTCATGCCCGCCTCGAACTTCAAGTTACTCGTCGGATCTACAGCGCTGCGCCGGCTCGGCACGAACTTTGCGTACGTCACGACGGTGTTGGCGGATGCAGCGCCGAGCGGCGGCGTGCTCGAAGGCAACCTCTATCTGCGCGGCGGTGGAGACAGCCTGCTCGGCGCGACCGATCTCGACGCGGCTGCCGCTGCGGTGGCCGCGTCCGGCATCAACCGCGTCACAGGCGCGGTGATCACCGATGCCTCTCACGACGACGGCCAACGTTTCGGATTGGGCTGGTCGTGGGACGATCTGCCGTATTACTACGCACCGGTCGTTACGGCGCTCGAGCTGGAGGACGGCGTCGTCCACGTCCGGATGATTCCGGGCAGCGCGGTGGGCGCGCCGGTGACGTTACTGATCGAACCGCAGAGCAGCGCATTCACGATCGAGAACGAGCTTCGCACCGGGCCTCGCGGATCGCAGGATACGTCCAACCTCGTGCGGCCTTGGAACGAGCCCCGTACGATCGGGTTGGTCGGAAGCTATCCGCTTGGAGCGAAGGAATCCGGCGACATCGAGCCGAGCGTACCCGACCCGGAGTCCTACGCCGGCGATGTCTTCGCACGAGCGCTTGCAGCGCACGGCGTCGCCGTTGCGGGCGGCGTGCGATCGGGGAGGACGCCCGCGCGCCCGATCACGCTGTGGTCGCACGATTCGCTCCCGATGCCGAGGTTGCTCGCGCGGTTCTGGTATCCCAGCGATAACCTCATGGGCGAGCTGCTCTTGAAGGAGTTGGGCGTCATGCGGTTCGGAGAGCCTGGAACGGACGCGCACGGCGCGATCGTCGAGCGACAGTATTTGCGCTCCATCGGCGTCGACCCGAAAACCGTTTCGATCGGCGACGGCTCGGGCCTCTCGGAGTACGATCGCATCACGCCGCGGGATCTCGTCGCGATCTTACAAAGCGACTGGCGAGGGCCGGATCGCGACGCGGTCATCGATGCGTTGCCGCTCGCCGGGGTACGCGGTACGCTGCGGCGAGCGTATCTCGGAACGCCCGCCGAGGGGAAGCTCTACGCGAAGACCGGCAGCATCAACCACGTGCGCACGATCTCCGGATTCGTTCTCACTCGAACGCATGGCGCGATCACGTTTTCGCTTCTCATCAACCAGTGGATGGGTGAAAACCGGCGCCACGGCGCGCTCCAACTCGCGAAAGTTTTGGCGGCAATCTTTTCGTTGATGGCGACGCAGTAGATCGCGTCGCCTCGCTCTCTAAGAGTCCAACACCTTCGCTTGGCCACGCGGCGCATCGCTCTCGACGTGCCGCGCACGCCCGACGTAGAGCGCGATCACCTGCGCGGCGACGAGCCACGCAAGCGCATTGAAGGACTCGCCGACGACGGGTCCGAGCAGCGGCACGTCGCCTAGCCTGTTGCCGATGACGTAGCGTAGACTCTCCGCTTCCGCGGCCTCGATCATCGGCCGGTTCACGACCTGGCGCGAGACATCGTCGACGATGCCGATTGCGGCGCAGGAAGCGTCGAGCATCGCGGCGCTCCCGTGGCGAAACTCACCGGCCGAAAATCCCTCGGCGTGAATATAGCTCGCCTCTTTGAGTTTGAGCGCGAACTCGTGCGCCACCGGCAGCCCATAGCCGGTTGCCACGATCAAGACGCTACGGCGGCGCGCGATGCGATCCGCTGCCGTACGCACCGCCTCCACGCTCGGGCCGTCCAGCCAAGAGCGCACGTCTTCGGCGGTTTCCGTCAGCGTGCGCGCGTTACGCTCGTGCTTCTCGGCGAGGAATCCCGCGGTCCAAAGGAGGATCGCCGCCGTCGCCGTCACGCTCTTGCTGGCCGGTACGGCGACCTCTGGCCCGGCACCCACGTCGACGACGAGCGCGGCCCGCTTGCCGAGTGGAGATGCCGGCGTATTGGTGAGCGCGATGAGTTCTCGAGGATTCAGGACGTCGAGCGCGTGCAGCAGATCCTCGGATTGACCGCTCTGCGAGACCGCGATGACGGCCGAGCCCTTATACGAAGCGTGATCGAGAGGTGCCTCCGTCGCGGCGAGCGCATGCGCCCGAATACCCCGGCGGCGCAGCGAAAGCGCTCCGAGCTGTGCCATGAAGAGCGAGCTGCCGCTGCCGAGCAACACGATGTCTCGGCCGCAAATGGCCTCGGCGAGAGCTTGTGCTTTATCGGACGCTGCGATAGCTCGCCAGACATCCGGCTGCTCCCGGATTTCCTTTTCGAAATGCTCTCCTAGCACGATTCGTGTGAACTTCCCGTTACGCCGGACGGCACATACGTGCGCGCAACTCGTCGCCGACCTCGAGTGCCTCTCGTTCGACGAGCGCCTTCGGGCTTGGGGTGAGGCGGGCGACGTCCCAACGCTGCTCCTTTCCCGTTCCAAAATAGCCGTCGCGCAGCGCTGCCTCCGCGTGCGACATGACGTGATCGGCATCGACGGGCACGTCGTAGAACGCGGCGAGCCGGGCGCCGACGCTGCATACGGCGTCGACGAGCTCCTCCGTGAGGGGGAACCTGCCGAAGTCGAAGGGCGTCGCGCCTTCCATGGCCATGACGGCGATGCCGAGCGCGAACGAGTTGCGGTTGCGCGTATGCTGCGCGTACGGGAGGGCCGGTCCTTCGTAGACGTCGCGCATGTTCTCTCGCACGTCGTGCGTGTTGACGACGACGATCGTGCCGCTCGGCAACATTGCGACGCAGAAGTGGTACGCGGGGAAAACGGATCCATAGTCATGCGCCGACCAATGCGTGTAGATGTGCTCGATCCGGCCGGGAACGCCAGGTTTCCACGCGTCGAGCGTCCAGTGAGGATAGGTGCCGATCCGGTTCTCCGGTTTGGGCGAGTGGACTTCCACGATGCGAGCTTCGGCGACGCACGCGCAGAGCCTCGGCACCGGGTGCCAGGTTAACCTGTTAGGGCAAGGCGCCGCTCGCCAGCCGCGCGTGGTCGATCAGCCGCGTGTAGCTGCGGCGATCGACGACGAAGAGCATGCTCGCAAGGAAGACGACCATGAAGACGACCGCGCTGCCGAACGCGATCGGAAAGCCGTAGCGCGTCGCGAGCCACGTCAGGACGAGCGAGTTGAATGCGCCCATGATGTTGAGCACGCCGTTGTAGATGCCGTAGACGAAACCCGTCGACGCGTGATTCGGCGAGATGTCGAGGACGTTGACCGCCCAAGCACCGACGGTCACGTTCATCAGCAGCTGTGCGAGCCCGAGCAGCACCGCGGTTTCGCCTGCGAGCGCTGCGCGCGCGCTAAAGAGCGATGCGACGACGCACGCGGCCGCGCAGATCATCGGAAGGCACGAGCCGATGCGCCGCGCGGTAAGACGGTCGAAGCGGCGAACGAGCCAGTCGTTGAACGGGCCGGAGATGATGAAGCCGAGGAAGCCGAGCAATCCTCCGAGGCTCGCCCACGCCGAGCTCTTGAGAATGCTCATGTGGAACGTGTAGTACATGTAGCTCGGCACCCAGTATAAGAACGTGAAGAGGATATACCCGAACGTCAGATAGACGAGCAGCATTCCCAGGCCGGTCCGGCTGAAGATGACGGCGGCGACGCCGGCCCAATCGGCGCGCTGATGCGCGTGGTCGGGATGGTCGCGAACGATGCCGATCCAGAACGGAAGCAACAGCAGCCCCGCCACGCCGAAGACGACGAACGTCCATTGCCAGCCGAACTTCACGAGGATAATGCCGGCGAGCAGCGTTCCCACCGCCGGACCGAGGAACTGGCCAGATCCCGCCCAGGTGTACAGCGTCGATCGTTCCGAGGGTCGCGCCCACGTATTCGCGCACTTCGCATTGAGCGGCCAAATCGGCGCCTCGCCCGCACCCATGAGCCCGCGTATCAGGTACCACGCCGCCAGCGAGCCGGCGAACGGCGTGAGAATCGTGAAGACCGACCACCATCCCAGGGTGGCGACGAGTCCCCACCGCAGACCGAGCCGGTCGACGAGCCATCCGCCGGGAAAGTTGAAGATCGCGTAGACGATCGCCCACGCAAACCCGATCGCTCCGATTTGCTCGAGCGTGAAGCCGAACGTGTGCCGAATCGCCGGAATCGAAACGGAGAAGTTCACCCGGTCCATGTAGTTGATGAAAATCCCCAAAAACATCAACGCAAAGACCAGGTATCTGCGAGACGTCATCGCACCTTTCTTCTTCATATGAAGCCGGCCCCATTCCGCTTCGTCTTCATCTTCGGCATCGTCAGCATCTTCGCCGACATGACGTACGAAGGCGGTCGCAGCATCGCGGGCCCGTTTCTCGCCCATCTCGGTGCGACGGGGCTCATCGTCTGACTCGTCGCCGGCGTCGGCGAGCTCGTCGGGTACGGCTTTCGCGTCGTCAGCGGAGCCGCCGCGGACCGCACGCGCCGGTATTGGCCGATCGCGTTTCTCGGCTACGCGATCAACGTGCTCAGCGTTCCCGCGCTCGCGCTCGCGCGAGCGTGGCCGGCAGCCGCGGTGCTGCTCGTGGGAGAGCGCTTCGGGCGAGGCGTACGCAAACCGTCGGTCTCGGCGATGCTCGCTCACGCGGGGTCGCAGATCGGCCACGGCTGGGTGTTCGGCTTCCACGAGGCGATGGATCAGGTCGGTGCGACGCTCGGCCCGCTCCTCGTTGCGGCGGTCATTGCATTCCAGGGCGGATTCGCGGGCGCGTTCGGCGTGCTCGCAGTTCCCGGCGTCCTGGCGCTCGTCGCGCTGACCTTCGCGCGCGCGCAGTATCCGTCACCGCGCGATCTCGAGCCGCACCCCGCACCGCGCATCGAGCGCTTCGGCCGCGCGTACTGGATCTACGTCGGCGCCGCCGCGTGTACCGCGGCGGGTTTCGCGGATTTCGCGCTCGTGTCGTTCCACTTGAGTAAGGCCCACGTCGTCGCGAACCACGTCATTCCTATCCTCTATGCGGCCGCGATGCTCGTCGGCGCCATCGGCGCGCCGTTCTTCGGCCGGCTCTACGACCGCTTCGCGTTGGCGACGGTGCTCGGCTCGTTCGCCTTGGCGGCGTTCTTCGCTCCGCTGTGCTTCTTAGGCAACGAGCCGATGGCGATCGCGGGCGTAATCCTCTGGGGGCTCGGTATGGCCGCCCAGGAGACGCTGCTCCCGTCGATCGTCTCGGGACTCATTCCGGCGGCGCAGCGCGCGACGGCCCTGGGCTCGTTCGACGGGTTCTACGGCATCGCATGGTTCGCCGGCAGCGCGACGATGGGAGCGCTCTACGATCGCTCGCTTTTCGCGGTCGTGATCTTCTCGCTCGTGCTGCAATTTGCGTCGTTACCGCTCTTTATCGTTGCTGCGCGCGCGCGCGGCGAGGTGCGTACATAATGGCAAAGCTCTACTTTCGCTACTCGGCGATGAACGCTGGAAAGTCGACGGCGCTCCTGCAAGTCGCGCACAACTACGGCGACCACGGCCGCGCGGTGCGGATCTTTACCTCCGTTCTGGACGATCGGTACGGCGTGGGGATCATCACGTCGCGCCTCGGTCCGCAACGCGGCGCGTCGACGTACGATGCCCACTTCGATTTCTTCGAAGGCCTCAAGGAAGCTACGGACGCGGCCTGCATCCTCGTGGACGAGGCGCAGTTTCTCACCGCCGAGCAGGTGCGCCAGTTGCATCGCGCGGCGCACGAGCTAGGGATTCCCGTGATCTGCTACGGCTTGCGAAGCGATTTTCGCGGCGAGCCGTTTCCCGGCTCCGCGCACCTCTTGACCCTCGCGGACAGCATCGAGGAGCTCAAGACGGTGTGCGCGTGCGGAAAGAAAGCGACGATGAACGTGCGCATCGACGCGCACGGGAAGCGTCTCACCGAGGGAGAGCAGATCGGCATCGAGGGCAAGCATCACTACGTGCAAGTCTGCGGGAGCTGTTTCTATCGCAAAGCGTGACGAGCGCGTCGGATCGTTCATTCGAGCGGCGCTTGCGAGCTACGTCGAGGATTTCGTCGCCTGCGATCTGCAGCTCGAGCACGGCAGCGCCGATCCGGAGAGCGTGCACGGAGCGCGCGTCGCGGTGCGCCGGCTGCGCTCCTCGCTGCGCACGTTCGAGGCCGTCCTCGACCGAAGCTGGGCGCGCGCCTTGCGCGAGACGTTACGGGGATTGAGCGACGATCTGTCGGCGGCGCGCGACGCCGACGTCACCGTCGAGCGCGTTCGCGCGGCGCTCGACGACATCGACGGCGCCCTCGATCTGGGCGATGGCGATCTCGCCCATGCGCACGATTTCGCCGGTGAGGCGCCTCAGTTCGTCATCGTAGCTGCGGATGATGTGGTCGCTGGAAGTGTTCATGGGCGTGGTCCTGGAG
>DAHXOK010000029.1:0-7877 GCA_027364935.1 Vulcanimicrobiota bacterium | reverse complement strand
CCACCGGCGCAGCGACGCGTACGCTCGCGTCGCCGCGACCCGCCGCAGCACGGAGTACGCCGACGTGACGCGCGCTCTGCACGGTGCCGCCGAGCCCCCGGTGCTTGCAGCTCGCGCGGCGGAGCCCGCGGCCGAGCTGATCGCGCCCGTGCTCGAGAACGTCTACAAGCGCTTGCGTGCGCGGGTGCGTCGCTGCGGCTCGGAGCCGAGCGACGATGCGCTGCATGCGGTGCGCGTCGCAGCCAAGCATCTGCGCTACGCGCTCGAGGCGCTGGCCCCCGTCGGCGGATCCTCGGCACGGCGCGACGCCCTGCGCGTCGCGCGCCTTCAGGAGGTGCTCGGCGAGGAGCACGACGCGGCAGCCGTTTCGCTCCGGCTGCGCGAGTTCTGCGCCGATCCAAACCGCGCGTTCGCAGCCGGGGCGATCGCCGCCGTCGAGCGGCGCGCCGTCGTGACGGCGCGCGCTTCATGGCGCGCGCGGTGGCATGCCGTCAAGCGCTGCGTCCGGCGGAAAAGGACGCGGGCGCCCGCGCGCGTATCCTAGTCGACGACTGGAGGTGCTCGTGCGAATCGGGTTCGTAGCGGGGCTCATTACCATCTTCGGCGCGCTCGCGCTCTCGCGCACCGCTGCCGACACCCAATACCTCCCCACGTCGATGACGGCGACGCAGTTGCTGGCAAAGTCCGACGCGGCGTCCGGCACGTTGGCGCCGGGATCGTATCTCGTGGTGCGCCAGGCTACCGGAAGCGGTTGGATGACGCTGCGCATGACGCAGTTCGTCGGAAACGATTCGGTTACGGTCGAACAAGAGAGCTTAGGCTTGACGCAATCGTGGGGCACGTACCGCGGGCAGAACTGGTTTCGCGACGAGAACGGCATCGTGATGCTCGAAAGCGGATTCCACGACACCACCGATCCGAACGTCTTGGCGTGGCGTCACGTCGCCGATCCTCAGTTTCACGTGCGCGTGCTGGGCCTCACGCAAGATTCGCCGAGCGAGTACGTCATCGAAGCGAATCCGCCGGGTGGCCAAGACCAATACGCATACTACGACGCGCGGACGTTTCTGCTCGATCGCGTCGTCACGTTCTCGATCGATCGCCTCCGGCACGTTGCGACGTATTCGGATTACCACACGGTCTTTGGAGAGACGATCCCGTTCCGTCGCCACTTCAGCGACGGCAATCCCGCGGACGAAGAAGACCTCCGCACGACGTCCTTCACGAGTACGCCGACCGTAGACCCGGCCGCCGTCACGATGCCCACGACGACGCCGCTGTTTACGTTGCAGAACGGTCCGGTACCCTTGGCCGCGCGCTTTACCGACGAAGACGGCATCGTCGTCGGCGTGCAGATCGACGGTCAGACGCTCGACTTTACGTTGGATTCGGGATCGTCGGAGCTGCTTCTCGATGAGGGGGCTGCCCGCCGGCTCGGGTTAACGGCCTCCGGCCCTGAGACCGTGGCATCCGACGTCACATTCGGTAACGTGCGCGTCCATCACGTCGCGTTCTCGGTCGCACCGATGAATCTCGACGCCGGTGCTCACGCGCACGTCGTCGGACTTCTCGGATGCGATTTTCTCGCGAGTGCGATCGTCGGCTTCGATTTCAAGAAGGAGCAAGTGACACTCAACCCCTGGTCGGGCTTCGACCCGCACGCACTCGGCGTGCGCGCGATGCCGATCCAAATGGACGACTGCGTCCCCCGCGTCGGCGCGAGCTTCGAAAACGTTCCGGGCTGGTTCCTGCTCGATACCGGCGGCTTCGGAACCATGCTCTACCATCATTATCTCGACAAGCTTCCGCAGGCCGGGGTCGCGCTGCGAACCGGAGACATTTCGCCGCGGGACCTCATCTTCGAATCGGTAAGCGGCGACGTGCACAGCCAGATCTACGACGTGCAGAACATGGTCTTCGGGCCCCTTGCCTATCGCACCGGGCAGGTAGTCGTCCCGGACAGCAACCAGACCTTCCAAGACCCCGATTACGATGGCATCATCGGGCGCAACGTGCTCAAAGAGTACGCATTCTATCTGGACTACAACGACGGCTTGCTGTTCATCAAGGACAACACCTAGCAGGCTCCTAGCGCGAAGGAGCGCGGCTGAGCGCGGCGAACAGACGTTCTCCCAACCGTCCCGCAAGGGACATGGCTAGGGTCGCGCGCGCACCGAGCGACGCGACCGTAACTCCACCTAGTCGAAAGGAAGAACGATGCCCGGTAAGCCTAAGCGCGCGACAAAAGAGCGCCGTACAAAACGAAAGCCGTGCAGTTTCTGCATCGAGAAAGCCGTCGACGTGAGCTATCGCGACGTCAATCGCCTGCGCAAATACGTCTCGGAGCGCGGGAAGATCGTGCCGCGTCGCATCTCGGGCAACTGCGCGAAGCACCAGCGCATGCTCACGGTTGCGGTAAAGCGCGCGCGCCTCATCGCATTTCTCCCCTTCGTTTCGGAGTGACGATCGCTCGATGAAGGTAATTCTGCTCGACGACGTCGCATCGCTCGGGCACAAAGGCGACGTCGTCGACGTTGCCGAGGGCTACGCTCGCAACTTCCTCTTGCCGCGGAGTCTCGCGCGCGAGGCCAGCAAGGGCGCGCTCGCAGTGCTCGGCGAGCAGAAGAAGGCGCACGACAAGCGAGAGGCGCAGGTGCTTGCGGACGCGCGCGAGCTCGCGAGCCGCATCGAAGCGGCGAAGCTCGCGGTTGCGGCGCGCGCGGGCGGAAACGGCAAGCTCTTCGGCGCCGTTACGAACGCGGACGTCGCGGCAGCGATCGCGGCGGCAATCTCCGTACCGATCGACAAGCACAAGGTCGATATCAAGCGTCAGATAAAGAGCCTCGGCTCGTATCCCGTCGAGGTGAAGCTGCACAAGAGCGTCGTCGCAAAAACCACGGTCGACGTCGTCGCCTCCTAAGGATGGCCGCCGTGGAGCATCCATATCGGGCACGACTTCGCCGCAAATACGGCGTCGAAGACGAGCTCAACCGCTACGTAACGGCGCTCTACGAGATGCTCTCGAGCGTCGTCGGTCAGGACAAGCTCGTGCTGCGGGCGGGAAAGGTGAGCGCGCTGAAAATGATGCGCTCGTCCAGCCTGCCCGACCGCCTGTGCGCGCTCCAGCGTCTGACGTTCGAAGACCCGACGGTCGAGCGCGCGACGACGCGCGCGCAGCAGCGCAAGGCGATCGGCGAGATCGAGGAGACGATGGCGAGCCTCATCGCGCAGAAGAGCGTCGAAGACGAGATCGAGCGGCGCGTGAACGCGAAGATGAACGAGCGTCACCACGAGTATCTCAAGGATATCAAGCTCGAAACGCTCCGCGAGAGCGGCGATCCCGAGACGCCGGCAACGCGCGCAAAGCTGGAAGAGCTCAACGTGCTCTCGGGGCGCAGCCTCGCCGCGTCCGCGCTCCAGCGGTTGCGGCCGCAGACGCTGCGCGAGATCGTCGGACAAGAAGCAGCCGTGCAAGCGCTGCTCGCCAAGATCAGCTCGCCGTTTCCCCAGCACGTGATACTCTACGGTCCGCCCGGCGTCGGCAAGACGACGGTGGCGCGGCTCGTTCTCGAGATATCCAAAGCGCGGGCGAACACGCCGTTCGCGAAGGACGCCCCGTTTGTCGAAGCGAGCGGAACGACGCTGCGCTGGGATCCGCGCGAGACGACGAATCCGTTGCTCGGCAGCGTCCACGATCCGATCTATCAGGGTAGCCGCCGCGAGTTCGCAGAGGCGGGCATTCCGGAACCCAAGCTCGGGCTCGTCTCGCGCGCGCACGGCGGCGTGCTCTTCATCGACGAGATCGGTGAAATGGATCCGCTGTTGCAGACGCGCCTGCTCAAGGTCCTCGAGGACCGTAAGGTCACCTTCGAGTCGTCCTATTACGACGAGAACGCTCCGAACGTTCCGGAGTACGTCAAGCGGCTCTTCCGCGAGGGCGCGCCGGCGGACTTCCTTTTGATCGGTGCGACGACGCGCGAGCCGGACGAGATCGATCCCGCGATCCGCTCGCGGTGCGCCGAGATCTTCTTCGCACCGTTGACGCAGGCGCAGATCATCACCATCGCGCACGCCGCGATCAAACGCCTCAACGCGAAGGCCGCGCGCGGCGTCGCGCCGCTCATCGCCTCCTACACGATCGAGGGACGCAAGGCCGTGCAGATCGTCGCCGACGCCTACGGACAAGCGATCTTTCGTCTACCACCTGCGCACCGTAACGGGCGCGCGGAGGCTGCAAAAGCGCTGACGATCGGCGAAGACGACGTCCGTGCCGTCGTCCAGACGAGCCGCCTCGTTCAGCACACCCCCGTCCGCGCGCGCGCCACGCGTGAGATCGGGAAGAGCTTCGGGCTGGGCGTGCTGCACTATTTGGGGAGCCTCATCGAGATCGAGGCGGTCGCGTTCCGCGCGGCGCAGCCCGGCAAAGGCACGGTGCGTTTCAATCAAACGGCGGGCTCGATGGCCAAGGACTCCGTCTTCAACGCGACGAGCGTCGTGCGCGCCGTTACCGGCATCGATACGGGCGACTACGACATTCACATCAACGTCGTCGGCGGCGGCAACATCGACGGGCCTTCGGCGGGTTTGGCGATCTTTCTCGCGCTCTACTCGGCGATTCTCAAGCGGCCGCTTCCGCAGGACGTGGCGATCACCGGCGAGCTCTCCATTCAGGGCAAAGTGCGCGGCGTCGGCGGCGTGATCGAAAAACTCTACGCGGCGCGGCAGGCAGGGATGCGCACGATCTTTATTCCGCGCGAGAATCTACGCGAGATCGACGCCTCGGTCGCCGGCGTGCGCGTCGTGCCGCTCGATTCGGTGCAGCAGGTGCTGCGGCGCCTGCATCTCCACAGGTCATCCACAAGGCGGTCCACCGAGCGGCGGCGCAGAGTCGTCGCACGGTCATGAGCGTTACCAACCTCTCCGTCGTCGATCGCATCCCGCCGCACAATCTCGAGGCGGAGATGGGCGTAATCGGATCGGTGCTGGTCGACCGGGAGATGATGGCCGTTGTCGGCGAGATCGTCAAAGCCGCCGATTTCTACGCGCACGTGCACGAGACGATCTTCGGATCGCTGCAGGATCTCTTCGATCGCGGCGAGCCGATGGACAAGATTGCCCTGGCCGAAGAGCTCCGCCGCCGCGACGCGCTCGAGCGCGTCGGCGGTCTCTCCTACCTCAACACCCTGATGGACACCGTCCAAACTGCGGCGTCGGCATCGTATTACGCGAAGATCGTTCGCGAGAAGGCGATCTTGCGCGCGTTGATTCACGCCGGCACGGAGATCGGGCGGCTCGGATACGACGCGGAAGAAGACGTCGAAGGCGCGCTCGATCGCTCGCAGCAGATCGTGTACGATATCAGCGAGCACCGCGGGCACGCGGATTTCACGCCCGTCAAGCATCTGATGAAGGATGCGTTCGATTACATCGACCGGCTCTATCACATGCGCGGCGAGCGGACGGGCCTCACCTCCGGTTTCCGCGACATCGACGAAATGACGACCGGCTTTCAGCCCGGTAACTTCATCCTTATTGCGGCGCGCCCCGGCATGGGCAAGACGTCGTTCGCGCTCAACATGGCGGTTGCGGCGTCGCGCGAGGCCGAGGAGCCGGTCGCGTTCTTCTCGCTCGAGATGTCGAACAACGAGCTGCTGCAACGGTTGATTTGCTCGGAGGCGCGCATTTCGATGCACGACCTGCGGCGCGGGAACATCAAGACGCACCAGTGGGAGGACATCTCGCGCGCTATGGGCGTGCTCAACTATCTCCCTATCTATCTCGACGACTCCGGTGCGCTCACGGTCAACGAGCTTCGCTCCCGCGCGCGACGACTGAAGACGACGGGCGGCCTCGCCGCGATCTTCGTCGATTATCTTCAGCTGCTACGGCCCGGTCCGCTCGCGCGTAACGTCAACCGAAACGAAGAGCTCTCCGACATCTGCCGAACGCTGAAGGTGACGGCGAAAGACCTCCAGGTTCCCATCATCGCGTGCGCGCAGCTGAACCGCGCCGTGGAGACGCGCAACGACAAACGCCCGCTGCTCTCGGACTTGCGGGACAGCGGTTCGCTGGAGCAAGAATCGGACGTCGTTGCGTTTCTCTATCGCGACGGCTACTACAATCCGGAAGGGCACGATCCGACGGCGACCGAGTTCATCATCGCCAAGCACCGAAACGGGCCCACGGGGACCGTGAAGCTGCGCTTCGAGCAGCAGTACACGCTCTTCGTTCCGTATGGAGACGAAGCGCGCTATCCCGCGCCCTAGGGAAGCTCTGATTTAGGCACTCGATTTTCCTGTGTCATCCTGAGCGGAGGCGCGAGGCGCCGTAGTCGAAGGACAGCTTGAATCTCCTGAGATCGCCTCCGCTGCCAGCAATTGCTCATTCGCGATTTTCTGGTAGAATTATATCCATGAAGCGTGAAGAGCAGATGTCCTTTGCAGTCTCTGGATTCGCCCATTTCGCGCGCTCGACCAAACGCGCGAACTTCTTGTCCGAGATGGATCGCATCGTCCCCTGGAAGCGCTTGTGCGCAGTCGTCGAGCCCACTATCCCACCGGCGAGGGAGGGCGGCCGGCAATCGCTCTCGAGCGCATGCTGCGGATTTACCTCCTACAGCAATGGTTCAATCTCGGCGATCCTACCGTGGAAGAAGCGCTCTACGATAGTCGCGCGATGGAAGCGTTTGCAAAGATCGATCTTGGCCGTGAGCCGGTTCCCGACGAGACCACGATTTGCAAGTCTCGTCATCTCCTCGAACGCCATTGCCTTGGACCGGCACTGCTTGAGGAAGTCAACGCGCACTTGGCCGAAAACGGCCTGAAGATCGGGCGAGGGACGATCGTAGACGCGACGATCATCGCGGCACCGAGTTCAACGAAGAACGCCTCGGGGAAGCGCGATCCCGAAATGCACCAGACGATGAAGGGCAACGAGTGGCATTTTGGGATGAAAGCGCACATCGGCATGGACAGCAAGCTCAAGATCGTTCATTCGTTCGCGGCCACGCCGGCCAATGTCCACGACAGCCATCTTCTGCCCGAACTGCTTCATGGAGATGAAACGCGGGTTTGGGGCGATGCAGCCTATCGCGGCCAAACGGCGGTGATCCGGCGGCGTGCTCCCGCCGCAGCAGACTTCACGCACCATCATTCGGCGCGACGAAAAGGCCTCTCCAGGCGGCAGCAAGAGATTCATCGCGCCAAGGCGCGCGTACGCGCCCGGGTTGAGCACGCCTTCCACGTGATCAAACGCATCTTCGGCTTCGTGAAAGTCCGGTATCGTGGCATCGCCAAGAACGCGCACCGGCTGGTCGTGAACTTCGCCCTCGCGAACCTGTACTTGCATCGACGAAGGCTGCTTTCGAGGGCATAGTGTCTCTCGAAGTCGAGATTTTCCGCTGAAACGCAGCCGAAACGAGACGAAAACGAAGCGCACCGCCGTCCTTCGACTTCGCACCTTCGGCGCTTCGCTCAGGATGACACAAAAAAGACCGCTACTTCAGAGCTTCCCTAGCCGGTACGCAGTTCCACGAAGAACTCCGACGCGGTGTCGCGCAGGACGTCGAGCAGCCGCCCGAAGTGCGGCCGAATTTCCTCGGGGGTGACGACGCACAGCTCGATCGTGAAGAGGACGTCGCTCTCTTCCTCCCAGAGGGCCGATTTCACGAACTTCTTGCGCGCGTTGAGCGCGTTGATGATCTGCATGACGCGCGCCCGCTCGGCACCCTCCGGCAGCGACCAGCCGGAGCCGATCATCACGAAGTTCGGATCGTCGCGATAGCTGACGATGAAGTACCGGTCGCCTTCGCTCTTGAACGCGACGCGTAACGCCTCGTCGTCGTCATCGCGCGTGGAGAACAGCCCCTCCTCCTCGAG
>DAHXOK010000028.1 GCA_027364935.1 Vulcanimicrobiota bacterium | reverse complement strand
CAGCGGCCACAGCGCGAGCGACGACGTGATGCTCGGGTTCGGACCCCAAGCCACGACGCATACGCGCGGTGGGAGCGTGGTGGTCAACGTCGGCGGAGGAGGCGCGTTCGTCAGCGCTCAGGCGCCGGGTCTGGTCGCGCTCTACCGCGGAAAGCTCGCAGATCACAGGCGCATCCTCGCGCGCTTCGGATTCGCACGTTTCGCTCGCGTGGCTCCATTTAGCGCGTTGCCGCCTCCGTCTCGACCTCGAGGTCGACGACCATTCCGTCGTCCGCCGCGATAGCGCGCAGTCCCAGGCGATCCTCCACGTCCTGCGCGAGCGCCGTAGGATCGCGCTCGAGCATCGTCGTTCCGAAGTGCGCAAAAACCGCTACTTTCGGCCGCACGATCGCGACGATCCGCTGCGCGTCGTCCCACGTCAGATGATCGACGTCCATGCTGTCTCGAAAGCGTAGGACGTTGATCACCAGGACGTCGGGGCGGCGACGCGCGTAGTCCTCGGCGAGTCCGTCAAAGAATCGCCCGCACGGCAGATACGCAACGCGCAGGCCTTCGTACGCGAAGTGAAAGCCGTACGTCTGCGCGGCGTGCACGTGCGCGATCGACGTGAAGACGTCGACCGCGCCGATACGATAGGGGCCTGAGTCCGCGTCGAGCGCAACGACGCGCTCGGCGAACTCCTGCGCGTAGGGAAGGACGACCGGTTCGCCCTCGAGCGCGTCGCGCGGGGCGAGGACGGACCCTCGCTTACGATGGCCGCCTGCGGTCATCGCCTCGATCATTGCGTTCACGTCGCCCGAATGATCGAGATGCTTGTGCGAGAGCAGAATCCCGTCGAGCTCGCGCGGGCTACACGGCGGCACGTGCGACAGCGCGCGCACGAGCGCGCCCGGTCCGGGATCGACGTGGAGTTGCGTTTGGCCGAATCGCATCCACATGCCACCCGACGCACGCAGCTGCCGCGCGACAACGAACCGCGCGCCGCCGCTTCCCAGAAAGAGAATCGAGCTCATCCGAGCAGAGCGAGCTGCTCGAACGTACCGTTGAGCACGGGTGCCGACGGGCGGCCCAGCCAGCGCTCGAGCACGGTCGCGTATACGTTGCGAAAGTCGGTGGTGAAGCGCACGTTGCCCATGTTCGTTGCCGCAAGGCTCGGCGCGTCGCCGTAGATACCGCCCTTCGTGCCTCCGCCCACAAGGAAGAGCGGCGACGCCTCACCGTGATCGGTTCCGCGGCTTCCGTTCTCTTCGATGCGCCGGCCGAACTCGCTGAAGGTCATCGTTAGGACGCGCCGGTCGTTCCCATGTGCGCTCAGATCGTCGTAGAACGCCTTGACGGCATCCGAGAACTCGCCAAGCAGGCGGTTCTGTACCGCGACTTGGTTGACGTGCGTGTCGAACGAGCCGTGCTGCACGTAGATGACCTTCGTGCCGATGTTGCTCCCGACGATCTGCGCCGCGAGCGCGAGGCTTCGCCCGAGCGGCGTCGCCGGATACGTCGCGCTCGTCGTATAGCCGGCAATCAAGTGCGGCAGCTCCTCGGAGCCGCGCTGCGAGCGATCCTCGATCTCCATGACGTGAGCGAGATACGGCGACGAAAACGGGAGGCGCTCGTCGCGCACCAAAGCCGTAAAGGCCCGACGCTGCATTGGATTTCTATCGACGCGCAAGCCATACGCGGCTTCGCTCGCAATCGCCGGAACGTCGACCTTCGTTCCGACCATGACCTCCGGAAGAATCGACGCGAGCGAGACGCCGTTGAAGAGGTTGGCCGCTGGAAGATCCGCTTCGTCGAGATAGCGCCCGAGCCAGCCCGTGTGCTCGTAGCGGTCGGGCGCCGCCGTCTGCCAGATCTCGGTGGAACGAAAATGCGAATGGTCGGGATTAGGATACCCGACGCCCTGCACGATCGCCACCATGCCCTTATCGTACAACGCCTTGAACGACGCCATCTGCGGATTGAGCCCCAGCTGCGCGTCGATCGCCAGCACATCGCTTCGCGGAATTGCAAGCGAAGGGCGAACGCGATAGTAATCCGCGTCACCGTGCGGCACGACGCAGTTCAGGCCGTCGTTCCCGCCCTGCAAGTTGACCAGGACCAGGCAGCGGTTTTCCGCTCCCGGCAATCCCGGGAGCGGTGCCGCCGCGAGCGCGCGCGCGAAGATGTGGTCCGCGTTCGCGACGACCGTGATGCCGGAGAGCGCGCCGACGAGAAATTTGGATCGCCTCATGATAGCTGGTACGCGGGCATAGCCATCGTCAAATATGCCGCGCCGTGCATGCGCTCTTGAAAGTTTTCGACGCCGAGCGTGGCGAGCGCCGACGCTCCCTCGCCCATGAGATACGCTTTGAGCTGCGCGTACGACGCAGGCGATGCGTCGTCTTGCAGCAGAGTGCCGACGAGCGCGTGGGTCGCTCGCACCGGATCCATCGGAATTGCGTTCAACCACGAAGATGCGCCCATGATTCGCGCGTTGACGAGCCCCGCGAGAAAGTTCTGGCGAGCGATCATCATCTGGCTCGTAAGCCAGTTCTCCCCACCGGGCCACCCGGCGACGTTCGGCGGATAGAAGAGTACCTGTCCCATCGCGCGCATCGCCGGAAGCGCGCTGCGGCCGATCGTCGCAACGCCCAGCGCTTTGTACGTACCGACGACGAGCTCGGCCGGCGATTTCACGAGCGCGCGGTACGCACGCTGCGAGTAGAACGCGTTGCTACGCAGGAGCGCCGAAACGACCGGCGCCAGGTCGTAATCGTGGCGCTGCAGTTGTTCGGCTACGCCGTCGACGAGCTCCGGCTCGGGATTGTCGTAGACGAAAAGGCCGAGCAGAGAAGCGGCAAAGAAGCGCGCGCACTGCGGTTGCGCGAAGATAATGCTCACGATGTCGTCGCCGTCGAAGTTTCCCCGGCGGCCCAGAAACGTCTTCGTACCGTCGTCGTGAAGTCGCGGCGCGAAGAACGGCTGACCGGTGATCCGAATCACGCGCCATCCGGTCCACGCGCGCGCCGATTCGCGCACGTCATCTTCCGTGTAGTGGTCGACGCCCAGCGTGTAGAGCTCCATCAGCTCGCGTGCGTAGTTTTCGTTCGGATGCGACGCGACGTTCAACGCGTTGTCCAAGTAGAGGAGCATCGCCGGGTCCTTCGAAACCGCGCGCGTCAGCTCGCGTAGATTTCCGAGCGCGTATTGCCGGAAGAGCTGGTTTTGGCGGTATGCCATCGCCGGAGAAACGCCCTTCTGAATCGCTGCGGTCGTGAAATGCCCGTGAAAGAAGAGCGCCATCTTCTCCTGCAGCGGCGCCGGCGTCGCGAGCATGCGGTTGAGCCACCACAGCTGCAGCGAAGCAATCGAACGCACTTCCTGCCGTCGTAGCTGCACGAATAGCTGTCGTCGCGCATCGGGCGACAGATCGCGCAGTCCGCGCGGACCGTACTGCGAGAGCAGCGTCGTAGGATCGTAGACGTTCTCGGGCGCAGGCAACGCACTCGTCGAGGGAAAGCGAACGAGGCGCTCGACCGCGTCGCCTGCCGCCATACCGGTAAAGCCTCGGACCTCATCGGGCGTTCCGCCGAAGCCGGCGCGCCGCAGCAGGTGAGCCGCACGGCGCGCGTCCAGCGCGCCCTCGTACGGCCGCAGCGCGACGGCAACGTCGATGGATCCCGACGGACGCCGGACGCCGGCGACGTCGACGCGCGAGCTTTGTGCCGTCGTTACGGTCATGGGCGTAGTCTAGCGCGTGGACCGCCAAAGCGCGAGTATCTCCTGGGAAGGTCTAACGATTGCTTCATTGGAAGCCGCTCGCTCGATGGATCCCAAACGCAACGCCGCTCGAATGGAAGCGCTGGTCGAGCAGCTGCGAGAGCGCTTGCGGACGGCACGCGCCGGCGGCGGCTCCGAAGCAACGCAACGACACCGTTCGCGCGGCAAGCTCACCGCGCGAGAGCGCGTGGATCGGCTCGGCGATCCGGGCTCCGATTTTCTCGAAATCGGCGCCCTCGCTGCCGACGGCATGTACGACGGCGACTCGCCGGCGGCCGGGATGATCGCCGGCATCGGCGTGGTCGAGTCGAAGCGCTGCGTGATCGTCGCGAACGACGCAACCGTCAAGGGCGGCACGTACTACCCGATGACGGTGAAGAAGCATCTGCGCGCGCAGGAAATCGCGGAGCAGAATGCGCTCCCATGCATCTATCTCGTCGACTCGGGCGGCGCGTTCTTGCCGCTGCAGGCAGAAGTCTTTCCCGATCGCGATCATTTCGGCCGCATCTTTTACAATCAAGCGCGTATGTCGTCGAGCGGCATCACGCAAATTTCAGCCGTCATGGGATCCTGTACGGCCGGCGGCGCCTACGTCCCCGCGAGGAGCGACGAGACGGTCATCGTGAAGGGCACCGGCACGATTTTCCTCGGCGGACCGCCGCTCGTGAAGGCGGCAACCGGCGAAGAGGTCACGGCCGAGGAGCTGGGCGGCGGCGACGTGCACACGCGCCTGTCCGGCGTCGCCGACTACTTGGCGGACGACGACGCGCATGCCCTCGCGCTCCTGCGCCGTATCGTGCGCGACCTGCGTCCCGACCGTCCTGCGCCATGGGAGCGCGTCGCAGCGGAGCCGCCACGTGCCGATCCGCACGATCTATACGGTATCATTCCGAGCGATCCGCGCCACGGCTACGACGTTCGCGAGGTGATCGCGCGCATCGTGGACGCGTCGCGGTTTCACGAGTTCAAGGAACGCTACGGTGCGACACTCGTCTGCGGATTCGCGCGCCTCGAAGGACATCCGATCGGCATCCTCGCGAACAACGGAATCCTCTTCAGCGAGAGCGCGCTCAAAGGCGTTCATTTCATCGAGCTCTGCGCGCAGCGCGGAACGCCATTGCTGTTCCTGCAAAACATCACGGGCTTCATGGTCGGCAAAGAGTACGAGAATCGGGGGATCGCCAAGGATGGTGCGAAGCTGGTCACCGCCGTCGCATGCGCCGAAGTGCCGAAGTTCACGGTGATCATCGGCGGGAGCTTCGGCGCCGGCAACTACGGCATGTGTGGCCGCGCCTACTCGCCGCGACAACTCTGGATGTGGCCGAACGCACGCATCAGCGTAATGGGCGGGCAACAAGCTGCAAGCGTGCTCTCGACGGTACGAGGCGAGATGGAGCCGCAGGCGAAGGCGGCGTTCGAAGCGCCGATTCTCGAGAAGTACGAGCGCGAAGGAAGCCCCTACTACTCGAGCGCGCGCCTGTGGGACGACGGCATTATCGATCCGCTCGATACGCGGCGCGTCATCGCGCTCGGCTTGGAGGCTGCGAGCCAAGCAAAGGCTACGCCTACGCGATTCGGCGTTTTCAGGATGTAGGGACTGTGCTATACTTTTCGATGCGATGATCGCTCCCGGCGAACCCCCTCGTCTTCCGAAGAACTACAAACTCGTCTACGACATCATCTGCGGTGCCGGTCACGGCGCTCATTTCACCATGAGCGACGTGTTTGCGCAGGCGAAGCGTCGCCGCCCGAACATCGGCTTCACCACGGTGTATCGCGGCATTCAGCGCCTACGCCTTCTCGGGTGCATCGACGAGATCGACTTGCCGGGAACGGACAGCTCCGTTTACGAGCTCAAGAGCGAACCACACGCACACTTTCGCTGCGAGCGATGCGGAAAGGTAGAAGACGTGCCCTTCGCACTCTCGGCGAGAACGATCGGCACGCTCGCAGCGCGAACGGGTGCGACGATCGACGCGGCAGCCGTCACGCTGAGCGGCACCTGCCGCAGCTGCCAAGCCTGCTAGGGAACCGTCAGCGGAAAATACGACGGCGACTCGGTCCATTTGCCGTGCGCGTACCGCAGATACGCAACGGCCCGCGCCTTCGTCGGGCAGCACAGCGGCGCACTCGCCGAATAGTAGGGTCCGATAAGCTGCACCGCGTCACCGGTCGAGCCGTGCTCGAGCGTCGCCGTCAGCGCGCAACCGTTTGTCACGGACGCTGCGAGGCGAAACTGCTGCCGCGTCCAGTCGTACGTAAAGACCGAGACGCTCGCACTTCCGCAATCGGCGGACGCCTCGCGCGATTGCACCACGAGATTCTGAACGCCTGACTGCGCGAGCTCTGCGGCTCCCACGATGTGCAGTGACTGTTGCGGAAACCAAGGGCTGCCGCCCGCGCGCGTCACGCGCGTGAGTGGGCGACCGTCGCCCGGCGAGCGATACTTCAGCCTATAGACCGCCGTATCGTAGTCGATCGCGTAGACCGACAGATACCATTGATACGCCGAGCCGCCGAGATGGACGCGACTTGCGACGGCGCGCCACTGGCTCTGCATCCCTTCGCCCGCCGGATAGAAGAGCAGCGACTGAACGATTTGGCCCGGCGCCCCCGGCGAAAACGTGTAGTGCGGCGGCTCTGCCGCTGCCGCGGGGAGCAGTAATGCAACGGCGAGCGCGCCGGCTACGAGTAAATTCTTGCGTACCATTCGTATCCTTGATCCTCCAAATAGCCGCCGTGACCTCCGGCGATGTGCGATAACGCGCCGACGAGTTCGACGCGCCTGACCCATTTGGCACTCTCGTACGCCAATTGCGTTTGGAACGCGCAGCCGCACGGGTGCCCCACGCAACTATACGCCATTCCAGGCGGAAGCGAACAGGGGGCCGAAGCGAAAACCTGATGGCGCAGGCCCTTACGTGTACGGTGGAGCGCGGAATCGCGACGGTGACGCTCGCGCGTCCGGCCGTGCGCAACGCATTCGACGCGGAACTGATCGCCGCGCTTCGCGCGACCTTCGACGCGCTTTCCGAGCAGGCTGAGTTGCGCGGCGTCGTCCTCGCGGGAGAGGGGCCGGTCTTCTGCGGCGGCGCGGATGCGAACTGGATGCGCGCCGCACTCGACCTATCGTACGACGCGAACGTCGCAGACGCCGAAGCCATGAGCGACATGTTTCGATCGATCGACCGCTGCGCGAAACCCGTCGTCGCACGCGTACAGGGCGCCGCACGCGGCGGTGGCGCGGGGCTCGTCGCCGTTTGCGACGTCGCGATCGCGAGCAGCGACGCGACGTTCGGCTTCACGGAAGTGAAGCTCGGAATCATTCCGGCCGTCATTTCTCCCTTCGTGCTCGCAAAGATCGGTGCGTCGCACGCGCGCGCGCTCTTCGTCACGGGCCGGCGCTTCGATGCCGTCCACGCGAAGGAGATCGGCCTCGTGCACGCAGTCGTTCCCGAGCGTTCGCTCGACGCCGCAGTCGACGACGTCCTCGGAGAGCTTCGCGCGGCCGGGCCGAGCGCCGTACGCGCGATTAAGACTCTCGTAGCCGACGTTCTCGGCGCGTCGTACGATGCGTCGCGCGGCCTCACGTCGGCCGCAATCGCCAAACAGCGCACGAGCGAGGAAGGCCAGGAGGGCTTGCGTGCGTTCCTGGAGCGACGTCCCGCGACGTTCGTCGAATGATCTCCAGACTTCTCATCGCGAACCGCGGCGAGATCGCCGTGCGGGTTGCCCGCGCCGCGCGCGAGATGGGAATCGTGGCCCTCGGCATCTACTCCGAGGCCGACGCAGACGCACATTTCCTAGAGTACGTAGAGGACGCGCGCTGCGTCGGCCCCGCACCGGCCGCGCAATCGTATCTCAACGCCACGGCGATCCTCGACGCCGCCCGTGCGATGCATGCCGACGCAATCCATCCCGGCTACGGCTTTCTCTCCGAGAACTCGTCCTTTGCCGCAGCGGTGCACGATGCCGGAGCGATCTTCGTCGGCCCGCCGGCGGATGCAATGGCGGCGATGGGGAGCAAGATCGAAGCGAAGCGGCGCGCACGAGACGCCGGCGTACCGACGGTTCCTGGGTACGACGGAGCGGATCGGTCGGCGACGCGTCTTCGCGACGAAGCGGCGCGCATGGGTTTCCCCGTCTTGATCAAAGCGAGCGCGGGCGGCGGTGGCCGCGGCATGCGCGTCGTCACGTCGCCTCGGGAGCTCGAGGAGGCACTCGCATCTGCGAAGCGTGAGGCGGCGGGCGCATTCGGCGACGACGCGCTCCTACTCGAGCGCTACCTCGAGAACCCACGCCATATCGAATTTCAAATCCTTGCCGATGCGTTCGGCACGACGCTGCACCTCGGCGAGCGAGAATGCTCGATCCAGCGGCGCCACCAGAAGATCGTCGAGGAGGCGCCGTCAATCGCGCTGTCGGAGCAGGTACGCGCCGAGATGGGCGCTGCCGCGGTGCGCATTGCGTCGAGCGTGGGATACGTCAACGCCGGTACCGTGGAGTTCATGCTCGATGCGAGCGGATATTACTTCCTCGAGATGAACGCACGCCTGCAAGTGGAGCACGCCGTCACGGAGGCCGTGTACGGCATCGACCTCGTGCAATGGCAGCTGCGCATCGCTTCGGGCGAGCGCCTCACCCTGCGACAAGAGGACGTCACGCCACGCGGGTGGGCCGTAGAGATGCGGGTCACCGCCGAGGATCCATCGCACGGCATGCTGCCGTCGGCGGGACGCATCTCCGCGTGGCGGCCGCCGGAAGGTCCCGGCGTCCGCGTCGACAGCGGCGTCGCGACGGGGAGTACGATCGGGCTCGACTACGACTCGATGCTCGCGAAGGTCATCGTGCACGCCGGCGATCGCGCGTGCGCCATCGCGAAGATGGCGGTCGCGCTCGACGACTTCGGAATCGCTGGGATCCGTTCGAATCTTCCACTACTCGTTTGGATCGTTCGCGACGAGGCGTTTGTCTCGGGCTCGATCGGAACCGCATTTCTCGCGCAACGCCTCGACGAGTCCCGCTTCGCTCGCGCGGACGTTCCGAAGGAAGCGCTCGTGCTCGCCGTTGCGAAGCTGCTCGTGGAAGGCATCGTGCCGTGGCGCATCGGGGGCGTCGGATGCCCGATCTTTCTCGCGGCGGAAAAGCAACGCTTCTCCGCGTCGGCGAGCCGAGCGGCGCAGCGCGACGCGTGGCATCTCAGCGGTGACGTCGAGGGGGAACTGCACGTCCGGCGGCACGACGGCGCACTCGTTGCTACGCTCGATTCTCGAACCGTCACGGGGCACGCCGAGCTCGACGGGTGCGGCGTGCTCGCGCGCGTCGACGGCCGAGAGTACGCGTTCGCACGCGCGGAGCCGCCCGATGCAGACGTGCGCGCGAGCGGCGGCATCGAAGCGAACGGCAAGGTGACCGCACCTATGCCGGGGCGCGTCATACGCGTCGCCGTCTCGCCCGGTGAAGACGTCGCGCCGCACCAGTTGCTTATCGTACTCGAAGCGATGAAGATGGAGCATCGCATCGAAGCCTCGCTCGCAGCGACGGTTCGCGCCGTTCTGGTCAGCGAAGGGCAGATCGTCGCAAGCGACGCGCCGCTCGTCGAGCTCGGCTAGGGAACCATCGTGCCGCGGCCGCGCACGCTTGTAATGATCCCGGGATACGACGAGCCGCCGGAACACCTCGAAACGCTTGCCAATGGGCGAAACAGCTTGCCGGGACTTCGCGCGCACGGTTTCGAGTGCGTGATGCTCCCGCGCTGCTACGAGCAGCTGCGCGACCGTATCGAGCGCCTCGCCGCGTGCATCGAGGAGCTGCGCTCGCTCGGCTATCCGTTCCCGATCACGCTGCTCGGCTATTCGCTTGGGGGTCTCGTGGCACGCGGATACCTGCGCGCGTATCCGCACCGCGCCGACGAGGTGGCGCACGTCGTGATGATCGGCACGCCGAACTTCGGCGTGCTGACGTACGTTATCCCGCAGATCGTGCGACTGCTGCGCATTCCCGATCGTGCGATCGACGATCTCTCGCACGAGTCCGATTTTCTCGCGTGGCTGAACGGCACCGGCGGTCACTGGGAGGTCGATCCAGCGACCCGGTCCAGAGCCTGGACGCTCGACCGCGAGCCGTGGCTCGGCCCGGAAGGAACGCGCACGTTTGTCGTCGCCGGCCTGCTCGCGTCTCGCCGAGGAACGGGCGACGGCGTCGTGGGCGGCGACTCGGCTTCGCTCGGCAGCCGATTTTCGACGCACTACATCATCGGGCCGCACTGCAACCACATGAACCTCATCGGCCACTTCGATCCACTCGTCTTCCTCTGGACGGGATTCGTCGTCAACGATCTCGTCTGGCCGCATACGCTGCGAGCGATTCTGCGCTTCACCGGGGCAAAGCAGCTCCAGGCGGCGAACCCCTAACGCGAACCATGTTACCGAAGAAGGTTACCGTCGTCGAGGTCGGCGCGCGCGATGGATTGCAGAACGAAAAGAACGTCGTCGCACCGAGCGACAAGATCGCTTTCATCGACCTGCTCTCCGAGAGCGGCCTGCGCGTCATCGAAGCAACCTCGTTCGTCAGCCCGAAAGCGATTCCGCAGCTTGCAGACGCAGAACAGGTCTACACCCGGATTCGCAAAGCACCGGGCGTTCGATACCCGGTGCTCGTGCCAAACCTCAAGGGCTACCGGCGCGCGAAGTCGTGCGGAGCCGATGCCGTTGCGGTCTTCACTGCCGCATCGGAAGCCTTTACCAAGCGCAACATCAACATGACGATCGAGGAATCGATCGCGACCTCTGCCGACGTCGTGCGACAGGCGAAGTCGGACGGCGCGTGGGTACGCGGCTACATTTCCACCGCGTTCGGCTCGCCATTCGGTGATGCCGTAACGCCGCACATGGTGCGCGACGTCTGCGTGAAGCTCGTGGAGCTCGGCTGCGACGAGATCTCGGTCGGCGATACGATCGGCGTCGGCGTGCCGACGCAAGTCGACGAGCTCGTGCCGCTGCTCGCTCGAGAGATGCCGCTCGAGTGCTTGGCTTTTCACTTTCACGACACGCGCGGGACTGCGCTTGCAAACGTGTACGCCGCGTTGCAGCACGGAGTCACGATCTTCGACGCCTCCGCCGGCGGCCTCGGCGGCTGTCCGTACGCTCCCGGCGCTACGGGTAACGTCGGCACGGAGGACCTGCTCTACATGCTGGCCGGCATGGGCATCGGGACCGGCGTCGACTTGGCGCGCGTCCGCGCGGCCTCGCGCTTCATTCGCGGGGTCGTCGATCACGAGCTCACGAGCAAAGCGTTCCAAGCCTTGGAGGCGAACGGTTAGCCGCGTGGCTATCGCAATTCGTGCGGGCGTGCTCTACGACGGCACGCTCGACGCGCCCAAGCGTAACGTCGACGTCATCGTCGAGGGCGAGCGGATCGCGGCGATTCGCGCCGCCGCCGACGGTGGGTCACCCGATTACGCTGCCGCCTGCGTGACGCCTGGTCTCGTGAACGCGCACGTGCATTTAGAGATGAACGGAGAGCCGGACGTGGCCGTCGCACTCGCGATGACGACCCAAAACCAGCGCTTGCTGCGCGCGGTCGAGCTCGCGGCGAAGACGTTGCGCGCCGGCGTCACGACGGTTCGGAGCGTCGGCGCGTCGTACGCAATCGACGCCGACGTGCGCGACGCGATCGACGCGGGACGCATTCACGGCCCGCGCATGCGCGCCGCGGGCGCGGTGCTCTGCATGACGGGCGGCCACGGCTGGTTCATCGGCCGGTCCGTCGACTCGCCGTGGGACGCGCGCAAGGCGGTGCGCGAGCAAATGAAGGCCGGCGCAGACTGCATCAAAGTCATCGCGACCGGCGGCGTATTGACGAAGGGCGCGGTTCCCGGCAACGCGCAGCTCACGCTCGAAGAGCTCGAGGCCGCAATCGACGAAGCCCATCGCCACGGTTTGCGCGTGGCGGCTCACGCGATCGGCACGCAAGGCATCAAGAACGCCCTGCGCGCGGGCATCGACTCGATCGAGCACGGGCACATGCTCGACGACGAAGCGATCGCGCTTTTCAAGGAGAAAGGCGCGTATCTCGTCCCAACGCTCAGCGCACCGACCTGCATCCTCGCGCATCTCGAAGAAGGCGCGCAGCCACAGTACGTGGTCGACAAAGCGAAGACCGTCAACGAGGCGATGCTGCGCAACATCAAACGGGCCTACGAAGCCGGCGTGCGGATCGCCGGCGGCTCCGACGCCGGAACGCCGTACAACTATCACGCCAACTATGCGTACGAGGTGGAGCTGATGCACACGCTGCTCGGCATGTCGCCGCAGCAAGCGTTGCACGCCGCGACGACCGTCGCGGCCGAGCTCGTGGGGCTGCAGCGCTCGGTGCTCGCGCCTGGGGAAGCGGCGGATCTGCTCCTGCTCCCGCGCGACGCGGGAGAAGATGTTCGCGCGTTACGCGACGTCGAGCACGTGTTCAAAGCCGGCGCGTGCGTCTAGCGGTTCTCGCGGCAATCTCGTGGCCGGCGCCTCCGCCGGGATACGGTCCCTGGGAGCAGATCGCCTACAACACGGCTGACGGCATGCGACGGCGCGGCCACGACGTCACCCTCTTCGCGACCGCCAACTCGCAATTCGCCGGCACGCTCGTTTCCGCCGCTCCCGTCGGCCTGAACGAGGACCCGGCGCTCGACAACGAGGTCTTCACGGCGCTGCACATCGGCGAGCTCTTCAAGCGCGCCGGTGAGTTCGACCTGATTCACAACCATTTCGACTGGAAGCCGATGACGTACGCGCTCGCGACAAATGCGCCCCCGCTCGTGACGACGATTCACGGCTTCTCGTCGCCGCAGATTCTCGCCGCATACTACGCCTGCGCGCGGCGCAGCTTCTTCTGCTCGATCAGCGACGCCGACCGCGATCCGGGGCTATCGTATCTCGCGACCACCTACAACGGGATCGATCCGGAGCAGTTTACCTTCAAGGATCGGCCCGGGGAGTATCTCGTCTTTCTCGGGCGGTTTCACCCGGAAAAGGGCGCTCATCTCGCAATCGAGATCGCAAAACGGGCCGGAGTACGTTTGAAGATCGCCGCCATTGCGCAGGACGCAGAGTACTTTCGTACGATGGTCGCACCGCACGTCGATGGCGACCGCGTGCAGTTCCTCGGCGCGATCGAACGCGAAGCGCGCGACGAACTCTTGAGCAACGCCCTCGCTCTCGTGCACGTGACGACGAGGCCCGAACGCTTCGGACTCACGATGATCGAGGCCATGGCGTGCGGAACGCCCGTGCTCGGCGCGCGCATGGGATCGATCCCGGAGATCGTCGTCGACGGTGTAACCGGTTTTCTCTGCGACGACGTCGCAGACGCGGTCGCGCGCGTGCCGCAGCTCGCGTCGCTGGATCGACGCGCGTGTCGCGCGCGCGTCCAAGCCGAGTTCACCATCGAGCGAATGGTCGATCGCTATTGCGCCGTGTACGATCGCGCGCTCGCCTTAGGGATTCCCCCCGCGCCCACGCCGCAGGAGTTGCAGTGGCGCGCGCATGACTGGTGGGACCGCTCCATGGCGTACACGGACATCCCGCCGAAACCGCATAGTCTCGCGTTTCGCTGACGCTCGGTTACGACCAGAAGAGTTTTGCGCGCGCCGCGTGCGCTCGCCGCAGCGTCGCGTCGTCGATGGGCCCGTCGACGAGCATCGTGAAGTGCCCCATTTTGCGACGCGCGACCGCGTGTCGCTTGCCGTACACGTGCAATACGATCGACGGGTCCGCCAAGAGCTCGGCAACGCCCCCGAGACGATCGCCACGCCCGTCGCCCAGCACGTTCGTCATGACGGCGCACGAGAACATTCGAGGACGCGAGAGCGGGAGGCCGCATATCGCGCGCACGTGTTGCTCGTACTGAGAGCAAGGCGTCACGTCGATCGTGAAGTGGCCGCTGTTGTGCGGGCGCGGCGCGATCTCGTTCGCGAGCAGCTCGCCGTCCCGCGTCAGAAAGAACTCGACGCAGTACGTCCCCACGATGCCCAGGCGCCGTCCGACGACCCGGGCCAATTCCTGCGCGCGCGACGCCACGTCGTCACCGATACGCGCCGGCGCGATCGTCGTCATGAGGATTCCGTCCTCGTGCACGTTCTCGGCCACGGGAAACGCGACGACCTCATCGTCGCTCGCCCGTACCGCGACGACGCTCAACTCGCACGCGAAATCGACCGCGCGCTCCACGATCAGGGCTGCGCCGCCGGCATCGCGCAGCGCATCGTTCGCGTCTGCCCGCGACGCCGCTCGCCACTGCCCCTTTCCGTCGTAGCCGCCGCGCGCCGTTTTCATCACCGCCGGCAAGCCGGTGATCGCGAGGGCGCCGTCGAGGTCCTCCGCCCGCTCGACGACGGCAAACTCCGTCGTCGGCATCGCGCAGGCACGCAAGAACGCTTTCTCCGCGATGCGGTCCTGCGTCACGCGCAGCACGCTGCTGGCAGGCGTGACGCGGTAGCCGTTGCGCTCCAGATGCTCGACCGAACCGATCGCAATGTTTTCGAACTCGTACGTAACGATCTGCGTTCGGCGGCCGAGCTCTTCGATCGCGACGCGGTCGCCGTACGCCGCAACGATCTGCTCGTCTGCGACCTGACCGCACGGCGAATGCGGTTGCGGATCGAGCACGACGACGCGATACCCCATACGCTTTGCGACCAGCGCCAGCATGCGACCAAGCTGGCCGCCTCCGATGACGCCGATCGCCTCGATCACGGGGTGCTGTTGGCGGCGTCGTCTCGCATCTTACGCGTGTAGGCGAGGAGACGCGCAGCGATGAGCTCGTCGTACAACGCAAGAATGCGCGCGGCGAGCAGCGCGGCGTTGACCGCACCGTCGATCGCCATCGTCGCAACGGGCACGCCGGGAGGCATCTGAGCGATCGAAAGAAATGCGTCGACGCCGCCCAATGCCTTCGATTTGATCGGCACGCCGATCACGGGGAGGAGCGTCTTCGACGCGGTCATGCCGGGAAGGTGTGCCGCACCGCCGGCTGCGGCGATGATCACGCGGAGGCCGCGCTCTTGCGCGCTCGATGCGTACTCGAACATCTCGTCCGGCATGCGATGCGCCGACACGACGCGTGCGTCGTATGGTATGCCCAGATCCGAAAGCGTATCGCGTGCCGGCGCGAGCGCATCCCAATCGGAACGGCTCCCCATGATGATGCCGACCATCGCTCGCCCGGTTTGCGCCATCGCGGAGCGGTTCGCTTCGGCGTCGAAGGACCCTCGCATGGCGCAGTTTCTCTTGGGCGTCAACTACTGGCCCCGTCGCACGGCCATGTACGCCTGGCAACGCTTCGACCTCGGCGAGATGCGGGAGGATTTTACGCGCATGCGTGCGCTCGGCTTCGACGTCGTGCGCTTCTTCCTCATGTGGGAGGCGTTCGCGCCGCACCGCGACGCGATCGACGGCGACGCGTTGCGCCGGTTCGACGCCGTGATGCAAGCGCTCGCCGACGCGCGTTTGCTCGCGATACCGACGCTTTTCTGCGGGCACATGAGCGGCGTCAACTGGGTTCCCGCCTGGGCGCTCGACCGTACCAGGCCGCACGGGCGCTTTCGGACGATCGCGGGTGGCTCGACGTCGGCGTACGCCATCGGCGACTTCTACGCCAACGAAGGCCTCGTCGCGGCGCAGCTTCGGCTCGCACGCGCCGTCGGCGAACGCGTGAAGGAGCATTCGGCGCTGCTCGCGTGGGATCTCGGAAACGAGTTCTCCAATATGCGCGCTCCGCACGCCCCGCTCGACGCGGCTGCGTGGAGCGCCGCGCTGACCGAAACGCTGCTCGAGGAATCCGGTGCCGGCTGCACCGCGGGGACCCACGGTGAAGACGTCGAGAACGATCGCGGAATTCGACCGTCGTCGCTCGCGGCACGATTTGCCTTTGCGACGATGCACGGATACCCGGTCTATGCGACATTTTCGCGCGGCCGCATGGATGCGAACGTCGTGCCCTTTTACCACGCGCTCGTGGGCGCGTTCAGCGCAAAGCGCGTGCTCTTCACGGAGGTCGGCAATCCGCAGTGTGCGCCCGGCGCTCGGGATACCGGCGGCATGGGATGCCTCACCGAAGAAGAGATGGCGGCGTACGCGAACGCCGTACTCGAGCGCCTCCTGCGCCGCGGTGCGATCGGTGCGCTCTGGTGGTGCTGGGCCGACTACGATCCGTCGCTCGCCGATCTGCCGCCCTTCGACGACGCGCCTCACGAGCTGCGCTTCGGCATCGTCCGCTCCGATGGCAGCGAGAAACCCGTCGCGCGGGCGCTCTCCGATTTCGCTCGGAAGGCTCTCGCCGCGATCGACGTGCCGCAGCTCCAGGTCGCCGGCGAGCAAGAGTATTACGCCTCTCTGCCGCAAGCAATCTTCGATGCATACTCCGCGTACTGCCGCATCTATGCCTGAAGGCCGCGTTATGGTCGTTACCGGCGCCTCGTCGGGCATCGGTCGAGCGCTCGCAATTGCCGCAGCGCGCGCCGGATGGCGCGTGCTGCTCGTCGCGCGCAGGCGCGTCCGCCTGGAGACGTTGCAGCAAGAGATTGCGGCAACGAACGTCGGCGTGGAGATGCTCGTCGCGGACGTCTGCTCCGAGGACACGCCGCACCGCATCGTGGAAAACGCGATGCGCTCGTTCGGCCGCATCGACGTCGTCGTCAATAATGCCGGTCACGGCGTGAGCGGTAGATTGCTCGAACAGAGCGACGATGCGATCGAGACGCAGTGGCAGACCCACGTGGCGGCGCCGCTGCGCATCTCGCGTGCAGCGCTGCCCGCGCTACGCGCGTCGCACGGAGCCTTGGTCTTCATCGGATCGGGTTTGGCGCGCGTACCCGCGCCCTACTACGGCGCGTACTGCACGGCGAAAGCGGCGATTCGGGGTGCCGCGACGCAGCTACGTCGCGAGCTGCGGCCTGAAGGCATCGCGGTGACGTACGTCGATCCCGGTGCGGTCGACACCGAGTTCTCGGAAAGCGCGGGCAAGCAGCGCGAGCACGATGCGGTTGCCGTCAAACCGGAGCGCGTCGCGCGAGCGATATTGCGCGGCATCGAACGCCGCGCACGCGTCGTAAACGCGGTACCGGCGCACGCCCTCGGAGCGATGCTGGGCGAGTTCTTTCCAGGCATCGCGGATGCCGCAATCGCTCGCTTCGTCAGCATTCCGGAACCCGTGCCTCCGAAGCCGGCCTTTGCGCCGACGGCACCGGTCGTCGTTCCACCACAGCCGGTTCTCGGCACGAGCAACGGGTTCGACGCCGTACTCGAGCCGCTCGCGCGCCGCATGGAGCGCGTCAAGCTGACGCCCGAGTTCGTCCGCGGTTTGCTGAACGCCGGAGCGCCCATCGATCTCGGCGACGCGGCGATGCGCTGGGCCGGCATGCCGAACAAGAACGAGCGCGCCGCCCTGCACGAGGTCTTCGAGGCGCTCGCCGCCGCAGGCTACTTGGAGAGCGCGGGCGACGAGACGTGGATCGTTCGGCGCGCCGCCGACTGACGCACGCTCCGTATCGCTAACGCCACAAAGAAGAGCACGGTCGTGAACAGCACGATCGTCGCTCCGCTGGATCCGCGTGCATAGTACGAGAGGTAGAGCCCCCCGAGAGAGCTGACGGCACCGAACGCCATCGAGAGGCCGAACATCGGTGCGAAGCGCTTGGTCAGCTGATAGGCGGCGGCGGCCGGCGTGACGAGCAACGCCGCGACGAGCACGATTCCGACGGACTGGATGCCGATGATGACCGTGAGGGCGACGAGCACGAGCAACACGTATTCATACATGCCCGACCGAATTCCGCACGCCTGCGCCACGATGGGATCGAAGGTCGTGCAGAGCAGCCCGCGATAGAGCACGAACAGCGCGAGCGCGACGACGAACGCGAGGGCGAGAATCATGACGACGTCGCTGGGTTGGACGGCGAGAATGTTTCCAAAGAGAAAGCTCTCGAGATCGACGGCGTAGTTGCTCTGGCGACTCATGAGAAAGACGCCGAGCGCGAAGGCACCGGTGAAGAGCACGCCGATCGACGTGTCCATCGAGATGCGTCCCCGCCGATGCACGAAACCGATGCCAAGCGCCGTAAGCACCGCGACGGCGGACGCGCCGACGTAGTAGTTCGATCCGCGCAGATAGGCGATGACGATGCCGGCAAACGACGCGTGCGCGATGCCGTCGCCGATGAACGCGAGACGGCGCAGGATCACGAACGTTCCCATGCCCGCGCAGAGCACGCCTACCGCGAGTGCCGCGATCGCGGCTCGTACCATGAATGGGTAGTGAAACGGCAGCGTCAGCAGCGTCACGGACGAATCTCGGGATGGAACGCGTGCGTCTCGTGCGCCTCGTGGTCGAGGCGAAGATGCCCGTGGGTGTGCACGTGCTCGCGAATCGACGCGTAGGCGCCGCCTTCCACGACGTCGTGCGGCTTCCCGAGCGCGAGCACTCGGCGATCGAGCACCATTAGGCGGTCGAACCAGCGTTCGACGCTCTCGAGATCGTGGGTCGACATCAAAACCGGCAATCCGGCGCGCACGAGCGCGCGCAGCGCCGCCGCCCGATTTCCGGTCATCGCGACGGCTTCGCGCTGGGCCCGCAGACGCATGGACACCACGGCAGCGTGATCGACCGGTACGGCCAGAATATACACGAGCGCGAGAAGCGCGCCGACGAGCGTAATGCGCGAGATCGGGTCGTCGTCGCGTCGAAACGGCACGCGATCGGCGATGACCACGGCGATCGCGGTACCGATGATGACGATCGCTGCATCGATGAGCGCGAGATTCAACGGGTCGTGATTGTCCAGCTGCGCGATCTCCGATGCGAGATAAAAGTCGATCTCCTCCGGAGTCGACGTATCGACGATCGCGTCGGCGAGAACGATACGTTGCGTGGACCCCATGCCTTCCGTCTTTGCCGCATCGACCGGGATCCGGTCGATGCGATGCTCGACGAGCACCGGAACGCCGGCATAGCCTTCCCGAGACGCAAAGGCGCCGGCGCGCGTGCCGATCGCGCCGCCCAAGGGTGCGTAGCGCTCGAAGAGCGGCGCGATCGCGTACGGATCGACGAGGGCCCCCAGGATGGATATCGCGACGATGGCTGCGATCGTATAGAGATACCATTGATGCGTGCGCTCGACGAGCCACAGCAAAATGGCGGCAATGCATCCCGCGACGAGCATGCCGATGAGCGTCCCGAGCACGTACTCGTACGCCCATACCCGCGTCAACGCGTGCGATAGACCCATCACGCGCTCGACGCGCCAGAGGTAGAACGCCGGCAGTACGGCCGCCGCACGTGCGATGACCGCCAGCGTGGCGCCGAACGTAAAGCGTACTGCGGCCTCTCCGCCGAGCGCCGCACGCAGCGCGTCGCGCCATCGTGCGGCACCACCGACGCGCCAGAAGTAGAGCAATGCAAGCGCTTGTGCAAAAATCGCGGCAAACCATCCGGGCAGCTCGAAGGCGACGAGCCGAGCGCCGGCAGCCTGCCGGTCGGCGTCGACGAGACGAGCGATGGGCTCGGCGAGCAGGCGCGCGGACGGAATCGCGTTTACGTATCGGTCGAGCGCGTCGGCCGCAACTGCGAGCAAGAGGCTCATCTCCCGTCCTATTCATACAAAGCGAAGCCGGCGCCTTCGACGGCGTATGCGACGCGGTCGCGCCCACAGCGCTTCGCGTGATACATGGCCGCGTCTGCAGCTTCGAGCAGAGCTGCCGCATCGGCAGCATCGAACGGGAATGCGGCAACCCCAACGCTCGCCGTCAACCGCACCGGTACGCCGAAATCGTGCGCCCTCACCGCCGCACAGAACGCGCGCGCGCGCTCGATCGCACGCAGTTTTTGGGAGCCGCGCAGAAGCATGCAGAACTCGTCGCCGCCTTTTCGCCCGACGACGTCGACACCGGGAACCGCGTGCTCTGCGAGCAGCGCCACCATCCGCTGCAGAACGAGGTCGCCCGCTTCGTGCCCGTACGTATCGTTGATCGCCTTAAAGCGATCCGTGTCGACGAACCACAGGCAGAGCACCGCGCCGCTCGCCGAACGCACGATGTCGTGCAGCTTTAACCGGAATGCGCGCGGCGAGAACGCGCCGGTAAGACCGTCGAAGGTCGCGTCGGCGCGATCCGCTTCCCGCTCCAGCGCGAGCAGATAGATCTCGGTCGCGCTCGATACGATCCGCGACACGCGCCGCGCATTCGGCAATTGGGCGGCCGATGCGGTCGCGGCGTACCAGACGCCGCGAACGGCGCGCTCCGAAATCATGGGGACGGCGATCGCCGCTCGATCGCCGGGCATCACGGCGTCGGGCCGCCGCGAGGAAACGACCGGCTGCGCTACGATCGCGGCGCGTGCCGGGAGCGTGCCGTCCGCGGCGTGGCGCATGCGTACGGCGCGAAAGTGCTCCGTGCGGGCGCCGCCCGCATAGACGCAGCTCAGCACGTTCTCGCGGCTCGCAAAGAAGAGCGCGGCGTCGAGCTCGGGTTCGGCTGCACGCGTCGCGCAATCGATCGCCGCCAGGACGGCAACGCTCGAGCGACGCGCCGCGGCAACGAGCTCCGCAAAGACACCCTCCATATGGAGGAGAGTGCCGTGGGGCGCGATGCCTAGGACGGCTTCTTCGGAAGCGGACGCGCCGGATTCCCGGCGACGCGCTCGCCTGCGGCGACGTCTTTCGTCACGACGGAGCCCGCGCCCGTAAGCGCGTCGTCGCCGATCTCGACGGGAGCGACGAGCGACGAGTTAGAGCCGATAAACGCGCGCTTCCCGATCTTCGTCCGGTTCTTGCGCTTGCCGTCGAAATTGCACGTGATCGTTCCCGCGCCGACGTTCGCGTCTTCTCCGACCGTGACGTCGCCGAGGTACGAGAGATGGCTGGCTTTGGCGCCGCTCTCGAGGCGCGCGTTCTTCAACTCGACGAAGTTCCCGATGCGAACGCCGTTCGCAAGAACGCTCTCGCCGCGCAGGTGCGCGAACGGCCCGACGTGCGCGTCGTCTCCGACGACGCTGTCGAGGATCACGCTCTCGCGCACTTCGGTTCGAGCGCCGATCGTCGCATTCGAAAGGCGCGCGTTCGGACCGATCGTGCACCCTTCGCCGATGCGCGAGAGGCGGCCGATTGCGGTGTTCGGGTAGATGACGGTGTCGCGGCCGATCGCAAGCTCGGGCTCCAAATACGTACGCTCCGGATCGACGATCGTCACGCCGTCGCGCATGTGCTGCGCGCAGAGGCGTTCGCTCATGCGCGCGCGCGCAACGGCGAGCTCTGCGCGGTCGTTGATGCCGAGCAGGTTGCGCCCGTCGCGGAGCAAGACCGGATTGATGCGATCTCCACCGGCCGCGAGCACCGCAACCGCGTCGGTGAGATAGTACTCGCGCTGTGCGTTCTCGTTGCGTAGGGCCGCGAGCGCGCCGCGCGCCTTCGCTTCGTCCATCGCGTAGATCCCGGCGTTCGTCTCCTCGATCGCCAGTTCGTCCGCGGTTGCGTCGCGCACCTCGACGATGCGCTCGACGCGCTCCGCGCGACGCACGATACGCCCAAAATTCGACTCCGGCCATGCGGGCAGCGTGACGAGCGCCATGGCGTCCGCACCCAGCGCGTCGGTCGCCGCCGCAAAGATTTCTCCCGTCACGAGCGGCATGTCGCCGTTCGTCACGAGGATACGACCGCCGCTGCGCGGCGTGCGCGACTCGAGCGCGACGCGCAGCGCGTGCCCCGTGCCTAACTGCTCCTTCTGCACGACCGCCTCGCCACCGCCAAGCGCGGCAAATCCAGACTCCATCTCCGGCGAGATGACGACGACGACGTCCTCGATGCCGGCCTCGCGCAGGGCGCGCAGAACCCACCACAGCATCGGGCGGCCGCACAGCTCGTGGAAGACCTTCGGCACCGCGCTCTTCATGCGCGTGCCCTTCCCGGCCGCGAGAACGATGGCGCGAACGCCGCTCAATGCAGCTTCTCCAAGGCGGTCTCCAGTCTGCGCAGGGATTCGCCCTTTCCGAGAATCTCCATCGCGTCGAAGAGCGGCAGCGACGTCGGGCTCCCCGTCACGGCGACGTAGTAGACGCGAACGGCGTCGCGAAAGCGCAGGCCTTGCGCAAAGGGCCACTCGTGCGCCGCGACCGCGGCCTTGAGCACGTTGCCGATCTCGGCTTCCCGCCAAAGCGCATCCGCGATCTCCGCAAGTGCGCGCAGCGCGAGGGCGAGCGCTTCTCCCGCCGCCGCGGGAGGAAGCTTCGACAGCTCGAGATCGGCCTTCGAGAGGTCGGGGCGTTCGGCAAAGAACGCGACGAGCGGCCCGAACTCGTCGAGCGTCCTGATGCGATCCATTGCCAGTCGCGCGATACGCTCCCGGTGCTCGGCTGCAATCGCCGGCGGCCACGCGTATCCCCAGGCCTCCAAGATCGCGAGCATCTCGGACGCATGGTGGCGACGAAGATGCTGCCCGTTGAGCCACGTGAGCTTTTCCAGATCGAAGACGGGGCCGCCGAGCGAGATGCGCGTGAGATCGAAGTGCGAGCACATGCGCTCGAGCAGCTCGCTCGTCGCGCTGCACTCCAGCAACGCTTCGTCGTTGCGGCCGTCGACGAGCGTACCGAGAAAATGGAGCAGCGCCTCGGGGAGAAACCCGCGCGCGCGATAGTAGAGGATGCTCGTCGGATTCTTGCGCTTCGAGAGCTTGCTCTTGTCCGGGTTGCGCAAGAGCGGCAAGTGGCAGAACGTCGGCGTATCGCCGCTCCATCCGAAGTAGTCGTAGAGCAGCAGATGCTTGGGCGTCGAGCTGATCCACTCCTCACCGCGAATGACGTGCGTGACCTCCATGAGGTGGTCGTCGACGACGTTCGCAAGATGGTACGTGGGAAATCCGTCGGACTTCATGAGCACCTGCATATCGACGGTCTTCCATTCGATCTCGATTCGACCGCGCAGCACGTCCTCGAAAACGCAGACGCCGTCACGCGGCACTTTCAAGCGAAGCACGCACGGAACGCCCGCGCGTTCGTTCTCTTGGATCGCCTGATGCGTCAAGGTCAGACAATGGCCGTCGTAATGCGGCGGCTCGTGTGCCGCGCGCTGCGCCACTCGCATCTCTTCGAGCCGCTCCGCGCTGCAGAAGCACGCGAAGGCGTGGCCGTCCCGCAGCAGGCGGGCCGCGTGCTCGGCGTAGACCGCAGAGCGCTCGCTCTGGCGGTACGGGCCGTGCGGGCCGCCGACGTCCGGGCCTTCGTCCCACGCCAGGCCGAGCCAATCCAGCGATGCGAGGATCGCCTCTTCGGATGCTTGCGTGCTGCGCGTGCGGTCCGTGTCCTCGATGCGCAGGATGAAACGGCCGTCGCCGCCGGAGGCGCGCGCAAAGCACGCATTGATCATCGCGACGTACGCGGTGGCGACGTGCGGGTCGCCCGTCGGCGACGGCGCGACGCGCGTTCGAACCTTCAATTAACCAGCTCGCGCCTTCCGCACTCGCGTCTGACGAACTCCACGATCTCTTGAAGCGGCGTTCCGGGGGTGAAGATGGCACGCACGCCCATGCGCTCGAGCGCCTTCGCGTCGTCGGGCGGTATCGTCCCGCCGCCGAAAAATACGACGTCCTGCGCGTCCTGCGCCTTGAGCTGCTCCAACACCAGCGGAAAGAGCGTCATGTGCGCTCCCGAGAGGATCGAGAGCCCGATGCCGTCTGCATCTTCTTGAAGCGCGGTCTGGACGATCTGCTCCGGCGACTGGAAGAGGCCGGTGTAGATGACCTCCATGCCCGCGTCGCGCAACGCGCGCGCGATGACTTTCGCTCCCCGGTCGTGCCCGTCGAGACCCGCCTTTGCGACGACGATCCGCAGCGGCGCGGTGCTACGCTTTGCTTCGATCACGCAGCCTGTCCCTCGTCCTGCTCAAACGCAACGCCTCTTCCAGCTTGCGCTTCACCTCCGACAGCGTGCGCCGCACGCGGTGGCGCCGAATCTCGTTCAATCCTTGCATGAGCTAGAATACGCTCCGTTCGACATAGCGTCCGTAGACCTCGACCATCGCTTCGACGATCTCGCCCTCGGTGCAATACGCGTTCACGCACGCGATCAGGTGCGGCATGACGTTGTCCTTGGGATCGCGGCACGCGCGCTGCAGCCGCTCGAGCGCCGCGCGCGCCGGCGCTGCGTCGCGTCCTTCGCGCACGCGCCGCACGCCTTGCGCCTGCTCGGCCTCCGTCTCTGCGGTGATGCGCAGCAACTCGATATCCCCAGCCTCCTCGTTTCTCTCGAACGCATTGACGCCGACGACGACGCGGTCTTTCGTCTCGATCGAACGCTGATACCGGTAGCTGGCATCGGCGATCTCTCTCTGAAAGAACCCCGCCTCGATCGCTTCGATGACCCCGCCGTACTCCGCGATCTGCGCGAAGTAGGCTTCGGCCTCGCGCTCCATCTCGTCGGTCAGCGCTTCGACGAAGTACGAGCCGCCGAGCGGATCGACGACGTTCGCGACGTTCGTTTCGTACGCCAGCACCTGCTGGGTGCGCAGCGCGATCTCGGCCGACTTCTCGGTCGGAAGAGCGTGCACTTCGTCCATCGAGTTCGTGTGCAGCGATTGCGTTCCGCCGAGGACCGCCGCCATCGCTTCGTAGGCGACGCGCACGATGTTGTTCTCCGGCTGTTGCGCGGTCGCGCTGCAACCGGCCGTTTGCGTGTGGAAGCGCAGCTGCCACGACCGCGGGTCCTTTGCGCCGTACCGATCGCGCATGTGACGCGCGTAGATCCGTCGCGCGGCGCGAAACTTTGCGATCTCTTCGAAGAAGTCGATGTGCGAATTGAAGAAGAACGAGAGTCGTGGAGCGAACGAATCGACGGCCATTCCTCTCGCGACGCACGCCTCGACGTACGCGAAGCCGTCGGCGAGGGTGAAGGCGAGCTCCTGCGCCGCCGTCGATCCGGCCTCGCGAATATGATAGCCCGAGATCGAGATCGTGTTCCAGCGCGGCATCTCGTCCGTGCAGAACGCGATCATGTCGACGATAAGCCGCATGTGTGGCCGCGGCGGAAAGATCCACTCCTTCTGAGCGATGTACTCCTTGAGGATGTCGGCTTGGACCGTACCGCCCAGCACGCGGCGCGAGACGCCTTGCTTCTCCGCCGCGGCGACGTACTGCGCGAGTGCGATGGCCGCCGGCCCGTTGATGGTCATGGACGTCGTGACCGCGCCCATGTCGATGCCGGAGAAGAGCGCCTCCATGTCGGCGAGCGAGTCGATTGCGACGCCGCACCGGCCCACTTCGCCGCGCGCTTGCGGCGCGTAGGAGTCGTATCCCATCAGCGTCGGCATGTCGAAGGCGACGGAGAGCCCCGTCTGTCCCTGCGCGAGCAAGAACTTGTAGCGCTCGTTCGTCTGCCGCGCCGTGCCGAAGCCGGCAAACTGTCGCATGGTCCACAGGCGATCGCGGTAACCGTTCGGATGTAAACCGCGCGTGTACGGATAGAAGCCGGGATATCCGAGGTCGCGCTCGACGTCGAGGTTCGCGAGGTCCGCCGGACCGTAGAGCGTCTGCAGCGGCACGTCGGAAATCGTGCGGTCGACGGCCCCCGAACCGGTTCCGGCACGGCGCTTCCCGGCCTTGGACGCATCTTTCCACGCCTGCTCGGAGGAAGCGCGCTCGATCATCTTCGCCACGGTCTATAGGGGTTCACGCACGGAACCCGCAGGTCATTCCTGGATGCCGAGCGCCTCCAGCGCGCGCCCCGCCGCGGCGTACGGATCCCCGTCGGCTTCGAGGTCGCCGGCGATCCGCCGCTCGACCAGCTCGCGAATGCGGCCTGCGGCAATCGCTCGCACCTGATGGACGAAGCGGGCGCGCCGCCTCCCTGCAATCTCGCCGCTCTCGTGCAAGTACGCGGCGTGGCGCTCGATCGCGGACCAGAGCTCCTCGATGCCGTCTCCGTGCAGCGCCTGGGTCGTCACAACCTCCGGAACCCAACCCGAGTACTCCGTGATTTGCATCATCGAACGGATCTCCCGGCGCAGCTGATTTGCCATCGGGTGATCGCCTTTGTTCACGACGAAAACGTCGGCGATCTCCATGATGCCGGCTTTGAGCACTTGAATCGAGTCTCCGCTTCCCGGCTGCAACGCGACGATCGTCGTCTCGGCCAGCTCGGCGATCTCGAGT
>DAHXOK010000027.1:12936-26701 GCA_027364935.1 Vulcanimicrobiota bacterium | reverse complement strand
TTGCGGGGGGCCATTGACGCCGTCGCACATCGCCTCCAATCGGCTCGTTCCAAAAACGTCGCGCCATTGCCGCACGAGCCACGTCGGCAGCGAATAGCGCGTGCCTACGTATTCGTCGTCGTCGTGGAACAGGTCGCGCGCGGGCTCGGGGGGCGGCTCGCGAAGATACGAGCGCAAGACGGCGTTGACGAGACCGGCAAGACCGCGATGCCCGCGACGTTTTGCGATCTCGACGAACTCATAGACGGTTGCGTGCTCGTCGGCGCGCGTGAAGCGTAGTTCGTAAACGGCCAAGCGAAGCACCTCGTGCGCGGTGGCAGCGAGCGTCGCGGCGCGGTCGCCCACGAAGGGTTGCAGATACCAGTCCAGGAGGCGACGCATCTTGATCGCACCGTAGGCCAGCTCGGTTGCGAAGGCGCGGTCGCGCGCTCCCAGCCCCGCTGCGCGCACGCGATAATCGAGCGCCTCTTGTGCGCCGCGCGCGCGGCCAGTGCTGGGAAAGACGTCGCGCACCACGTGAAGCGCGACATCCCGCGCGTTCACGCGAGGCCGGTTCGCCGCGCGAACGCCGCGCCGCTCTCGCGACCGTGGTTCGGCGCGATCAGCATCCGCACCGCAACCACGCCGTCGGCGCAAGCGACGGCGAGGCTCTCGTCTCGAATGCCGAGCGGCGTTCCGGGGCTCGCGGCCTCGCGCCCGAGCCCACCCACCTCGAGCACCTTCACGGTCGTCTCTCCGAGAAGGGCGCGCGCGGCCGGCGCGGGTGCGTACGCGCGCACGTGATGGACGATGCGAGCGAGGGGCCAGCACCAGTCGAGCGCGAGATCGGCCTTGGAGATGGGTCGCGTGACGCTCGCCTCGCCCGACTGCGGACGGTGCGGGAAGTGACCCTCGCGCTCGCCGCGCTCGATCGCCCGCCCCAACAGGTGCGCGCCAAGCCCGGCGAGGCGGTCGTGTAGCGTCGCGAAGTCGTCGTCGTCCGTAATCTGCAGGCGCTCTTGCACGACGATGTCGCCGGTATCCATGCCGTCGTCCATAAGCATGATCGTCACGCCCGTTTCGGCGTCGCCGGCGAGCAGCGCGGCCTGGATCGGCGTCGCGCCACGATATCGTGGCAAGAGCGACGGATGCACGTTCAGCGACCCGAGCGCGGGCACTCCGAGCACCTCGGGCGGAAGAATCTTGCCGTACGACGCGACGACGAAAGCATCGAAGTCCAGCGACGCCATGTCGCGGGCGAACGCACGCAGGCTGGCCGGCTCGTAGACCGGCAAAGCCCGCGCTACGGCGGCGCGTTTCACCGGACTCGATTGCAGGCGCAGGCCTCTGCCTGCCGGCCGGTCTGCCTGCGTGACGACGCCATGCAGCTCGGTACGATCGGCCGCCACGTCGAGGCTCGGCACGGCGAACGCGCTCGTTCCGAAGAAGAGCGTCTTCAGCAAAACCTCACGCTTCTTCCGCCGATTCTCCGTCCTCGCGCTCCTCGCTGGGCGTCGAAGGACGAAGATTGCGCGCGCTGTCTTTGTAGAGCCTACCGTGCAGGTGGTCGATTTCGTGTTGCAGGCATTGCGCGAAGAGACCGTCGCCTTCCAAGCGGATCTTGTGACCGTTGCGATCGAGTCCCGTTACGGCGACGTGCGAGAAGCGCGTGATCTCTCCCACGTACCCCGGAACCGAGAGACAACCTTCGGTGAGCTCGATCTCGTCTTGCGCCACGACGATCTTGGGATTGATGACGACCGCAGGCTCGTGTTCTTCATCTTTCACGTCGACGACGAAGAGCTGCTTCGCAATGCCGACTTGCGGTGCCGCCAGGCCGACGCCGGGCGCCTCGTACATCGTCAGGAACATGTCCTCGATGAGCTGCTGGAAGAGCGGATCGGCGATCTCCTGGGGCGCAACGCGCTTCGCCCGGCGCCGCAGGACGTCGTGACCTTCGGTGACGATCGTTCGCTTGTAGCTCACCGCGCCCGGCTACGAAGTCGTGCGGGCGTAATCCTTTGCCGCGCTTACTGCGTCGTGAAGGATCCCAGAAGGGAGGCGCCCGTCGACGAATTGCACGCGCTGTTCAGGTCGTTCCAGTGAACGGCAAACGCCGTGGCGGCGGTAAGCGTTTGCCCGAGCGTCGTCGCATAGTACTGCGGGTTCGCGTATCCCGGTACCGCGTTCGGCGTCGGAATCGAGCCGTACGACACGGCCTTGAAGCCTCCCGTCAGCTGCGATCCGTACGACGGCGGTCCGACGACGTTCGTGTCCTGGCTACCCGGCGACGACAGCGGCGAGGGGACGGCGATGTAGACCGTCATCGTGTTGTCGAGAACGCCGGTTGCATTGTTCGACGGATAGACGAGCGCGGCATTCGCCGGCGGGATGCAGTTCGTGCCGTAGCCCGGCGGGGTCGAGTATCCTGGTGCGCCGTAGCATCCGGCGAGCACGCCGGTGAGAAGGAGCAAGGCGAGACTCACGTTCTTCATCGTGCACGACCTCCCGAATTCGTTGCGCACGTTCGCATATCTCTACACTACCTCCTCGACAGACGCGATAAGGACGAATCTAAAGAATGTAGTTCGAGAGATCGGCATTGCGAACCACGTCGCTGAGGCGGTTCCGTACGTACTCCGCGTCGACGCGGACGGCTCCGGAGCGCTCGGGAGCCGCAAAGCTCACGTCTTCGAGCAGATGCTCGAGCACGGTATGCAATCGTCGCGCGCCGATGTTCTCGCTCTGCTCGTTCACCTGCATGGCAAATCGAGCGAGCTCTTCTATGCCGTCATCCGTAAACTCGAGTTGCACGCCTTCCGTACCGAGCAACGCCTTGTACTGCTCGACGAGTGCGTTGCGCGGCTGGGTCAGAATCGTCTTGAAGTCCTCGGCGGTAAGGGAGTCAAGCTCCACGCGTATCGGTAAACGGCCCTGCAGTTCCGGAATGAGATCGGACGGCTTGCTCATGTGAAACGCTCCGGCCGCAATGAAGAGAATGTGATCCGTCTTGATCTGGCCGTGCTTCGTGTTGACGGTCGACCCTTCCACGATCGGAAGAATGTCGCGCTGCACGCCTTCGCGCGAGACGTCGGGACCGCCGCGGGAGCCCTCGTGCCCGGCAACCTTGTCGATCTCGTCGATGAAAATGATTCCGTCCTCTCCGGCTCGGCGCAACGCTTCGCGTTTGACCGCCTCGCTGTCGATAAGCTTTGCCGCTTCCTCTTGGGTGAAGATTCGCCGCGCCTCGGCGACCGTAACGCGCCTGCGCGTCCTTCTTTTCGGCAACATGCCACCGAGCATCTCGCCGATGTCGGCTCCCTGATCGCCCATGCCTCCGATGACGCCGATCGGGAGCGAGGGCGTCTCCTCGACCTCGATCTCGACCAAACGCACGTCGTAGAAGCCGCGCTCGACCTCTTCGCGCGTTTGATCGCGCACGTGCTGTGCGTCCGGCCCGGGAATCGTTTGCGTGCGTTGCTCCGGCTGCGTTGCAGTCGCGTTGCCGAAAATCGAGCCGAGCGTTGCCGCAAGCCCGCCTTGGCCTTGTGGCTGCGGTGCGCGCGTCTCGGGGTGGAGAACGTCGATGATGCGTTCGACCGCTTGGCGCTCCGCGACGTCGGCCACCTCCGCGCGACGTGCCTCCATGACCATGCGCACCGCAACCTCGACCAAATCTCGAACCATCGACTCGACGTCGCGACCGACGTAGCCAACCTCGGTGTATTTCGTCGCTTCCACTTTCACGAACGGCGCGCCGACCAGGCTGGCCAGCCGACGCGCGATCTCCGTCTTGCCCACTCCGGTCGGGCCGATCATGAGGATGTTCTTCGGCGTGATCTCTGCGCGAAGATCGTCGGAGACGCGACCTCGCCGATAGCGGTTCCGTAACGCGATCGCCACGGCTCGTTTCGCCTTCTGCTGTCCGACGATGTACGCGTCGAGCGCCTTCGCGATCTGGGCCGGAGTAAGCGCCTGCACGTCGCCGTCGAGCGCCGTCCGTCCGTTCACGGCAGCACCTCTACCGTGATGTCGGCGTTCGTGTAAATGCAGATTTCGCCCGCAATGCCGATGGCTGCACGCGCGATATCTGCGGCCGGAAGCGACGTGTTGCGCAGCAGGGCCGCGGCTGCTGCCTGAGCGTACGGTCCGCCGCTGCCGATCGCAGCGATCCCTTCGTCCGGCTCGATCACGTCGCCGTTGCCGGAGAGAATGAAGAGATGCTCGGGCGTTCCGACCACGAGCAATGCCTCGAGTCGCCGCAGCACGCGATCCTGGCGCCAATCCTTCGCAAGCTCGACCGACGCACGCGTAAGATCCTTAAACTCCGCGTATTTCCCCTCGAACTTCTCGAGCAGCGCGATGCCGTCGGCCGCAGAGCCGGCGAAGCCGGCAAGCACCGTACCGCTCGCGATGCGCCGCACCTTGCGCGCGTGATGCTTGACGACGGTCTTGTCGATCGTGACTTGCCCGTCGCCGGCCATCGCCAGGGCGCCGTCGCGACGGACCGCGACGATCGTGGTCGAGCGAATCTTCATCCCGCTTTAGTACCGACGCCGGCGAGCTCGGGTTGCAGTCGCTCGAGGAAGCCGTCGAGCGCGGCAAGCGCGCGCTCGGCCATGCGGCGCCTGCGCGCCGCCTTGTCGCGCACGGGCGGCGCAAGCGGCGGGAAGGCCGCCCACGTCACGTTGGACGGCTGAAAATCCGGGGTGTGCGCGTTCTGCAGATGCGCGACGACGGCACCAAGCGCGGTCTCTGACGGCACTTCGACGGGTTCGCGCTCGAGAAGCGCCCGCGCCGCGTGAATGCCCGCCATCGCACCGCACGCAGCCGCTTCGACATATCCCTCCGCACCGGTTATCTGGCCGGCAAAGTACAGCGCCGCCGTCCCACGCAATCGCAGCGATCGCTCCAGCAGCTTGGGCGCCTCGAGGAACGTGTTCCGATGCATGACGCCCAACCGCAGCCACTCGGCGTTTGCCAAACCGGGAAGGCGCCGGAAGGCCTCGCGCTGCGAAGGCCAGGTCAAGCGCGTTTGAAAACCGACGAGATTGTACGCTGTGCGCTCGCGATTTTCGTTGCGCAGCTGCACGACGGCGTACGGGGTCACGCCCGTGCGCGGGTCGCGCAGTCCGACGGGCTTCATCGGGCCGAATCGCAGCACGTCGTCGCCGCGATCGGCCATCTCTTCGATCGGCAGGCAGCCCTCGAAGTAGCGCGCGTCGTCGAACGACTTCGCCTCGTAGCGCGGCAACGTGCGCAAGTCGTGCAGGAGCCGGGCGTACTGTCGCGCGTCGAGCGGAATATTGAGATAATCGTCGCCGTCGCCTTTTTCGTACCGCGACTTGCGATACATCGCTGCGTCGTCGATGGAGTCGGCGGCGACGATCGGCGATGCGGCATCGAAATAATGCAGGCGCGCGCCGTGACGCGAGGCGACCAGCGCGTCGATGCGCTCCAGGAACGCGTCGCCCGGCAACGGGCCGCACGCGACGACGGCGGGCCGATCCAGAGGAATCTCCAGCACCTCTTCGCGATGCAGCGCGATGCGCGGCTCGCGTGCGATGCGCGCCTCGACGGCCGACGCAAACCGCGCTCGGTCGACAGCGAGCGCGCCGCCAGCCGGCACGCAACTTTCGCGCGCGGCGCATACGATGACGGAATCGAGACGCGCGAGCTCTTCCTTCAGGAGGCCGACGGCGTTCTCGAGCGCGGCGCCGCGCAGCGAGTTGCTGCAGACGAGCTCGGCGAGGTGTGCCGTCGCGTGCGCAGGCCCGCTCCTGACCGGGCGCATTTCGTAGAGATCGACCTCGGCGCCCTGCCGTGCCGCTTGCCACGCGGCTTCGCAACCCGCGAGCCCGCCGCCGATCACGAGCAGCCTCACGACGAAGCGGCGGCTTCTTCGGCGTGCTCCTGCTGCTCGGCGTTGACCAGAGACGATACGTCGTGCTCGCGATCCGCCGCGCACTCGAGATGCGACGATCCGCGCCGCGTCTTGACGACGACGTGCGAGCCGCAGGCGGGGCAGCGCTCTGGGACCACGCGATCCCACGAGATGAAATCGCAGTTCGGATAGTTCATGCAGCCGTAGAACGTGCGCCCCTTGCGCGAGCGACGCTCCACGACCGCGCCGCCGTCCTTCGGGCATTTCGCGCCGGTGTCTTTTACGATCGGGCGCGTCGTCTTGCACTCGGGATACCCCGTGCACGAGATGAACTTTCCGAAGCGACCCAGTTTGATGACCATGGGGCGCCCGCAGTTCGGGCAGACCTCGTCGGTCGGCTCATCGCGGACCTCCAGACGCGGCAAGTTGCGCTCGGCTTCTGCGAGCTCGCTCGCGAACGGACCGTAGAACGTGCGCAGCACGCCGACCCAGTCCCCGCGTCCCTCCGCGACCTTGTCGAGATCGCCCTCCATCTCTGCCGTGAACGTCGGATTGACGATCTTCGGGAAATGCTCGACCAAGAGATCGTTGACCGCTTCCCCGATCTCGGTCGGCATGAAACGACGATCTTGCTGCGTGACGTACCCGCGCGCCTGGATCGTCTCCACGATGGTCGAGTACGTTGACGGACGACCGATGCCGTTCTCCTCGAGGACGCGCACCAGCGAGGCTTCCGTGTAGCGCGGTGGCGGCTCGGTGAAATGCTGCTTCGACTCGAGAGCGCGACGCTCGAGCGCGTCGCCCTCGAAGAGCTCGGGCAAGCGCAGCCGCTCTTTCGACGGCCCCACGCGGGCGTCGCCCTGCGTGCCGCCGGTCTCTGCCTCATCCTTTCCCTCTTCGTACACGCGGGTGAAGCCGGCAAACTTTAGGACGCTTCCCGTGACGCGGAAACCGTACTCGCCCGCAGCAATCTCCACCGTCGTCTGGTCGAAGACTGCCGGTGCCATCTGGGAGGCGACGAAACGCTCCCAAATCAGCGTATAGAGCCGGAGCTCGTCGCGCTTGAGAATCCCCGCGAGCTCTACCGGCGCACGCAACACCGACGTAGGGCGGATGGCTTCGTGAGCGTCCTGGGCTCCCTCGCGAACGCGGTGCACGCGTCCGCCGTGGAACTCGTCGCCGTACTGCTGCGTGATGTAGCTGCGGGCGGCCTCACGCGCCTGATCGGAGATACGCGTCGAGTCGGTACGCATATAGGTGATGAGTCCGACGGTGCCCTCTTTCCCACCGAGATCGACGCCCTCGTAGAGCGCTTGCGCGATCTGCATCGTCCGGCGAACGCGCAGACGCAGCCGGCGCGAAGCCTCCTGCTGGAGTGTCGAGGTCGTGAACGGAGCCGCGGCGTTCCGCCGCACCTCGCGCCTGCGTATGCCGGTAATGCTCGACGACGCGCCTTCGAGCGCGGCGAGAATCCCGTCGGCCTGCGACTGGGTTGCGATCTCGAGCTTCTCACCGCGATACGTGACGAGATCGGCGGGAAACTCCATCGCCACGTCACGGTCCCGAAGCGTCGCAAAACGCGCCGCAATCGTCCAATACTCCTTTGGAACGAAGGCGCGGATCTCGCGCTCGCGGTCGACGATGAGGCGCACGGCGACCGACTGCACGCGTCCGGCGGAGAGGCCGCCCCGGACCTTCGCCCAAAGCAGGGGCGAGATCTTGTACCCGACGAGCCGATCGAGAATGCGCCGAGCCTGCTGCGCGTTCACGCGGTCCATGTCGATGCGGTGCGGGTGCTTGATGGCTTCGAGCGCGGCTTCCTTCGTGATTTCGTGTAGCTCGATCCGGTGCGGATCGGGGAGCTTCAGCAACTCCGCCAAGTGCCAGGCGATCGCCTCGCCCTCGCGGTCGGGGTCGGTCGCAAGATAGACCTCGTCTGCAGCCTTGACCGCGCTTTTCAGCTCTTTTATGACGTCGCCTTTTCCCTTGATCGTGAGGTACTTCGGCGTGAATCCGTTGTCGACGTCGACGCCGAGCGTGGACTTCGGAAGATCGCGAACGTGTCCCACGGAGGCCTTCACCACATATCGCGACGGCAAGAACTTCTTAATCGTTCGTGCTTTAGTCGGCGACTCGACGATGATGAGGGGCTTTTTCACGGGGCGAGTATATCACCCGGGGTCAAGGAGAGGGCAAATTCCCGGGGTGCTTACGCGGCTCGGGGCGAGGGTCGCCCTCTCGGCGTCGTGCCTCCGGGGCTCGTTCAGAGCCTCCTCGGTGGGGCGAACCTCACTCCTCTACCGCGCCTACGCGAACGCGCGCTACGAATCTCCGACGCCGATCCGTGCGATGCGGGAGACTCGCCCGCGACAATTTCTTGGTTCTTTGCAAATGCGTTGATTTGCATTGTTCACATAAATCCATTATCATGCGCAATAAAGCGCTATGTATGCGCTGTCAACCAACGCTGATCGTCCCACTTGGGACGAGGAGGATTTGATGGAAGACATCATGGGCAACGGCGGAATGATGGGCGAAGAGCCCAAGCCGCCGCGACGCCGGAAGACGTCTCGCAAGAAGGCTGCTCGCAAGGGCGCCGCTCGCAAGGGCGCCGCTCGCAAGGGCGCCGCTCGCAAGACCGCCGGACGCAAGAAGGCTGGACGCAAAGCGGCCACCCGTAAGGGCAAGGCTCGCAAAGGGAAAGGCCGCAAGAAGGCTGGTCGTAAAGCGGCCGCGCGCAAGAAAGGCGGACGCAAGAAAGCGGCTGCCGGTCGTAAGAAGGCGGCACGCAAAGGCGGACGGCGCAAGGGCGGCCGAAAGAAAAAAGCCTAAGCGTCATCCCGAGTCAGATATTGAACGAGAGACGGTCGCGACGCGGTCGTCTCTTTTCTTTTTAGGAGGCGGGAACGACGGTCGGCCCTGCGATCAGCGCGGGCGCGCGGCCGCTCTGTTCTTCCACGAGGTGACACGCCGCAAAGTGGCCGTTCCCATAGTGCAGCAGGCCCGGTTCTTCCACGCTGCAGCGAGCGTACGCCACCGGACAGCGCGTGTGAAAACGGCAACCCGAGGGCGGGCGCACCGGCGACGGGATGTCCCCCGTCAGCACGATGCGCTTACGACGGGCTTCGACGGCGGGCTCCGGGATGGGAATCGCGGAGAGCAGCGACTGCGTGTAGGGATGCAGCGGGTTCTCGTAGAGCTCGTCGCGCGGTGCGACCTCCGCGATCTTGCCGACGTACATCACGGCCACGCGATTCGAGATATGGCGAATCACCGACAGATCGTGAGCGATGAAGAGATAGGTGAGACCGAACTGCTCCTGCAGGTCTTCTAGCAGGTTGATGACCTGGGCCTGAATCGACACGTCGAGCGCCGAGACGGGCTCGTCGAGGACGATGAACGTGGGGTTGACGGCCAACGCGCGCGCTATGCCGATGCGTTGACGCTGCCCACCGGAGAACTCGTGCGGGTAACGGTTCGCATGATACGATCGCAGTCCGACCAGCCGAATGAGCTCGGAGACGCGATCGGCGACCGCTGAGCCGCGAGCGATGCCATGGATGCGCAGCGGCGCGCCGATGATCTCGCCGACGGTCATACGGGGATTCAGCGACGCGTAGGGATCTTGGAAGATGATCTGCATCTCGCGCCGCAGACTGCGAACCTCCCGCCGGCGCAGCGTCGTGATGTTGCGGCCCTTGAAGAATATCGCGCCCTTCGTGGGCCGCAGGAGGTTCAGAATCAGGCGCCCGATCGTCGTTTTCCCCGATCCGGATTCGCCCACCAGGCCGAGCGTCTCGCCGGCTTTGATCTTTAGGCTGACGCCGTCGACGGCATGCACGTCCGCAACGTGGCGGGAGAAGAGCCCGGCGCGAACGGGAAAGTACTTGTACAGATCCCGAACCTCGACCAGCGGCGCCTCGGCAGCCGTCTTCGAAGGCGTCACGTCTTTGCCGCTTGTGGCACAGTCTCGACGTCGATCGGCCGCTGTGCCGTCGCACGATCGTCGTAGAGCACGCAGCGGGCTACGTGTCCGCCGCCAAAATCGTACAACGCGACCGGCTCGTCGCAGATCGGCATACGATACGCGCAGCGGGGCGCGAAGGCGCATCCCGCCGGCAGATTCAGGAGGTTTGGCGGCTGCCCTTTGATCGGGACCAGCCGCGTACGATCGCGCTTGTCCAGGCGCGGTAGCGAGGCCAAGAGGCCTTGCGTGTACGGCATCCGCGGCGCGTCGAAGATTTGCATCGCGGTGCCGTACTCGACGAGGTTGCCGCCGTACATAACGAGCACGTTGCCGCAGACCTCCGCCACGACCCCGAGATCGTGGGTGATAAGGATGATCGCCGTACCCGTCTCGCGCTGGATCTCGTTCATGAGTTCGAGGATCTGCGCCTGAATCGTCACGTCGAGAGCGGTGGTCGGCTCGTCGGCGATGAGCAGTTCCGGACCGCAGGAGAGAGCCATGGCAATCATGACCCGCTGGCGCATGCCGCCGGAAAACTGATGCGGATACTCGTCGAGACGCCGCTTCGCCTCGGGGACGCGAACCTTCTCCAGCATTTCGACCGCACGGCGACGCGCCTCGCTGCGACGTACGCCGAAGTGAAGGCGTACCGCTTCGGCGATCTGCTCGCCGATCGTGAGGACCGGATTGAGCGACGTCATGGGATCTTGGAAGATCATCGCGATGCGCCGGCCGCGGATGCGGCGCATCTCGGCTTCGCTTTTGCGCAAGAGATCCTCGCCGGCGAATTCGACGGCGTCCGCCGTCGACTTCGCGTTGCGCGGCAAGAGTCGCATGATCGATAGGGCCGTAACGGATTTTCCCGAGCCCGATTCCCCAACGATGCCCAACGTTTCGCCGGCTTGAAGAGAAAACGAAAGGCCGTTGACGGCCGTCGCGGGGCCGTCTTCGGTTCTGAACGTCGTCTTGAGGTTTCGAACCTCGAGCAACGTCGCCAGGGCAGTTCCTATATTCCCGTCAGCGACAAGATGAAGGCGGCGGCGACGAATCCGACCGCGATCCACCCGGTCACGCGCTTGAGCTGTTCCTCGGCGCCGAGACGCCCGCGATATGCGGACTCCACGCGCCCGCCGATCGTTCCCGACAGGCCCTCTTGCTTCGTCGTCTGGACTGCGAGGAGCACGATCAGCAAGATGGCGCAGATCACGAAGACCCCTGCGATCGTGTGCGTGAACCACGATGCGTGCATTTGCCACCACGTCGGTATCTGCTGGGTGACTTGAGCGCTCGGCAGTGGCCCCGGCGCGACTGACGGCGGCGCCGCGGCGATCGTGAAGGCTGATCTCACTTTTTCCTCTACTCCCGCAACGATTGCGCGGCGTCCGACGTTCGCGACGAGCCTTCTCGCGATGCTTGCGCGATCCGCTCCGCCAGCAACTCGGCAGAGAGGCCGAACTTCACGCGTTGGCGCGGCTGCGTATCGTGCTGAACCAGCACGCTCGGTATGCCGACGCGCTCGACGCGAACCGCGATGCCGCGGTCCGAGTACCACTCTACGACCGCCGAGCCGTAGCCGCCTGCGAGCGCGTGCTCTTCGAGCGTCACGACGCACTCGTGCGTTCGGGCGAGTTCTTCGAGGAGGCCCTCGTCAAGCGGTCGTGCGAAGCGAGCGTTGACGACGGTCGGCCGGCGGCCATTGTGGCCACGCAGCGTTGCGAGGAGCTCGTAGGCATCCAAGGCGACGTCCACCGTGTTCCCAAGCGCGAGCACTGCGACCCCTTCGCCGTGCCGCAATACCTCCGATTTTCCGTGCTCGATGGGAGAGACCGGATCTTCGTGCCGCCCGGCGCTGGAGCCGCGCGGATAGCGAATCGCCGCGGGACCTTCGAGACTGAGCGCGTGCTCGAGCATCGGCAGCACCTCCTCCTCGCACCGCGGCGCCATGATCGTCATCCCGGGAAGCGCCCGCAGATACGCAATGTCGTACAGTCCCATGTGCGTCGGACCGTCATCGCCGACGAGCCCCGCGCGATCCATGCAGAAGACGACGGGGAGCTCCTGCACGCAGACGTCGTGAACGACTTGGTCGTAGGCGCGTTGCAAGAACGTCGAATAGATGGCACAGACCGGCTTCAGCCCCGCCGAGGCGGCTCCGGCAGCAAAGCAGACGGCATGCGCTTCGGCAATGCCGACGTCGAAAAACCGCTCGGGAAACTTCTTTCCGAACTTCGCGAGCTTCGTGCCGTCCGGCATCGCCGCGGTGATGCCGATGACGCGCTGGTCCTTCGCGGCGACGACGTTCATCGCGTCCGCAAATGCGTCGGAAAACGTGGGGCGCGCGTTGGGCTTGACCTCGAGCTTGCCGTTCTCGACATCGAATGCTCCGCAGCCATGGAACGTGCGCGAGTCCTTCTCTGCCGGCTCGTATCCTTTGCCCTTGATCGTACGCACGTGCAGGAGTACCGGTCCTCCAATGCCCTTGGCGATGCCGATCGCTTGGACGAGCGCGTCGATGTTGTGCCCGTCCACGGGGCCCATGTACCGAAAACCGAGCTCTTCGAAGATCACCGTCGTTTTCTCCGCGGGCGAAACGAAGTGCATCGCGCCCATCTCCGCGGCGGTGAACGCCTTGCGTGCCATTCGACCGAATGGGAGCCGGTGCAGCACGTTCCTCGCTTTCTCGCGCGCGGCGTTCGCAAATCGCTTGCTGCGAAGAATCGAGAGGTACGAGGCAATCGACCCAACGTTCGGCGCGATCGACATCTCGTTGTCGTTCAGGATGACGATGAAGTTCGACCCGAGCTGTCCGGCGTTGTTGATCGCTTCATACGCGAGGCCGCCGGTGAGCGCGCCATCGCCGAGCACCGCGACGATCGTTTCGTCGCGGCCCGCGAGATCGCGCGCGATGGCCATGCCGAGTCCGGATGAAACGCTCGTCGATGCGTGCCCCGCACCGAAGACGTCGAACTCCGACTCGCTGCGCATCGAGAAGCCGGAGATTCCGCCGCCTTGGCGCAACGTGTGGAAACGCTCGCGACGCCCGGTGAGAAGCTTGTGCACGTAGCATTGATGGCTGACATCCCAGACGATCTTGTCGGGCGGAAGGTCGAGAACCCGGTGCAGCGCGATCGTCAACTCGACGACGCCGAGGTTCGGCGCCAAGTGGCCACCGTTTCGCGAGCACGTCACGACGAGCATGTCGCGTATCTCGCGTGCGAGAACGTCGAGTTGCGGCCGCGCGAGCGCCTTGACGTCGGCCGGCCGCTCAATCCCCTCGATAACCATCCGCCCTGCTTCCTCTCCAACGGCGTTGCACCTTGCGCAGCGCCCAGCGCTGCGCCCCAAGGAACCGGTACCCATCGACCCTGAAGGGTGACGGCGTGAGGCCCGAGCAGAGCGGCCCAGTCCTGGTTCCCATCAAGAACCGTCGCATTTGGCGCGACCTGGCTCGCATTCTCTCGACGATTTTCAATCCGTTTCTCACGGCACTGGCGTTGTTCGTGATCTTGGCGCACGTCGGAAGTCGCGACGTTCTGGACTTCTGGCGCTTGCTCTTCCTCTCGACGTGTTTCACGTCGATCGGCCCGATGCTCTATGTTTTCCGTCTCTACGCGATCGATCGCATCTCCGACCTCGACATGTCCGTGCGCCACGAGCGCGAGGCAATTTTCAGCGCGTTCGTCGTCTTCTACTCGCTCGGCACGATCGCGCTCTACCTCGCTCGCGCGCCGCATGTCATGATCGCCGCGATGCTCGGCTATACGCTCTCGACGATTTTCGTCCAGTTCATCACGCGATACTGGAAGATCAGCACGCACGCGCTCGGCATCACGGCGCCGTTCGTCGCGCTGATGCTGCTCTACGGCCGGCAGCCGCTCCCGTTTCTCGTACTGATTCCGATGGTTTGCTGGGCGCGCGTCTACTTACGCGCGCAC
>DAHXOK010000027.1:3272-12926 GCA_027364935.1 Vulcanimicrobiota bacterium | reverse complement strand
GCTGGGCGCCGGAACGACGATCCTCTTCTTCCACCTTTTTCACATCGTGCCCGTGACGCCGATCCACTAACCGCGCGCGGTTCAGCAATCGTTGCGTACGATCCTCACGTCGTCTTGCCGCCAGCGCGCGCTCTTTCCAACCAGCCCGGCGGCCCAAACGAGAACGCTCAACGCCTCACGCAACGGAACGAGCCACGGCGCCGCTCTGCCCGGAATGCGTAGCGCACGATGCGCCCACGCGTGCACCGCTACGCGAACCAGCACGGCTGCGAGCAAGAGCGCGACGGCAGCGAGCGCAGCCGGCGCGAAGATGAGATTCAGCAGCCCCCACGTCATCGGGAACGCGACGACCGAGCCGACGTATCCGAAGGGGCGCACCGCTCGAATCGTACGCGCCCATCGAATCTCGCGCGTCAGTAGCGCACCCAGCGTTTCCTCCGAGACCAGCGTCAACGGGATCGCGCTCGCGAGGGCGACGCGATAGCCGCGGCGGGTCACCAGATCCCCGAGTACGTAGTCATCGGCGATCGTCGCGCCGATCGCTTGGAGGCCGCCGATCTCGTCAAGCACGTGCTTGCGTACCGCCATCGTCGCGCCGAAGCAGTAGCGCAGCGGCTGCAGCGCCATCGCGACCAGGACCGACGGCGTGAATTGATCGTTGACGAACATCGCGCCGAGGCGCGCGATAACGGGCTGCGTCGCGCGCGCACCGTAGAGCGTTGTAGCGGCGCCGACGGCGGGTTCTTCGAAGGCGCGCGCGAGGCGCAGCAGGTAGTCCTTCTCGACGCGCATGTCGCTGTCGGCGACGACGAGGATCTCGCCGGTTGCCGACGGCACCGCCCCAAGGAGGTTCTCGATCTTCGGGTTGAGCACGTGCGCTCCGCCGCCGTCGATCACCGCGATGTCGGAAAGCGGCATCGACGCGCGAATCCGCCGCGCAATCTCGAGCGCCGGATCGGCGACGCTCTGCGCGCAGAAGATCACTTGAAAGCGTGGATACTCCTGGTCGCAAAACGTACGAAGATTCGCCTCCAGCTCCGGTTCCAGCCCCGCGAGCGGCTTCAAGATCGTCATTGCCGGCAGCGCGCCTCTCGCCGCCGGTACGTCGGCAGGCTTCATCACCAGACGAATCAGCGCGAAATCGGTATAGAGAAAGCTCGCGACCGCCAGAACGAAAAAGATTGCCGAGATGGGCAGCGGCACGTGAATCATTCGCCCGCAGCTCCGAAGGTCACGAGCGCGATGCCGCGCCGGACGATTGCCTCCCGTACGCGAGGGCTGAGCAACGCGTCAAACTCCTCGGAGCGCGCGTAACCGGTATTCGCGGTCGCGGGATGCACGTACAACTCGCTCACGCCGTCGGGAAGCCGTGCAACGATGTCGAGGACTCGCCCCTCGTCCAAGCGTCCGGTATCGTTCAGGCCGAATACGGCGTCGTTGACAAGAATGCCGGCGCGGCGCAGCCGGGCGCGCATGAGGGCCGCCCAAGGCCCGATCGCGATCGCGTTGCCGATCCCCGCCGCACTGAGGCGGAACGGCTCGAACGGCACGCGCATCGCCTTCATCCCGTGAGCTCGGCCAACTTCGAGAATCATCGAAAAGAGCGTCGGATGGACGTGCATGTGGTTGTGGGCGTCAACGTGATCCAGCGGCAAGCCCGTCGCCGCAAACGCGTCGAACTGCGCCGCGATCTCGTCGCGAAGCTGCGCGCGCGCGCGCCGAGACGCGAAATAGCGCACGCCCGCGCGGACGAGTCGCGCATCGAAGCGGCCTCGACCGTCGACGAGCTCGCCGACGCGCGAAATCGGAAGGACGGCGCGCGCGTTGGTGAGCGCGACGTGCAGGCCCACGCCCAAGTCCGGCATGCGGCGCGCGCGCTCCACGGCATCCGCTGCAGCGGGTTCCCCCACCATGAGGCTCGCAGCCGTCAAGATGCCCTCGCGATGCGCGCGCTCGACCGCTTCGTTGATTTCGAACGAAGCGCCGAAATCGTCTGCGGTCACGACGAGTCGCTTCATAGAACTCTCGCGACCACTGCAGCGGCGATGGCGGCGCACCGCGGACCTTCTCGCGCGAGCCAGAGCGCTTCTCCCCACAGCAGCGGATTGGCGAGCGCGCGAGCCGGATGGAGCCACGCCGGCGACAGCTCGCGATGCGGCGTGTCGAGCACGACGCGAACCACGCCGACGCGCGGCGCGACGATGCGCCCGCTCTCCATGTCGACCGCGGCGTAGCCCTCGCGCGCCCACCGCGCTCGATCCGCGCCGCGCACGAACGTCGCACTCGTGAGCAGCGGCGCCACCACCGGCTCGCAGCCGAGCCTGCGCGCCGCAACCGCGAGCTGTAACACGACCGCGCGATCGCACACGATCTCCTCGCCGCTCGGTCGTCGAACGCGGTCGGCAACGACCACGGTGCCGGTCGGCAAATCGGCGCGTAGCGCGCCGGCGAGGCCGCACGAGATGACGATCGTACCGAGTCCGGCAGGATCGCAGAGCGAGAAGGCGATGCCGCACTCGACGACGCGCGCATTCGGCGCCGCGCGACGAACGGCGCGCGCCTCGACGCGCGTCGCCGCAACGACTACCGGGCGTTCGCGCGATACCATGCGACCGCGCGTGCAAACGTCTGCCCCGCAGACTCCGGCTCGCCCAGACCGAGCGCGCTGCGCGATGCCCGTGCGTCGACGAACATGCGCTCGCGCGACATGCGCACGCCTTCCAGCGGCACCGCTGGCTCGGCTCCAGGCTGTAGATACCGGCAGCGCAGCTCGTCGCACCAACCGGCTGCAAGCAGTACGCCGTAGGGAATCCGCAATCGTGGGTTTCGCCTCCCCGTCGCGCGCGCGAGAAGGGCCCAGATCTCCTCGAAGGTGAGATTCTCGCCTCCGATCACGTAGCGTTCGTGCTCGTGTCCGCGCTCGAGCGCCGCAACGTGCGCGCGCGCGACCTCCTCGACGGCGACCACGTTCATGCCGCCGCGCGGCGGCGCAATGCCGATCTTCCCACGCGCGAAGTCCAGAACGAGCCTACCCGTAGGAGTCGGCTTCGCATCGCCGGGGCCGATCGGTGCGGTCGGCAGCACGAGCACGACCGGAACGCGCGCGGCGAGCGCTGCTCGCTCTTGTTCGACCTTCGATCGATGGTACGCGGAGCCGTCCGGCGCGTGCGCGTGCAGCGTCGCCGAGCTCGACGTCACGACCGCGCGCTCGACGCCCGCAATGCGCGCAGCCTCGAGCAAGCCCGCGGTTCCAAGCACGTTCACGCGGTGCATCGTCGCGCGCGCGTGCGGTGCGAAGGAGTACAGCGCCGCGCAGTGCACGACGTACCGGCAGCCGTCGATCGCGCGCGCGAGCGCCCCCGTCTCCGCGAGATCGCCGACGACGCTCTCCGCGTCGAGCTTTGCATCCCTATCGCGCACGAGCGCGCGAACGTCGTAGCCTGCAGCGCGAAGTTCGCGCAGGACGTGGCTCCCGACGAAACCCGTGGCGCCGGGCAGAAAAACCCTCGGCGGCATCCGCGACAACTACGCCGTGCGCCTGCCGCTACCTATCGTGACGCGCCTGCGCTCGCGTCTAGTGCGCGAAAGCTGCGCGGATGCTCTCTTTGATCGATCCCACCGTTTGCGTGACGGCGGTCGGCTCGTACCCGCAATGGGCCATGCAGTTCTCGCACTTGTCATTACGCCCGCGACCGAATTTTGACCAGTCCGTCTCCTCGAGCAGCTCTTTGTACGTCTTCGCGTACGGAGCGTCGCTCATGAGGTAGCACGGCCGCTGCCAGCCGAAGACCGTGTAGCAGGGGATACCCCACGGCGTGCATTCGAAGTCGACCTTCCCTTCGAGAAAGTCGAGGTAGACCGGGCTATGATTGAGACGCCACTTCTGACGCTTGCCGCCGCCGAACGCCTCGCGGAAGATCTTACGCGTCTGCTCCACGCCAAGAAGTGCTCCTGGTCGGGCGCCTTCTCGTAGGCGTATGCGGGCGAGATCTGCATCATGTCGACTTTGAGATCGTCGTTCAAGTAGTCCAGCACCGCGCGAATCGACGCGGGGTCGTCTTGGTTGAAGAACGTCGTGTTCGTAAAGACGCGAAAGCCCCGCTCTTTCGCGAGCTTGATCGCCTCGACAGCTTTGTCGAAGACTCCATCGCGGCAGACCGACTCATCGTGCCGCTCGCGCAAGCCGTCCATGTGGATCATCCACACGAACCGTATGCTCGGCTTGAACCGATCGATCTTCTTCTTCAACAACAGTGCGTTGGTACAAAGAATGACGAACTTACCGCGCTTGACGAGCGCCTCGACGATCTCCGGCATCTGCTCGTGCACGAGGGGTTCGCCGCCGGCGATCGAGACGATCGGCGCGCCGCACTCCTCTACAGCGGCGATGCACTCTTCGATCGAGAGCCGCTTGCGCAGGACATCGTCGGGATGCTGGATTTTTCCACAGCCGGCGCAAGCGAGGTTGCACTGTAACAGCGGCTCGAGCTCCAGGACGAGGGAGTACTTCTTCTCGCCCCTCAGGCGCTTGCCGAAAATGTACTTCCCAATCGCGATCTTCTGCGCTAAGGGCATACTCATAGCTCTTGTAGTTGCCCCAAAATCGGGCCAGCCCCTTCGACGGGCCCGAGCAGGGCCTCACGTGCGCTCGCAAGACCGCCCCTAGGCACTACACCCCGAGCGCGCGCAGCGCGGTCGAAGGCTCCTCGGTGACCGCGCGCGTGTGAAGCGCCTCGTCGTTGGCAAGCGCCATCATCGGAAAGAGATGGCGATAGAGATGATAGTTGATGTAGAAGTCGCGCGGGAAGCCGGTGCCGGTGTAGTGCGCTTCGGGCCACGTCCCGCGCTGCTGCCGATCGCGTAAGTAGGCGATGCCGCGTTGGTAGGCCGCGTACGCGGGCGAGTCGGGCGCGTGCACGCCCGCCGCTTGGAACGAGAGCACCGCCCACGCGGTCTGCGAGGGCGTGCTGTTGCCGACGCCTGCGAACGACTCGTCGACGTACGAGTGGCACGTCTCGCCCCAGCCGCCGTCGGCGTTCTGCCGCTCGACGAGCCACGCGACGGCTCGGCGCACCATGTCATCGCCCATGCGCAGCGCGGTAAGCGCGGCGATCGTGCACCACGTTCCGTAGACGTGATTGACGCCCCAGCGCCCGAACCAATTGCCGCCCGATTTTTGCGTCGCGCGCAAATAGGAGAGCCCGCTCGCGACCGCGGGATCGTGCTCGTCACTGCCCAGACCGGCGAGCATCTCGAGCACGTGCGCGGTGACGTCTTCGGTCGGCGGGTCGATGAACGCGCCGAAGTCGGCGAAGGGGAGCTTGTAGAGCAGCTCCCGATAGTTGTCGCGATCGAATGCCGCCCACGCACCGTTGGAGGAGCGCATCGCAACGACCCATTTCCGCGCTCGCTCGAGGGCAGTGCGCACCTCGTCCCCTTCGCCGCCACGTAGCAGCGCCAGGGCCACGAGCGCGGTGTCGTCGATGTCGGGATAGATGTCGTTGTGAAACTCGAACGCCCAGCCGCCGCACTCCGGCGGGTCTTGGCAGCGAATCTGCCAGTCGCCGCCTCCGGTGATCTGCTCGTCGAGCAGCCAGCGCACCGCACTACGAATTGATGGATGCGAGCGCGGCACGCCGGCAGCACGCAATGCGAGCACCGCCCATGCCGTGTCCCACACCGGCGACATGCACGCTTGCAGCCGCCATCCGTTGCGCTCGTCCTGCAGCGAGAAGCCGCTCAGACCGTCGAGCCCCTTGCGCATGACCGGATGATCGAGCGTCATGCCTTCGAGATTGAGGGCGATCAGCGAGTAGACCCACGGCGGCTGAATGCCGCCCCACCCGCCGTCGGCTTCCTGCCGCTCGACGATCCACTGCGTGAGCCTGTTGCGCGCGATCCGGCGTCCGGGTTTTACCGGCGAGCGTTCGTACGATTTGAGCACGAGTCTGTCGAGCCACCAGAAAAATCCCGCGCCTTGCACGCGGTGCAGCGCGCTCTCGGTTCCCTCGACGATCACTTCGCCGAGCGGAACGCCGAGGTCGCGCGTCGGTCGGTGCGAGATCACCACGGCGAGCGGCGCAACGGTGCCGCGAGCCCAGCACGCGTAATCGTAGAGGTTGAAAGGAACTTGCGGAGGGAGAAAAATCATCTCCGGCGGCATCGTCGGAATGCCGTCCCACGGATACTTACCAAAGAGCGCGAGCCAGATCTTCGTGAAAACGCGCGCCCGCGCGGCTCCGCCGAGGTCGAGGATGACGCGCAAGGCCTTGCGCATGGGCGTCGAGTTGGGATCGACGCCGAGAACCTTGAGCGCCGCATACGCCTCGATGGTCGTGCTGACGTCGGCCGGCGCCTCGTAGTAGAGTCCCCACGAGCCGTCTTCTCGCTGGTTACCCAAGATGTGTGCGATGGCGCCCTCTCGGATCGGCTCCACGCTTACGCCGAGAAACCGCAGGAGCAACACGTGCTCTGCGGTCATCGTCACGTTCGTCTCCAACTCGCCGAACCACCAGCCCTCCGGGGACTGCCGCTCGAGAAGCCACGAGACCGCGTCGGCGACGCGTACGCCTGGAGTCATCCCGTCATGATGCGACGCGCAGCTGCAAATCCGCTGCGTACCGCAGACTCCATCGTATCGGGCCAACCGGTCCTCGTCCACGAGCCGGCGAGGGCCACGTTCGCCAGGGCGGTCTCGGGACCGGGCCGCACGGCGTCAGGCGGTGCGGAGAACGTCGCCTCGGGATTGCGGGTGACCGCGCCGCGCTCCAGCCGAGCGCCGCGCATCGCGGGAATGGCCTGCACTTCGTCCCAAGCCAAGCGGATCAGATCGTCGGTCGAGCGACGGTAATACGCATCGGCAGCGCTCATGCTACAGCACAGATACCCGTCGCCCTTGCGAAAGACCCATTGCACCGGCGAATCGACGAGGGCGGCAAAATCGAAGAGCCCGCCGGGCCCGGGGTGGCGTGGCGCATAGCGGAGGTGAACGTCGACGATCGGGTGCGGCGTGAAGATTTCGAGCGGCGGCACCCCGTAGAGCGCGGGGTCGCCGAGCAGCCGACGCAACTGCGGAGGGGTCAGCGCGAGAACGAACGCATCGAAGGCCCGCCGCTGTCCTGAGGTCGTAACGAGGGATTCGAGGTGCGTTGCGTCGGCGTTCGTCTCCAGCGAAGCGATCGACGTGGCCCGGTGTACGCTCGCCAGGCGCGCGGCCGCAGCCTCGGCAATGTGCGCGAGCGGAACCGTGGAGAAACCGAAGCGCGCGGCGTCCGCGTCGCCCAAGAACGCCGTGCGCAGCGTGAAGAGCGCCTCGCGCGCGTCCATCTCCTCGAGCGGCACGTTCAATGCCGGCACGAAAAACGGCGTCCAGAAGACGCGCAGCGCTTCGTCGCTCTGCTTGCGGCGCCGGAGCCACTGCGCGAACGTCTCGTTCCGCGCCTCCCCGTTTCGCGCTGCCGCCGCGAGTGCGCGCGCTACGCCGAGCTTCGAGCGGAGGCCCAACGCGCCGAAGCGGACGAACGACGCGACGAGGTGCCAGGGTGCCGGAAGTCGCGCGGCGCGCAGGAGCGAGGTGCCGTCGCGCGTGACGACCAGCGCCTGGAACCGCTCTTGCAGCCAGAGCCGGTCTCCCATACCGGCGCGTCGCACGAACGATTGAAAGTCGCTGCAGCACCCGAGAAAGACGTGCTGGCCGTTGTCGACTTCAACTCCGTCGATCTCGAACGACGTCGCGCGGCCGCCGAGCAACCTGCTTCGCTCGAAAAGTTCGACCTCGTACCCCGCTTCGGAAAGCTCGAGACCAGCGGCGAGTCCTGCCAGCCCGCCGCCGACGACCGCTACCGAACGGCGAGCCACGACCGCAGCACCACGCGCAGCTTCGCCGTCGCCGACAGCGAGACGCGCTCGCGCAGCGGGCGCTCGGGATCGGCAACGATGCGGTCGAGAATACCGCGATAGATGCCGGCCATCGAACGAACGCAGACGCCCGCGCGATGGGGAATGTACTGCACGACGCCCAGTCCCGTCGCGTAGAGCGCGAGGGCGCGCCTCGCCTCGAACGCAACGAGGTCGTTCCATCCGGCGACGCCGTTGCCGTCGCGAAAAACGCTCTTCTCGACCCCGAAACGCTCGCGGTCCTCGCGCGGAATATAGACGCGCCCCATAGCGGCATCTTCGCGCACGTCGCGCAGAACGTTGATGAGTTGCAACGATACCCCAAGCTCTTCGGCTCGGTCGAGCGCGATCGGATCGCTGAAGCCGAAGATGCGCACGCACATTCGGCCCACGACGGCCGCCACGAGCCGGCAGTACCCACGCAGCTCGTCCCACGTCGCGTACTCGCGCGGCTCGATATCCATTTCGACCCCGTCGATCAAGCCCTGGAGCTCGTCCTCCGGAATGCCGAACCGGTCGACTGCGCGCGAGAGCACGTGCATCACCGGGTCGGCGTAATCGCCGAGCATGCACCGGCGAACGCGGTCGCGTTGCGCGCGCAGGCGCGCCGCGAGGTTCTCTCGCGACCGGCGTTGGTCGTCGACCTCGTCGTCGATATCGCGCGCGAATGCGTAGAGCGCATAGATCGCGATGCGCTGGTCGCGCGGCAACGAGATGAACCCCCAATAGAAGTTCTTGGCTTCGGAGCGCGTGACGGCAGTGCAGTAGCTCTCGGAGAGATTGATGTCGAGCGCGTTCTCGTTGCCGGCCAAGGTGTAGCTGCGCTCTTCAAACATGCGCCAGCGTTCCCAAGAGCAGCGCGACCTTGGCGAGCGTCGGAACGCGAGGACGCGTAGCATCGCTGCGATAGCGCGCCCGCTCGATGGCGCGCACGATGGCAAGCCCACCGAGCCGGTACAGCGAGAGCTGCCGCCGTAGGGCGCGGGGAGCCAGACGCTCGAGCTCGCAGCCGGAGGCCAGGAGATCGCGCGCGCGCTCGCAGTGCGCCCGGACGGCGCCGGTGACGCCCGCCGCGCGCACCTCCCCTTGAACTAAGTAGCTGCGCCCCTTGGCCGAATCCCACGTAAGGTCTTGGGCGAAGTTCGCGAGCTGCAGACCGATGCAGACGTCGTCGGAGAGCCGCTGCGTTTGCGCGTTCGCGATGCCGAAGACCGCTAACACCATGCGGCCGACGGGAGCAGCCGAGAAGGTGCAGTACTCGCGCAGCGACTCCCACGTCTCGTACTGCGTCGTCGTCTGATCGCGGAGGTTCGCTTCGATGAGATTGGCGAACGGCTCGACGGAGAGACCGTAGTGCCCCACGGTGTCGCGTAACGCGACGAGCACGGGATGCACCGGCGCCTCGCCGGCGAAGAGCGCGCGCACCTGCTCGCCCCAAAGCCGCAACCGTGGGATCGCCGCGCCGCCACTCTCGTCGCCGTAGTCGTCGGTCGTGCGGCAGTACGCGTAGATTCGCATGAGGTCGGTACGCAGCCGGCCTTTGGGCAGCCCCGACACGATGAGGAAATTCTCGTAATGCTTTCGCGCGAGAAGCCGGCAATACGCGTCGGCCGCCTGGAGCTCGGCGTATTCGCTCACGCGGACGGCGACTCCACGCGGTGCAGCCGCGGCGTCCCGCGCAGCGCGCGAAGCGTGGCGGATCCGGTCGCGAACATTGCGATGCGCAGGGTCGTCGCGAGCTCCCACGCGAAGCTCTCC
>DAHXOK010000027.1:0-3262 GCA_027364935.1 Vulcanimicrobiota bacterium | reverse complement strand
CCGCACGCAAAAAGGCGCCGGCAATTCCGACAGCATCGGCGCCGAGGGCGATCGCCTTTGCGACGTCTATGCCGTCGCGCACGCCGCCGCTTGCAATCAGCAGCGCGTCTGGCGCCGCCTTCCGAGCGCGCACCAGGGTCTGCGCGGTAGGGATGCCCCAGGCCGCAAACGCAGCCGCCACATTTCGGCGACGCGGCTCGCCCAGCCGCTTCGCCTCGACCTCGCTCCACGACGTTCCACCGGCACCGGCCAGATCGACGGCGCGGACGCCGGCATCGAGAAGCTTCACGACGTCGCCGGGCGCAATGCCCCAGCCCACCTCTTTCACGACGACGGGAATTTCGAGCGCCTCGCAGAGCCGCGCGATCTTTTCGAGCAGGCCGGAGAAGCACGTGTCTCCCTCGACTTGCACTGCCTCCTGGATCGCATTGAGATGCAGCACGAGCGCGTCGGCCCGCAGCGTCCGTGTGAGGCGCCGGCAGTCGTCGACGCCGTATCCGCGATTCAACTGCACCGCGCCAATGTTCGCAAGCAGCGGCACGTCTTTAGCCTCGTCGCGAACGTCGAACGTGTCGAGCAGCTCCGGCCGTTCGAGCAAGACGCGCCCCGATCCGATGCCCATGGCGAACCCGCACCGTTGCGCGACGCGTGCTAGGCGCCGGTTGATCTCTCGCGCCTCGTGCGTTCCTCCCGTCATGCACGAGATCAATAGCGGCGCGCGCAGCGCTCGGCCGAAGAGCGACGTACTGCAATCGACGTCGTCGAGATCGATCTCCGGCAGCGCGCAGTGATCGAAGCGCCAGCATTCGAAACCACTCGTCACCCCCTTGGCGGCCACGTCCTCTTCGAGGTTGATCCGCAGATGATCGGCCTTGCGGCCGGCCGTCGCGTTAGCGAGATCGGTTTGCAACATAGGACGCGACCTCGCGAAATGTAGCAAGGAAGCGCTCCGGCACGTCGCACGAGGCGATCACGGAGACCGCTTTTTGTGCGAACTGCAACGGTGCGTCGTGCGTCAAGCGCGCTCCGCCCGCATCGTCCAACAAGGCCCGGATCTCGTTCGTCGCCTCATCGGTGCGCTCCGCAAATGCGCGCAAGAGACGCCGCTGCGCGGCCGGCGCTAGTGCGTGATAGGCGGCGACGAGTGGGAGAGAGGCTTTGCGTCGTCCGACGTCGCCGGCGCTCGATTTACCCGTGATCGCTGAGTCGCCCCACGTGCCGAGCCAATCGTCGCGCATTTGGAAGGAGAGACCGAGCAGATATCCCGCGCGCCGAAAGCGGCGTACCGTCGCGAGCGGCGCGCCGGCCGTCAACGCACCCATTTCGAGCGCGGCGCCCAGCAGCGCGCCGGTCTTCGCGCGCACCATGCGCAAGTATCCGCGAACCGGAATCTGCACGCGTCCCTCGAGCGCCAAATCGAGGCACTGCCCTTCGACGACTTCGAGGGTCGCCGTCGAGAGCGCGCGCACGGCGCGCAGCGTGCGGTCTGGATCGACGCCGCTCTCGGTAAGGACGCGAAACGCGAGCGCGTGTAGCGCGTCGCCCGCGTTGATCGCCTGCGCCACGCCCCACACCGCCCATACCGTCGGGCGGCCGTGCCGGTCGCGGTCGCCGTCTTGAATATCGTCGTGCACGAGCGTGAAGTTGTGTACCCATTCGACCGCCGTCGCCGCAGGAATCGCGTCGTCCGCATCGCCGCCGCACGCTTCGCACGCCCACAGGCAGAGGCTCGGACGCACGAGTTTCCCCGTGACTGCGTGGCGCTCTCGTCCTGCGTCGTCGAGCCATCCGATGTGGTATCCCGACATACGCCCCGTCATCGACTTCGGCGCGAGCGTTTCACCGCGCATTGCGGCGGCAACGCGCGGCGGATAGGTGGTAAGGATCGACGGCAGCGCGTCGACCGGTGTCGATACCAGAGGCGTACTCACAAGTTCGTTCCCAAAGCGAAGAGGAGGCTTTCCGTTCGGCGGCAGGATGCGCCTGCCGCCGTCGTTATGCCACCGAACGATCGAGCGCAGCGTACTCCTCATCGGTCAAGCGCAACGCCGCAGCGGCAACGTTCTCTTCGAGATGTTGCAGCGATTGCGTTCCCGGAATCGGCACCGTTACGGGCGCGTGGTGCAGGAGCCACGCAAGCGCAACTTGGTACGCACTCGCGTCGTGCGCGCGCGCGATCGCGTCGGTTGCTTCGTGAGCGCGCACGTCGCCAGCAGCGAGCGGAAACCAGGGGATGAATGCGAGGCCGTGCCGTGCGCAGTACGCGAGCACCGGTTCGCTCGCACGATCGCCGACGTTATAGCGATTCTGGACGGAGACGACCGGCACGATGCGCCGTGCGGCTTCGAGATGCTCGACGTCGACGTTCGAGAGCCCGACGTGCCGGATCTTTCCCGCAACGCGCATCTCCGCAAGCGCGCCGACTTGATCCTCCCACGGAACCTTCTGATCGACCGCATGTAATTGATAGAGCTCGATGCACTCCACGCGCAAGCGGCGCAGACTGCCTTCGAGACATCGCTTTAGACGCTCCGGGCGGCAGTCGCGCTCCCACTGCCCGGGTCCGCTGCGCGTGAGCCCACCCTTCGTCGCGATGACGACCTCTGCCGGGTACGGATGCAACGCGCGCGCGACGAGCTCTTCGCTCACATCCGGGCCGTACGAGTCCGCGGTATCGATGAAGGTCACGCCGAGCTGCACGGCGCGGCGCACGACGCCGACCGCGCCTTCCGCGTCCTCTGGCGGCCCCCACACGCCCGGGCCGCAGATCCGCATCGCGCCGAAGCCGAGACGATTGACGCGGCGATCGCCCAGCGCGACCGTTCCCGCTACCGGTGCCGACTTACCCAACGAATGCTGCGACGCTCGCACCGAATGCCTCCGTATCACCCGTCGTGACGTAGTGCGTTGCTCCGCTCTCAACCGAGAAGCCTGCAATCTCGGCGGCCAGCGCGACTCGGCTTGCCTGTTCGATCGCGGGATCGATGCGCTTCACCGCGACGCCGATGTAGCGCGCGAACGTCGCGTCGATCAACGGATAGTGCGTGCATCCGTAGACGAGTGCATCGATCTCCCGCGGTACGCCCGCGCACAGCGCCGAGACGGCAGCGTCGACGTCAGCCGCGCCCGCGGCCGACTCAATGAGCGGAACGAGCGCCGGCGCAGCGACTTCGGTCACGCGCGCGTCCGCCACGCGCGCGCGAATCGCTCGTGCATACGCCCCGGAGCGCACCGTCGCCGTCGTTGCGAGCACGGCAACGCG
>DAHXOK010000026.1:10287-27746 GCA_027364935.1 Vulcanimicrobiota bacterium | reverse complement strand
AAGAAGATGTTCTCGGCCGGCGCGGCGCCGCGCTCGCCGCGTAAGGCAACGAAGAGGCACTGTACGATGCCGATGCTGCGCAGCTCGTTTCCAGCCCGTGCGAATCCCGCAGCGTATTCGCCGCCGACGCCGATATCGAGCGGCACGACGATACGGCCGCCGTCTTTGAGCTGTTGCCACCACGCCACGGGAATATCGTTCGCCCGCGCCGAGACGACGATGCGATCGTACGGCGCTTCCTGCGCGAAACCGCCGTGACCGTCGCCGAGCACGACGCGCACCGCGTCGTAACCGCACGCGTCCAATGCGGCGCGGGCGCGCTGGACGAGATCCGGCTCGACCTCGATCGTGACCACGAGCCCGTGCGGGCCGGCGAGCTCTGCGAGCAACGCGGCGTTGTAGCCGCTACCCGTGCCGATCTCCAAAACGCGATCGCCGGGCCGGATGCCGGCGAGCTCGATCATCCGCGCGAGCATGCTCGGTTGCGAGATCGATGCGACGGTCTCGCTACCCGTGCCCTTGATCGAGATCGCGCGATCGGCGTACGCTTCCTCTTCGCTCACCTCCGGGACGAAGCGATGACGCGGAACGGCTCCGAAGGCGTGCGCGACCGCGGCTTCTCGTAGCGCGCCGGTCCGTTGCAGCTCGGCGACGAGGCTCTCGCGCAAGCGCGCGTCTTCCATCGCGCAGGCCTTCGGCGGTAGCCGACGAGGGCCTCGGTACCGCGCATGCGAAGCACGCGAGCATGGCCGATAGCTGGCTGCAGTATGGGTTTTCCTACGCTCCGTGGGTGTTGTTCGGTCTTATCCTGCTCGTCGCGTTCATCATGACGCGCGGGCAGAAGGCGGAGCCTGCGAAGATCGGCCAGACGTTTGCTTGCGCCGCGTGCCGTCGTCGCGGCTCGCGCGATCAGATGGTGACGGTGAATCGCGAAGGTGCCGTCATGTGGTACTGCCGCGAATGCGCGCAGCCGCTCCCCGAACCGGCAAACTCCTCGTCGCGCTAATCCTCTTGCGTGTAGCCCTTCAGCAACTCGTGCATGCGGCCGGACATCTTCATGGCCTCTTCCCATTCGCGCTGCCACATGTTGCGCCCGAAGATGAGGCCGACGCAGCCTGCCTGCATCGCGACGTGCGCTTTGTGAATCGTGTCCTCGTCGCCGAGCTTGCTTCCGCCTGAGACGAGGACGAGGCACGTACCGGCCGAGCGCACGACGCGGCGAAGTGCGTCGAGCTCGTCCGGGTTCATGGAATCGTAGGGCTTGGGCATTTGCGACGCCGTTGCGGCATTGTGCTTCGGCTGGTTGAGCTTGATGACGTCCGCGCCGACCTCGAGCGCGACGCGCGCTGCGTAGTCGACGGCGTAGAGTGAGTCCTGTCCGCCTTTCGCCTTGATCGCGGCGCCGCGCGGGTAGGCCCAAATGACGAGCGGCATGCCGTAACGCTCGCAATCGTGGCGGATCTCGTTACACTGTAAGATGTCGGCGTCTTGCGCGGGACTTCCGACGTAGAGCGTGTATCCGACGGCGTCGGCACCGAGGCGAACGGCATCTTCGACCGATGACGTGAGCGGGCTGATTGGTTCGTCGTCGGACGGAATGCTCGTCTTGCCGTTGACTTTGAGGACGAGCGGGACCCTGCCCGCATACGCCGCGTGATAGCGTTGCGCAAGCCCGACGTGCAACGCGATTGCCGAGAAGCGCCCTTCGACGGCGAGGCGGTAGATCCAATCGGTGTCGACCGCGGCGGGGTTGTCGAAGAAATCGACCGGCCCGTGCTCGAGGCCCTGATCGATCGGCAGGATCATCAGCGTTCCGTTCGCGGGGCCGTGCTCGTAGAGCAAGCGGTGCAGACGCGTGCGCTTTCCGGTGGAGAGGCGCATGTCGTCGAGGGTGGGGCGGCGTACGGCGGTAGCGATCACGTTTGCGCCTTCGGCAGGAGCCCCAGGTGCCCTTCGCGCTACGCGGTGGCTCGGGGTGGCGCGATGCGCTGCAGTGAAGTGGCGGGCTGTGAGTACGCGCGTCGGCTTCATCGGGCTCGGTGCGATGGGGGAACCGATGGTTCGCACGCTCCTGCGGGCGGGCTTTACGGTAACCTCGTGCGCGCATCGCCGGCGGGAGCCGCTCGAGCGCCTACGCGAAGCGGGTCTTTTGGAGGCCGCGGATCCCGCGGCGGTTGCCGACCAGAGCGAGATCACGATCGTCTGCGTTCCCGACGCACCGCAGGTCGAAGAGGCGATCTTCGGCGATCGCGGCGTCGCGAGCGGGGCGCGCGTCGAGCCGGTGCTGCGCGCGCTCGGAACGCCGACGCATCTCGGGCCGGTCGGCATGGGGGAGACGGTGAAGCTTGCGAACCAAGCGATCATCGCAAGCGTGATGCTGGCAAACGTCGAGGCGCTCGTGCTGGCCGAGCGTCTGGGAGCGGATCGCGACGCCGTGCGCGAGGTCCTCGCAACCGCGACGGCTTCGAACTACCTCTTGGAACACTGGCTCCCGAAGACGTGGTTCGCAAAGAACTTCGCGGGAGGCTTCGCGCTCGATCTTCTCCGCAAGGACCTTGCGGCGGCACTCGAAGCGGCACGGAGTCTGGGGCATCCGATGCCGGCGACGGGGCTCGCCTATCAACTCTATACCGCACGCTCCGCAGAAGGGGACGGTGCGCTGGACTACAGCGCGATCGCCAAAGCCTATGAACGAGACGATTCCTCCAAGACCGTCACGCGGAACGTTCCCTAAGAGCCCCGATTTCAACAAGAAGATCCTCGTCGTCGACGACGAGTCTGCGATCCTGAAGACGTTGCGCTTCAACTTGTAGCGCATCGGTTATGCCGTGATTACCGCAACCGACGGCCGCAGCGCGATCACGCTCGCACAGCGCGAACAGCCCGACCTCGTGGTGCTGGACATCATGCTGCCGGTGCTCGACGGCGTCGAAGTCTGCAAAGAGATTCGCAAGTTCAGCTCGGTGCCGATCATCATGTTGACCGCGAAAGATCAGGAGATCGACAAAGTCTTGGCGTTCGAGCTCGGAGCCGACGACTACGTCACCAAGCCGTTTGCGTTGCACGAGTTCCTCGCGCGCGTCAAGGGTCGCTTGCGGCGCCCGGTGCCGGCGGCAGACGGGCACGAGGAGGCGATCGTCCTCGGCGAGATCGCGCTCGACCCGTCGCGCCAGCAACTCACGGTGCGCGGCCACGAGGTTGCGCTCGCACCCAAAGAGTTCTCGCTCCTACGCGTGCTCATGGAGAACCAAGGGCGCATCGTGACGCGCCAAACGCTGCTCGATAAGGTGTGGGGATACGATTTCGACGGCGAGCAGCAGACCGTCAGCGTCCACGTGCGCTGGCTGCGCGAGAAGATCGAGCTCGATTCCGCACGCCCGCGGCACATTCTCACCGTGCGCAGCCGGTGATACATGTTCAGGCCGTGACGGCGATGCGCGATATCATCGACCGCGTCTTCGGACGGCGCGACGAGCCGCCCGAACGGCCGGCGCCGCAAACCGAGCCTGCCGGCGCCGTTACCGAGGGGCTCTTTTCGCGGCTCGTCGGTGCGTTGCCGACCGGCGTGCTGCTCGTCGACCGGGCGCTTCGCGTGCGTTACGCAAATGGCGCGGCAGGTGCCGTTTTTCGCTTCGATCCCGAGCGCGCGATCGGCGAGCACCTGCTCAAGGCGGTCGCGAACGTCGAGCTCGAGCAGCGCGTCCACGAGGCGTTGCTCGGGGAGGCGTCGGTTGCGCCGATGGTCGTGCAGAGCCGCGCGGAGCCGCGGACGTACCGCATCTCCGTCGCGCCGCTCGAAGCGGGCGAAACCGCAGCGGCGGTGATCTTTGCCGAAGATCAAACGGAGATGCTGCGCGGCGAGCGCGCGAGCCGCGAGTTCTTGTCGAACGTGTCGCACGAGTTGCGCACGCCGCTCTCCTCCATCAAGCTGATGCTCGAGACGGTGATCGCGTCGTCCGACGACGAGGCGCGCGATCTCTTTCTCCCGCAAGCGCTCGCGCAGGTAGATCGCCTCGTCTCGCTCGTCCGGCGTTTGCTCGAGCAAGCGCGCACGGAGTCGGGCCAGTTGAAGCTCGACCTCACCGACGTCGATCTCGAAGCGTTGGTGCGCCCGATCGTCGCTGCGTTCGAGCCGCAGGCGGCGCAGAAGGGCGTGCACCTGCAGATCCACCCGCGACGGCCGGTGCGCGTGGAAGCCGACGGCGAGCGGCTCTCGCAAGTACTCGTGAACTTGATCGACAACGCACTGCGCCACACCCAGGACGGCGGCACGATCGCCGTGGAGCTCGACGCTGCGGCAAACGAAGCGATCATGCGCGTACGCGACACCGGCGACGGCATCCCGTACCGCGACCTGCCGCACATCTTCGAGCGCTTCTACGTGGCCGATCGCTCGCGGACGCGCGAGAGCGGAGGCGCGGGCCTCGGCCTTGCGATCGTGAAGGGCATCGTCGACGCGCATGGAGGCGCGATCTCCGCCGAATCGACGCTCGGCAGCGGAACTGCCGTGACGATTCGCATCCCCATCGTGCGCGGCAGCCTCGGCACGTCCTTAATACGCGCATAATCTCGGCGTAATGGGCCGGCGCTACACTGGAAGTCGCATGCAGTGGGCGTGGGACGCACAAGAAGAACGCGTGGTGAAGCTGCAGGTCTTGGCGTTCATCGAAGAACACTGCCGCGGGCTGACGTTGCGCGACGTCTGCGAATGGTATAACGAGGCGTTCGGCCTAGAGCCTTTACGCGACGGCGTTACGCATTCATAAGCTTCGAGGTAATCGTGATGCCGCAATCGGCCAGGTGCCGGTTGGCCTCGGCAAAGAGCTTCTTGCCAAGGTCGTGCTGCTCGAGCAGATGGCGAATCGTGGCAATGCGCAGGCATCCGTCGGTCCTTCGACTCCGCGAGCACTTCGACGAGTCTGCGCGCAATACATCAGAGTTGCCCTAGGTTTGCTTACGCCGCTTGCGCACCGTGCGCTTCGCTCGCTTCTTCTTGGATTTCTCCGCCTCGATCTTGTCCTTCTGAGCCTTGGCGAGTTTGGCGAGCCTCTTGAGCTCGGCAAGGGGAATGAGGGGTTCCAAAGGCGGCTTCGTGTGAGGCATGGTTCCCTGAATGATAGCACGTAGTTGATTCAAGAGGAGGGACCAGCCGATGCGCCAGATGCCGGGAGACGAGAAGCGTCGTCAGCGTCAGTTCGACAAACAGAAGCTCCGCGAGATCGAGCACCTCGTGAAGGCGATTGAGAGACTCGTCGCCCGTCTCGCAGAGCATCCTGAGCAGCGTGAACTGCTGCAAGCGCAGATCGATCAAGCACAGCGCGCGCTTCGGCAGGTAGAGAGGCGTCGATACCCCGGATAGCGTCAAGCGGGCAGTGGAGCGCCGCAAGCGCCCGCCTTAGGGGCGCTTGCCGCGGAGCGTAACGAGAATGGCGCTTTCGTCACGTGGATAATTCCGATACGCCTCCTTAATACGTTATTAACTGACCCCAGGTATTCTGGGGCTGCATGGCCATCATGCGTGGGATTACCAGTCGCGGGATGAGTACTATTGCCATCACTCCCGCTATTCGGAGGACCCCCGTCATCGAAGTCGCGCCAAAGCTACAGGCCAGTCATCTCGACGTGTATTACGGCACGTTCCGCGCGATTTGCGACGCGTCGCTGGACGTTCCTGGGAATCACGTGACCGCGCTCATCGGGCCGTCGGGGTGCGGGAAGTCGACGTTCATCCGCGCGCTCAACCGCATGCACGATCTGACACCTGGCGCCCGCGTCAAAGGCCGCGTGCTGCTCGACGGTTCGAACATCTACGCGCCCAACGTCGATCCCGTGACCGTCCGCCACCGCATCGGCATGGTCTTTCAGCGACCGAATCCGTTTCCGAAGACGGTCTTCGAAAACGTCGTGTACGGCCCGCGCGTGCACGGCATTCGCAATCGCAAGACGCTGATGGAAATCTGCGAGCGCAGCCTTCGGCGCGCCGCGCTGTGGGACGAAGTGAAAGATCGCCTCGATCGCTCCGCGTTCGACCTCTCCGGCGGACAGCAGCAGCGCGTCTGCATCGCGCGCTGCCTCGCCGTCGACCCGGAGGTCATCGTCATGGACGAGCCTGCGTCGGCGCTCGACCCGATCGCGACGAGCAAGATCGAAGATCTGGTCGCGGAGCTGACGAAGGACTTCACCGTCGTCATCGTCACGCACTCGATGCAGCAGGCGGCGCGCATCAGTGATTTCACCGCGTTCTTTCTCTCCGGCGAGATCATCGAAACCGGGACTACGGCCTCGATCTTCACGCAGCCCAAGGACAAGCGAACCGAAGACTACATCACGGGCCGCTACGGATAGCTCAGGCCGGCCGCTTCCAGAATCCTGTGGCCGGGGCCGCGTAAGAGGAAGTTGACGAAGGCGCGAGCGGCGACTGGATGCGGTGCGTTCGTCACGATGGCGATCGAATAGCGAATCTTGCCCGACATCGAGGCCGCGCCTGGAAGCGGGATGAACGCGAGATGCCGCGCGCGAGCTTCGGTGGAGTAGACGAAGGCAAAGTCGGCCTCGCCGGTCTCAAGGCGAACGAGGAGATCTTCTTCGGGAAATATCTGCGCCGGGTTCTCGTCATCTCCCAAGAGTTTGCGTTCGCCTTTCGGGCCGAGCAGCAATCGTATCGCTTCGATGGTGTAGCGACCCTTGGGATCGAGACGAGGGTCCGTGCGCGCGATGCGCGCACCAGCGGCGTCGAGGAGTTGGATACCCAACGGAACGTTTTCTTCGTCGAACCAGAGCCGATGCGCGGGCGGCAGCGCTATGCCGAGGGAGGCGCGGCCGAGCGGCCACGAGTGCTCGATGTATCCCGCTCGCGTCAGGCGCGCGAGAATTGCGGGATCGACGAGGATGATGACGTCGGGTTTGCGCAAGCCCGCCGTGATGAAGTTGGCGATCTCTTGACTTCCGCGACCCTCTCCTTCGAACGTGATGCCCCCGCGCGCCAGCGCCTGCGCGATCGGGCCCTCCATCGGCGTCACCAGCGAGCCTGCGTAGAGCACGGTCACGCTCTGCGGTGGCGACGCTGCGAGCAGACATGTTGCGAGTACCAGGGAGGCGAGAGCTCTAGCCATGCGCTGCCCTTCGACTACGTTCGCTTCGCTCACTCCGCTCAGGGTGACAAACGCTTCCCTCACTCCGCTCAGGGTGACAAACGCTTCCCTCACTCCGCTCAGGGTGACAAACGCTTCGCTCACTCCGCTCAGGGTGACAAAAGAAGGCGCGGCCTTTAGGCCCTAAAGCGTGTCGAAGGAAACGCCACGCGCAGCGCGGCTGTCGAAGGAAACGCCACGCGCCAGTGCCAGGGAGGCGAGAACTCTAGTCATGCGCTGCCCTTCGACTACGTTCGCTTCGCTCACTCCGCTCAGGATGACAAATGAGACCTAAGGTCAAACCTGTGCGGCGCGTATGCCCAAGATGATGCGAGCGCTCTGCAAGGTGCGGCCGGAGCCAGGGTTCGTGATGCAGCAGGTTCCAGTTCCGACGATAGGCTCGACCGACGTGCTCATCCGCGTCGAGAGAGTGGGAATCTGCGGCACCGATTACCACATCTACGCGTGGGACCGCTGGGCGCAAGAACGCGTTCGCCCGCCGTGCATCATCGGGCACGAGTTCATGGGGTACGTCGAAGCCGTCGGCGACGCGGTGCGCGCGGTTCGCGTCGGCGATCGCGTTTGCGCCGAAGGACACATCGCCGACCTCACGTGCTTTCTCTGCCGCACGGGCCAGGCGCACATCTGCGAACGGCTGAAGATCATCGGCGTCGATCGCGACGGCGCCTTTGCCGAGTACATCGCGATGCCCGAGTACAACGTGTGGAAGCTGGATCCCGCGATTCCCGACGACGTCGCCGCGGTCTTCGATCCGCTCGGCAACGCCGTGCACACCGTTATGGCGGCGGGCGTGAGCGCGCGCAGCGTCGCGATCACGGGCGTCGGATCGATCGGGCTCATGGCGATTCCCGTCGCACGCGCCGCCGGCGCCGCAAGCGTCTTTGCCATCGACGTCAACGAAGCCAGGTTGAGCCTGGCGAAGCGACTGGGCGCGGATCGGACGTTCTTGGCGTCGCAACCGGGGCTCGTAGAAGAAATTCGCTCGCGTACGAACGGCGACGGCGTCGACGTATTGCTCGAGATGTCGGGGAGCGGTGCGGCGATCGACAGCGGCCTGCAGATGGTGCGCAACGGAGGAACGGCGGCACTGCTCGGAATCCCCAGCGACAACGTCAATCTGAATCTCGCCGAGCGCATCATCTTCAAAGGGTTGACGGTGCTCGGCGTCAACGGCCGGCTGATGTTCGAAACGTGGTATCAGACGCAAGCGCTGCTCAAGAGCGGCCGCATCGATCTGGGGCCAATCATCACGCACACGCTGCCGCTCGCCGATTATCAAGAGGCATTCGAGCTGATGCACACCGGCGCGGCGGCGAAGATCGTCCTTGTCGTAGGAGGGCACGGCCATTAACGCGCGGTTCGAAGCAAAGCTTGCCGCCGATCTGGAGTCGCTCAAGGCGGCAGGCGGGTACAAGCACTTGCGCCACATCACGACGCCGATGGCGTCCGAAGTGCACATGGAGGAAGCCGGCGACGTCATCGTGCTCTCGTCGAACAACTACCTCGGGCTCGCCGATCAGCACGAGGTCGTCGACGCGGGGAAGCGTGGCCTCGATCGGTACGGCGCCGGTACGGCCTCCGTGCGGTTCATCTGCGGAACGTTCGACGTTCATCGCACGCTCGAACGGCGCATCGCGTCCTTTCTCGGCACCGAATCGGCGCTGACGTACGTTTCGTGCTGGAACGCGAATACCGGACTCTTTCCGACGATCTGCGACGAAGGCTCTGCGATCGTCTCCGACGAGCTCAACCATGCCTCGATCATCGACGGCGTTCGTTTGGCATCGAAGGCGCGCCGCGAGCGTTTCCGGCACGGCGACATGCAGGATCTCGAAGCCAAGCTGCAAGCGCTAGGCGACGCGTTCCCCATCGTCGTTGCGACCGACGGCGTCTTCTCGATGGAGGGCGATCTCGCCAAGCTGCCGGAGATCGTTGCGCTCGCCAAGCGCTACGGCGCGATCGTCGTCGTCGACGATTCCCACGGAACCGGCGTGATGGGCAAGACCGGCCGCGGCACGGTCGAGCACTTCGGCTTGACCGGCGAGGTTGACGTCATCACCGGCACGCTCGGCAAATCGCTCTGCGGCGCCGCCGGCGGCTTCATCGCAGCGAGCCGAGCGCTGGTCGACACGATGATCCAGCGCTCGCGTCCGCAGCTCTTCTCGAACGCGCTTCCGGCTACGGTCGCGTGCAGCGCGCTCGCCGCCATTGAGTACCTCGACGCGCATCCCGAGCTCGCCACGCGCCTACGCGAGAACGTCGCGTACTTTCGCACGGGTCTTACCCGTATCGGCTACCGACCGCTGGACGGGCAGAGCGCGATCGTCCCGATCATCGTCGGCGAGACCGCGTTTGCCATCGCGATGAGCGACAAACTGCTCAAACGCGGCGTCTTCGTCACGGGCTTCGGCTATCCGGTCGTCCCCGAGGGCACGGCGCGGATACGCGTGCAGATGAATGCGAAGCTTACGCGGGAGGAGATGGACCGCGCGCTCGCCGCGTTCGAGGCGGTGGGAAAAGACGTAGGGCTTCTCGGGTAGGCTCGCCGTGGCGTTCGCGTTTACCGTGCTATCCTTCGGCCACGTGCAGGTCGACATGCTCGCTTTGCAGACGGCGAAAGCTTCGTACGTGTTGACCTATACGTCGCAATCGGCCCTCGCTCCGGACGTGCTCGCGGCGATGCGCACGTTTTGCCCGGCGTAATGCGGCCGGCGCGCTACGGAATGTGGCGCGAAGCGACGTTCCCGACGTATGGCCTGCGCGGTAAGATCAGCAGCGCGTTGTTGAGCATGCGGTGCGGCCGCGTCAGGTAGTGCCCCCAAGCCCATAAACCGCTCGACGCTCCGCCGTCGAGATTCATGGCGTCGTACGCCCCGAGGCGGCGCATGATGCGGGCCATCTGGTGGAGCGTGCCGGTTGCGGTGGCGAGGATGAGACGGCGGCCGTCGCGCGTGATGCCGACGATGCTGCGCTCGGCGATGCGAAAGAGCGCAGGATCGCGAAAGCCCTCGGCGCGCGGATCGAGCGCGACGCGCCCATCGAGGAGAAGACGAGGTCCGCCGCCGATCGCCTGCCACGCGTCGGCAAAGCTTCCGAGTCCTTCGCCGTCGGGTCGCACGAAGCGGTACGCGATGCGACGGCCCACGCGGAAATGCGACGCCATCTCGGGCTCGCCGCGAACGTAGATCACGTAGCCGTCGCTTGGGATGGGGAGCGACCGGTGTGCGATCCGCACGATGACGCCGTCTTCGACCAAGACTTGAAAACCGCGCAGCCCGGTCGCGCGTCCCCACGCCGGCGTAAAGATCGTGACGGTCGAGGGGCGGGCGCTCTCGGGGTAGCGGTTGATCCAGTACGCGAACCAGTTGTTCGGATAGGCGTAGCTTCCGTCGAGGGCTCCTTCGATGCGCAGCGGAATCTGTTCGATGCTCGCGCGGTTCGTCGCGTCGAAGAAGAGCGTGCTCCCGGTGTCGCCCTTGAAGACGAGCCGGCCGTTGACGACGGTGGTGTCGATGAGATCTTTGATCGGGCCGCGGAACGACGACTCGAAAAACCCTCCATCGATGGCCGCCAAGGCGTGGTGGCGAAGCGCCATCTGCGCGAGCGATTCCATGCGAGCGACACGATCGTGCCCGAGCGCCGTCTCGACGCGTACGCGATCGAGTTGGACGACGAGATACGTGACGTGCCTGCCGGAGATGGTCGCCGTGGCGAACGAGATCGCGGGATGCACGTCGGCGCGACAGAGTGAAATCGACGCCGTGAGAAGCAGCGCTGCATAGAAGAGAGCCCGAGGCGCCAAAAAACGCATCTTGGGGCTGCTTGCTTCGAGACTGGTACCCGATTCCCCGTGTCAAAACGCATGACTTTCCCGAGCCCCGGAGTAGTGAACGTAACGGAGGTTGTCTTTATGAGCAAATCTAGCGGCAAACTGACCCGCAGCGAAGCGTTGCGCGGTCTCGTCGTCCTACCGGCGCTTGCCGGGCTCCTCGCCTCGACCACGTCCATCGCGCAAGCCAAGAGCTCCAAGGCCCAGGTCAAATATCAATCGCATCCGAGCGGCACGCAGAAGTGCTCCGGATGCCGTTTCTTTCATGCTGGCAAGTCGGCGAGCGCGAACGGAACGTGCACCATCGTCGACGGCGCGATCAGCCCGAACGGCTGGTGCGTCGCCTATACGGCCAAGTAGCGGCGCTCGCCGATGCGCAAGGCCGTCACGTTTCTCTGCGTCGTCGGGCTCATCGGGGGGGTCGTCTTCCTCGTCTTTCCCCTTGCGGCGGTTCCCGATGAAACGCTCGTCGGCATCGGTGCGACGGTCGCCGCGATACTGGGACTCGTGCGAGAGATTCGCGGCGCGATCGGGCGCGAGCGCAACGCACGCGACCTCGCGGCGCGCGTCAAGGGCCCTGGGCGCTAGGAGCTACCCCAGGCAGCCTGTAGCGGGGGTCCCGTAGGAGGCGAGCTGCGCTCCCGCGGCACGGAAGAACGCTGCCCAGAACGCACGGATCGCGAGGACGCGCCGCTCCACGGCCCAGCCGCCTTCCCCCGCGCTGATCCCCACGACGCAGACGCGAACGCCGGAAAGGCCCGGCAGTTGGTTGGCGCGGCGGATGGTTGCGATCAACAGCGCAATCGAGCGCGGATCGAGTTGCTGGCGCACGTCCGCCATGTTGACGAGGCTCGATTGCTCGTAGGCGGTCGAATCGATGATGAGAATTTTTGCCGCGTCCGGCTCGCCGTTGAAGCGATCCGCTGCGGCCATCGTTGCGGCGACGATCTCGGTATGGCCGCTCGAGCGGTCGGCTTCGAGCCGGCGTTCGACGGCCGGGAAGAGGCCGCGCAGCATCGCACGATTCCGCAGCGTTAGCTGCAGCGGATTGGCGCCAAAGGCGGAAGGGCGTTCGAGCGTAACGTCGGCGACGGGCGCATCGGTATACGCATGGTCGCCGATCGGCGCGACCACGAGCGTGTCACCTGCACCGACGTGAGGCAGAATCTCTGTCTTGAGTATGCGCATCTCGCGCGGCCACGCGGCACCCGGCGCGGTATCGCGCACGTTCGCGAGAACTTGGATATAGCGCGTATGCGTCCAGCAGCCGGCGAGCAGCGTCGCGCACGCGACGGCGAGGACGCCGAGAGCGAAACGCGTAGGTTCCCTACGCGACGGCAACGGTGCTCGGCAGCGGGGCGAACGCAATGCGGGGCTCTTCCAGGTGCTGCGGCGGCCAGAGCGAGGGCTGGTAGGCATCGTCAATTTTGAAGCCGGCTTCGTCGGGATAGGATGGGCCGCGCCACGTGCGCTGGAGCCCGCGCCAATAGGCGTCGAGCAGAATATTGTGCTCGTCGACCTCGCGCCGCACGGCGATATCGCGCAGGTCTTCGATCACCTTGCCGCGCTCGTAGGCGGCTTGGATGGCTTCTCGCAGACGGCTCTCGTCGCGCTCGGCGTCCTCGAGCGAGCGTCGCTTTCGCCGCACGGCGCTCTTGGCCTCGACGATGCGGCGCGGAACGCGCTCGTCTTCGCCCGGTTCGCTGTAGCGCGACGCGAACGTCGAAACCATGAGAAAGACGATGCCGATCGCCAAAAAGGCATAGAGGATTCGTTGATCGGCAACCTGCGCCGCCTCGCGCAAATACGTGGTTCGGAAATACGCACCGGCGAGAAGAAGACCGACGCCGCCCGCCGTGATGACGAGCGCCGAGAGGTAGTGCCGGATGCGCAACTGTTTGCCGATGATGTGGCCGAGCAAGGGAACGAGAATCGAGATGCCGCCGGCGAGAACGGCGGTGAGCGCGAGGCTCTCGCCAAGCACCTGCATGACCATGAGGTTGAACGGAAACTCCAACACGACGAGCGCCGCCATCACCCATGGGTAGAGGCGGTGGCTGAAGACCACCTCCGCGGGGCGTTCGGAACCGACGTCGTGCGGCAGCTCGCGCACCTGCTGGAGTTTGTCCAACGCGTCGCCGTGCTCGTGCGCGAGCCGTTGCAACCGCGGTCCGATCGAGACTTCGTATCGCGCGACGAGGCGGCGATACCGCTGCGCGGGATCGACGATCTGCTGCCGGCAGCGCGCGGTGATCCCGTCGGCGACCAGGCGCGCGTGCTGCGAGATACCGTCGGCGTACGGAAACAGCTTCGAACGTTCGCTCGCCCGCAGGAGTTTGGCGGTCGGGCGCGCGTCGCGGCAACCCGCAACATACGCACGCCATTGACGAAGAAAAGACACTGCCATTGCCCTCACTTGGAGGAACGCAGATACGCTCCGCTTGGTTCCGTAAGCGACCGAGCGCACGCGTCGCATGCAGCTCTCGCGGATACCAGCATGGCGCGTCCAAACGTGTAGCCGTTCGAACGCAAGATTTCAGAACTTGGTTGCGGGGGATGGATTTGAACCATCGACCTTCGGGTTATGAGCCCGACGAGCTACCGGACTGCTCCACCCCGCGGCGCGTACTCTGCTACGAGCATGAGGCCGGTCCCTTACACCAAGAAAATCCCTTGCCTGTAAACAATACTTGGAGCACTGAGCACCCGTCAAGCCGGAATCCTGATAGCGCCAACGGGAATCGAATCTGAAAACGGCTGTGACGCTGAGTGATACCGAATATCACACTCTTGGTTTTTCTGAGAAGTTTGCGCAGTCGGGTGTCACCGGATATCACCGGCTGGCACCGGAGTAAGTCAAACGTAAGTCAAAGCTATCCTGCCCACCCCGTATAGGTCTTAGATGTGGCGTCGCAGCGTTCATTCGACGTCGCTCCTTGCGTCGAACCGGAGAGTATCCTGGCGGTAACCGGCGCGAAGAGCCTCAGCCATGTACACCGTTTCAGATTCAACCCTTCCGCATCGTGCCGACTACGTTCGTGCAATCTATGAGGCCCTGCTCCGTATCGAGGATCTGCTCCGCGACTCGAGGCCGGCACCAGACCGCGCACCGAGGATATTCGGCAAGGCGGCGCTATCGATGCGAGAGACCTCCGAGACCCTGGGCATCGGCCTGAGCACGCTCAAGGAACTCGTCCGCACCAACCGCATCCCTTCAGTCCGCATTGGAAAGCGCAGGATCATCCCGGCTGCGTCGTTAGAGAGCTTTCTACGAGATCAGCCTTAGCGAGTCTCCGCAGGGCTACAAGTGGGCACTATCTGAGGCATGGATGCTGAGACAGCCGAACTGCGCCAGCTGCGCACTCACATGTACTCGGACGAGGGAACACTGATCGGCGTCCTCGGACCGCTGCCACCGAACGCGCTGGAACGCTACGCCGCTGCTCTGGTTCGCTCGAACTGAACCGACATAGGGCAGCGAATCCCTTTTTGCGCTCGCTTCGATTCGGCATCGCTTCGATTGCTTCGTGGTCTTGGGCACGACAGCGCCGTCTGCTAAACTTGGATCATGCGCACCAATGTGCAAGCCAGCTCCTTGTTCGGCAAAGGCGTCTTACAGCGTCCGGGCGCCGCGTGCATGGCTCTTGACCGCACTGCCCGGACGCATTCCAGCGCCGCATTCGAGGGCTTAAGAACGGGGTCTCGCGACCGTACGCTAAGGTGTCGATGCCCGATAGCGTGCACGCGAGTTTTTGAACTCCGATTTTTCTCACGACCGGGTACTCGCCGCTCGTTGGGGCCGAAAGGCGTCAGTAGCGATGCTCAGCGATAAGGCACGCGAGCAGCGACGTTGCGACGCGATGAAGCGATCCGCGCCCGGGCGGTGCCGGGCGTATAAGATGCGCCGGCTCGACGTCTGCGTCGCACACTCTCTGTTGCGCTCGAGTGGACCGGCGGGAAATCGCCCGCCGGAGCTTTGCATTCCCAGCCGGGAACCGTGCCGATGCAAAGCATTCCGATGGCCTCACCGGCGTGGGTCGGGAGGGTGTCGGTGGCCAGACCCGCCGGCTTATGAGTGTCAGACTCCTGCGGGAACGCGACAATCGCCGCGGGCTCGAGCGTCGCAGCGAGCGGCATTTGAGCGAGCTCGTCGGCTGAGGATCGAGACGACCCGATTCCCGCAGAACCCACCGCCGACGCCCGCGGTGTACTGCGTAGGCCGCGTCATAGGGCGTTGATCAGGAAGGCCGCGGACTTGCCTCCCCGTCAGCGGGAAGGGCGCCCAAGTAAGCTGTATCCACGGCTCGTCGACCGCATCTGCCACCTAATCGTCCAAGGCGTTCCAATAGAGACCGTGTGTTGTCACGTCGGGATAGCAAAACCAACACTGTATCGATGGCTCAAGGTCGGCCGCTGGGACATGTCCCATGGCGACGGATCTAGCCTCTACGCACAGTTTTTTGACTCACTCACGCGCACGAGGGCCAGATGGGCGATGGCGATGCAGTCCGGACGCCGCCGCAGATAAGGCGGGGGCGGCCGCGTTCTTGCTCGAGCGTCGACTGCCGAACTCTGGTCAGCAAAGGCGAGGTGAACCTCGAGGGTAAAATCGACACGGACGCGAGCGCGGGCCACGTCGAGAAGACGCGCGCGACGTTGCGGAAAGCTCTACTGCGGTCGCCGTTGACCGAGTTCTGGCAAGCGCCGCGCATGAGGCAAGAGCCTTCCCTGATACGATCCAACCGTCTCGTTATATGCTCTGTTTACGTCATCAAGCTTATCGCCAATGTTCCCCAAATGTCTGGCGGGGGTTACTCCAGAGGGTGATTAGGCCGGATCCCGAAGCGGGAAAGCTCAAATCTATGGCACTCCGACTCCTCGCCGGCATCTCCGCCGCGACGCTTTCCCTCATCGCGTGCTCCGGGAACGGCACGACGACGCACAGCACTTCCGCGAGCACGGTAGAGAGGGCCGCTGCAGCGCAGACGAATCCACCGGGCGACATTCCCGATACGCAGGCATTTGTAAGCTACGCATCACCCGCCGGCTACTCGGTCCTCTTTCCCGACGGATGGTCGCGCTCGCAAGACCCCTCGGCGGTATCGTTCACTTCGGACTACGACGGCGAGCAGGTTGCCATGCTGCATGGGCAGAGCGCGGCCGTGCACATTCGTGCGGCCTTCGCCGCCGTCCGGGGCCTGGAGAGCAAGCGGATTTTGATTCACGGCACGCCGGTAACGCTGTATACGTTCACCTCCACCTCCAGGCCCAATCAGGTAACCGGACGCAGCATCCGGCTGGAGAACAACTCTTACGTCTTCTCCAAGGGCCCGCGCAGCGCGGTTCTGGATCTGTGGGCTCCGCAGGGCGCGGATAACGTGGATCAATGGCGCAAGATTTCGCAGAGTTTCCGCTGGAGGTGACGCCTCCACTCGTTGAGGCGCACGAACTCTATCGCTTCTATCACATCGGTGACGATGAGACCCTAGCCCTTCGCGGCGTCACGCTGACCGTCGCGCCGGGCGAAGTCGTGGCGATTACGGGACCTTCCGGAAGCGGCAAGTCGACGCTGCTCTCATGCTTGGCCGGCTTGGATGAACCCGACGGCGGATACGTCGTGGTGGCCGGAGCGCGCATCACGCGGCGTCCGGAACCCGAGCGCGCTGCCATTCGCGCGCGTAATCTGGGCGTGCTGATGCAATCCGGAAACCTCTTCGACCACTTGAGCGTGGCGGATAACGTGAAAATGCAGCTCCACCTGGCGGGCAAGAGCCCTTCAACGGTCTCACAAACGGTCTCGCAGACGCTGGCTGCGGTGGGCCTGGAGGATCGCAAGGATGCGCGACTGGGGGAGCTCTCGGGCGGCGAGGCGGCTCGCGCAGGCTTGGCGGTCGCGATGGCCGCGCAGCCTTCGGTTCTCATTGCCGACGAGCCGACCGGTGACGTCGACGCGACGACGGAGACGTTGATCTTGGATGCGCTCCAGGCTCGTGCCGCAAGCGGAGGCGCGGTGATCCTCGCGACGCATAGCCGGGAAGTTGCTGCCGCTGCGAATCGCGTGATTCGGTTGCGGGACGGGCGCATCGTCGATGACTGACCTGCTGGTTGAAGCGCGCGACGTTTCGCGCACGTACCGCGGCGGCCGCGAAGAGATCGTCGCGGTCGCCGCTGCCACGTGCAGCGTGCGCGCCGGCGATCGCATTGCGCTCGAAGGACGCTCCGGCAGCGGAAAGTCCACGCTGCTGCAAATGCTCGGCGGCATCGAAGCGCCGACCTCGGGCTCGATTCGCTGGCCGGCGCTCGGGAAACGTGAGGACCTGCGCCCCCGGCATATCGCGTTCGTCTTTCAACGCGAAAGTCTGCTGGCGCCGTTGAACGTGCTCGAAAACGTGCAGATCGCGCTGCTGCTGCAGGGCGCGGCGCGCGAGCAGACGCGCGAGCGCGCGATGGAAGCGCTGCAGCGCTTCGGCCTCGACGAC
>DAHXOK010000026.1:417-10277 GCA_027364935.1 Vulcanimicrobiota bacterium | reverse complement strand
CTCCCGGAAGAGCTCTCCGGCGGACAATCGCAGCGCGTGTCGTTTGCACGCGCGATCGCCATGCGGCCGCAGTTCATTCTCGCAGACGAACCCACCGGACAGCTCGACACCGCAACGGCAGAACTTCTTCTGTCCGAAGTCCTCGGCGTACTCGACGAGCTCGGCTCCGCCGTGGTCATTGCCACTCACGACGCGCGCGTGGCCGAGCGCATGCGCACGCGCTGGAAGATCGCCCGCGGTCGCCTGGAGGTGCCGGATGAATCTCCTGTGGCTTAAAGGCATTCTCACCAGGCTGCCGGGGCGATTGATCGGCGCCGGCTTGGGGGTTGCCCTGGCGATCGCCCTGATCGGCGGTTTGGGCGCCCAGATCGCCGCGAGCGCCTCGACGATGACCCGCCAAGCCGTAGCGGACGTCGCCGTGGACTGGCAGGTCCAACTGAATCCCGGGGCATCCTCATCCGACGTACTGGCGGCGATTTCACATATGACCCACTATACGGCGCTCGACCGTGCATGGTATGCCGACGTTGCGGGATTCCAATCCATCCAGCACGGCAGCACGCAGACGACGAGCGCCGGCAAGGCCGTTGGTTTGCAGTCCGGCTACATCCGGGCCTTCCCCGCCGAAGTCCGATGGAACATCGGTCGGCACGGCGGCGTTCTGCTGTTTGGGCAAACCGCGGCGAACTTGCATGCTACCGTCGGTGATACCGTGCTCGTGCGGCGCATCGGTTTGCCTCCCGCGCGCGTAAGAATCGCCGGCATCGTCGCCATGCCGGACATCGATTCATTTTTCCAAGCCATCGGCTTACCGCCCGGCGCAGCGCCGCAAGCCCCGCCCGACAACGTGATCCTGATGCCGGAAGCCCAATGGCACGTGCTGTTCGATCGGCAGGCCGTCGTTCGTCCGGACTCGGTCCGGGAGCAGTTGCACATCCGGCTCGTGCACGCCGATTTGCCCTCCAATCCGGTCGCCGCGTACAACGTCGTCACCCAGCACGCCAAGAACGTCGAAGCCCGCGTTGCGGGCAGTGCGATGATCGGCGACAACCTTTCCGCGCGACTGCTGAGCGCACAAGCCGATTCGCTGTATGCGCGCGTCTTGTTCTTGTTCTTGGGTGTTCCCGGCGTCGCCCTCGCCGCGCTCCTGACGTTCAACGTAGCGGCTGCCGGGTCGACGCGCCGCGCGAACGAACAGGCACTGCTGCGCATTCGTGGCGCCTCTACGAGCCGCGTTCTCACCTTCGCCGCCTGGGAAGCCCTTATCGCGGCAATCGGCGGCGTGATCGTCGGAGTGGGAATCGACCTCGTAATCATGCACGGCGCGAGAGGCTCGGAGATCTGGTGGATCGTGGGGGGGGCCTGCACGGGCTTCGTGCTTGCGAGCGTGGCCGTGCTGCTTCCGGCGTGGCTGCAGTCACGAACGACGACGGTCGCGCAAGCGCGAACGGCGGTCGGCCGAGCCGGCAGCCCGCTGTGGGAACGGCTGTATATCGACGTATTGCTGCTCGCTCTCGCGGGATTGGTTTTCTGGCGTACGGCGGCAAGCGGGTACCAAGTCGTCCTCGCCCCCGAGGGCGTGCCGCAAGCCACCGTGCATTATGACGTTTTCATCGCCCCGCTCTTCCTGTGGGTCGGTGCAGCGCTGTTCGCGGCACGCTTGTGGCGCATGCTGCTGCGATCGCGCCGCGCGTTCGTCGAGCTGTTGATCGGCGGCGTTAGCGGGCCGCTCTCCACCGTCGTCGCCGCCGCGCTCTCGCGTCAGCATGCCCTGGTGACGCGCGGCATGCTGCTGGCTGGCTTAGCCTTTGCCTTCGGCGTCTCGACCGCCGTTTTCAATTCCACCTATGCGGCGCAGTCGCGGGTCGATGCGCAGCTCACCAACGGTGCGGACGTGACCGTCGCCGGAACTCCCTCCGCACCGGCCTCGCGCGATCTTCGGACCCTGCGGCGCATTCGTGGCGTGATATCGGCGGAGCCGATGCAGCACCGCTTCGCATTCGTCGGGAACGACCTGCAGGATCTCTACGGCATCGATCCCCGTACGATCCGCAACGCCACGCCGATGTCCAACGCATTCTTCGGAAACGGCAACGCGGCTGCGACGCTCGCGATGCTGCAAACGTATCCCGATGGAGTGCTCGTCTCCGAGGAGACCGTGCAGACCTATCAACTGCGTATGGGCGATACGCTGACGCTACGCCTGCAAGACGGACGCACGCACAGGTACGTGCCGGTCAAGTTCCGCTTCGTCGGCGTCACCCGCGAATTCCCCACGGCTCCGAAAGACTCGTTTCTGGTCGCGAATGCGGCGTACGTCGCGCAGCAGACGCACGACCCACAGGCCGAATACGTGCTGATGCGCCTGGAGCCCCGATGGCTTGCCGCAGTGACGCAGACCGCGCAGAGCGTTACCCGGAATCTTCCGGGCGCAACCGTCACGAACATCGATCAAACGCAGCGCAGGGTCGGCTCCAGCCTCACGGCGGTGGACTTGCACGCGCTCACGGCGCTCGAGCTCACCTTCGCCGTCATTTTCGTCGCTGCGTCAACCGGCCTGATTCTCGCTCTTGGGTTCTCGGAGCGCCTGCGCATGTTCGCGGTGCTCTCCGCAATCGGCGCAACGAGCCGTCAGCTGCGCGCCTTTCTGCTCAGCGAAGCGCTCGTCATCGTCGCCGCGGGTATGGTGTTCGGGATTGCTTTGGGATTCGGCGTCGCGCAGGTTCTCGTCAAGGTGTTGACCGGCGTCTTCGACCCGCCGCCTGAAGCCTTGACGATCCCGTGGGCATATCTCGGCGGCCTCATCGTGGCGGCGGCGGTCTCCAGCGCCCTTGCCGTTGCGATCCTTTTGCGCACGACCCGCTCCGGCGTCGTCGGCGCGATCCGCGGATTGTAGCCGCAACCTAGGGTAGTGTCTCACGAGTTCGTTGAATAATTCAGCAAGTTCTAAACCGGAAACCTCCACATTCACACGACACCGATTCCTAAACCGACGCCGACGCCATGGCGGAGCCCACGACTGCCTAGCCGTTGAGAGCGATTCCTATCTTCTGACGAGGCTTTTCTGGGTGAACGCTGCTCGCGTCAACACGTACGCGAGCATGCCGAGCAAGAAACCGACGGCGATATCGATCGGCCAATGCAAACGTGCCATGACGCGTGCGGTGCCGATCGCCGCCGCGAATAGCAGCACGACGACGGCGAGCGCCTTCGATCGAGGCCAGAGAAATGCAAACGCGAGGCCCGCGGCTGCAAGATGGTCCGAGGGAAAGGCGTTGTCCGGAGCATGCGGTACGAGCGAAGGCATGTGTTCGACGACGAACGGCCGGGATTCGAACCGCAACCAACCGGCAAGTTTCACCAGAACGACCGTGGCAATACCGGCGATCGCCGCCTCCGGGAGATCTTCGGCCCATTTCGCGCGCAGCACGAGCGCAACCACCAACAGTGCCGCCGGAATCGCTAGACCCCATTGCGCGACGATCGCAATAATCTCGTTCACGCGATGAATACCCGAGTGAGGTTTCGCGTCTCATCCGCTTTGCTCGAATGACGTGGACAACCTCCAACGTGTCGCATTCGTCTCACTTCCTTCCGCTTGCCGGCAATCTGCGACCAAGGCGCCGCCGGCGGAACCCAGTAGACGTTACGCGCCGCGTACTCGTCGCGATCCTCGGGGTCCGACTCGGGATCGCGCGCAAGCTGCGCATAGAGTTCTTCGAACGCGTCGGAGATATACTTCAGGAAAATGAGTCCGAGAACGGGGTGCTTGTACTCGGAGGCATCCATCGAGCCGCGTAGCGTATCGACGGCCCACAGCGTCGCCTCGAAACCGAGGTCGCCGCCGTTCGTCCTCTTTGCTTTCGCGGATGTTGCTGCTCGGGTCGCCACGACGGCTTTCGACGTTCCCCTTGCCGCCGCCGAAGCGGCCTTTACCCGTGGCATAGATCGATAACGTCCTCCTCCAAAGTCGGCAGGCTTCCTTAAAGGGGTACGTCTCGCAGCCTTCCCCGCCCTTTGGAGGTCCGTGTAAGAATCTATGTCTTCGCGGTAGCCAGCGCGGCTTCGAGTACCTCGATTGTCGAAGGATGCGGCGCCGTTCCCTGATTGACAAACGCCTGGAGCAGTCTGCGGCTTACGCCTGAAATACGGCAGGTCCGGTTGATTCCGAACGCCCGAACCTCGGCGCGAAGTGCGTCGAGGCGTTCGCCTGGGTCGTGATACTCTTGAACTGGCGTCGCGCCGAGCATTTCCGCGGTGAAATCTTCGTTGGTATCGGTCGGGTCGACGATGATCTCCTTCCCGATCGGCGTTATCGACCCGACACGCACCGGCCGCGGAATCGTGGCACCACACATCGGACCCGTTGGCTCGCTGCCGTCTGCTTTGAGCCGCTTGCGCTCGACCTTGCGCAGCGTTCGTTCCACGAGTTCGCCATAGGTGCGCAACCGTGGAAACGCGTCAAAGTCCCACCGTACACCGCAGCGCAGGCAGCGCCAGTCCTGCGATCGCCACTGTGCTGGATCGTCGAAGAGCAGGCACGACGGGCGCGGCTCCTTACAGCAGCGCCGCGGACGCGCAGCAACGTCGTTGAGGTCAGCGCTGATAATGCCAACGATGAGGAAGTCAAACGGTCGCGCCTGCTGCCGGTAGTTCTTGAAGACGTTCCAGGTGGACATGGTGAGCTGTTCCATCGCCGGATAGGTCTCCCATACGAATGGCTGCACGGTTTTGCCGAGCTGCCGGCGTATCTCGCGCGCCCATGCGTCGATGATCAATGCGCGTGGATCGCCATCGGGAGGGATGGGAATCGGAGAACGCAGCTGGCCGAGCACGAGCGATGAATACTTCCGGATTCTTGGCTCGCCATGCTCATCGAGATTGAAGAGCGCGTAGAGTTTCTCCGAGACGATATGACCGTGGAGCTGTTCACGCCGTGAGTAGTCCGGCTTCCCATTGGCGCCAAGCGCGTAGTTTTCGTCTTCGCATTTGAGAATCGACCCGGGCACGGCGGCCGGATCGTATGGCCCGAGTGGAATAAAGCGCTCCCGAACTTCTAGCACTTGATGTCCGTCACTCATTGCACGTAGTAGCTGGTTTGATACAATGATATTGTCAACCTAACGTCTCTATTCTTCAATCTCCACGAAGGAAACGCGATGCCCGTATCGAGCAGCGTCGCTGCGCAATTGTCAACGGCGCGTCAGCCCGGATCCCTATTGACAACGGTTAATGTCGTCGAGAACGCGGATGACGAACGCCTCGTCGCCCTGTGGTTGCACGGTCGACCGACGACGACCAAACGCGCGTATTCGCGCGACATTCGAGCGCTAAGCGCGTTTGTTAGCAAACCCATATCAACCATCACGCTTGGGGACTTGCAACGCTTCAGCGACTCCCTAGAGGGCGCTCCGGCGACGCAGGCGCGCATCCTCAGTTCAATCAAGTCGCTGTTCACGTTCGCAGTCAAGATCGGGTATCTGCAACGGAACGTTGGCGCGGCATTGCGACTCCCGCCACGGCGAAGCGGCATCGGCGAACGCCTATTGACAGAGGGCGAGGTAGCGCGACTCATTGCTGCCACCGCCAACAACCGAGATCGCTGCCTTCTCGCGCTGATGTACGTGAGCGGTGCCCGGGTGAGCGAGATCTGCGGCCTACGCTGGCGCGACGTGCAAGCCGACGGCGTCGCCGGCGTCCTCTCGATCTTCGGCAAAGGCGGAAAGGAGCGTTCGATTCGGCTGACGCCGCGTTCATGGGTCATGCTCGAACCACTTCGCTGCGGTGCCTCTCCCAACGACTACGTCTTTCGGACGCGTAGTGGCAAAGTGGACACGAGCACCGTTTGGCGTATCGTTCGCGCGGCGGCTAGGAAGGCTGGCCTTGAGCAGAGACCATCACCGCATTGGCTGCGTCACGCGGCTGCTTCGCACGCGCTCAGCAGAGGCGCATCGCTGGCTCTCGTTCGGGATACGCTGGGACATAGCTCCATTTCGACCACGAGCGTCTACGTTCACGCGCGCCCCTCGGAATCTCTCGGCGAGTACCTGGACGTATGATATCGATGACAGGCACACAAAACTCGGGATACCCCGTCAATCCCGAGACGCTGATCCGCGTACGTATCGAGAATGGCTACGGCGACATCTACGAGCTCCTAGGCGACGACGTCGTTGCCGTCCGCGACATTCTCGGCAACGTGTACGAATATGGCTGGTGCTGTGACGACGAGACAGAAGACGCGATCGTTAGGCTTCTGAATACGGCCCGGCCGCAGATCATCTACGGCCAGGACGCGCGCTATACCTACGAGCTGGCCAAATGATGACGTCGTGCTTCGCGATCTCGCGCAACCACCCGAATGCCGTCGCGATCGTTCGCTATCTGCCTCGCTGGCAGAAGTTTACGGGCCGCGTCTATCAGGACTTAGCTCCAACGCCACGCATGTTCAACATGGCTGGCGCCGCCTTTGATCGCGCTTTCGCCGCGTATCTTGCTAGGCTCGATCCGCACCGGGTCTACGCCGATCTCGGCCCAGACGCGATCCTGTTATGCTATGAAAAACCACTGCACAAGTGTCACAGACGCCAGGTGGCCGAGTTCTTAGAGGCCGCGCTCGGTATAGAAGTCCCCGAACTCGGCTACAGCCGAGCCGAGACAGGAATGGAAGCCGACATGCCCGAGCAAGCGCCGAAGAAGAAGCGCGGCATCCAGCTGCCGCTCCTGGAGTGGATCCTTTGATCCTCTACCATGTCCGAGGGCATTTGTATTGCGAAGCCTGCATTCTCCGTTGCCGCACGAAAGCCGAGAAGGCGCGCGCAGTTGTCGTGGACATCGACGGTCTCGAGTGCCACCGATGCGTTCGCTTCGGCTATCCGAACCTTTCGGAGAAGGCCAAGCAGATTCTCCGAGCTATGCGGCCATCAAGCTATCGCGCCGGTGTCATCGTCAACGAGCATGAGCGAACAGCCTATCCGTTCGGTGGCGCCGACCGAGCCGACTACTCCCGGATCGGCTACGGATTCACGCAAGCGGACGTAAGAGCCGCGCTAAGCGAGCTTAAGGCCGCCGGCATCCAGCTCTCTCACGATACAGTCGATGCGGCGCTCCACGCCCTGCATTTCGGCGGAGAAGGGAAATCAGCATGAGCGCCTACATGGTCGACGACGCCCACATCGACGCTCTGGTCGACATCGCTAAGCAGTTCACGAGACCGGGGCCTGCCGTATACCGCTACAAGTTCTACTGGGCGGCGCAGCGGAATCCGTTCCGTTCTCACTCGCTGGACGACCAAACGGAGGCCGCAATCGGCCGGATGCTGCTCGCCGAGAACGCGCGCAGCGTCGGTCATCGTTATCGCGAAGTCCAAGACCCGGCTGCGCTCACTTACGTGTATCGCCCCACCAAACGCACGTACACGCCCGCCCAGGCGCTCATGGCGATCCGGGGCTATGAATACCAAGCCTGCGAAACGGATGACTGGGACCAGAGCGAGGCGCACGACTTCTGCCGCGCGCTCTTCCGTCGCGTCGTGGATGTCGCGATCCCGCAGAACGATATGGACTACTGGATGCTTACGGACCGCTTTCTCGGCCGCGGCGAGGTAGCGTAATAACTCATCCCCCCTTTGGAGCTGCCTCCAATAGCGCCAAGAGTGCACGCTTGACGGATTCGGTTGCCCCGGGCTGCGTCAAGATCGGATCTATCGGCAGAGAAGGGCGACTGCCAAAGTCGGGTTTTAGACTCGCATACCGCGGGCCAACGTGCTCGATTGAACGCATTATCTGGGCGCACTCGCTGAGGGCGTCAGACGGTATACTCTGACGTAGATACTCGAAGTTCAGATCGAACGACGGACCACTCTTCTGGAAATAGGAACTCCAGACGGTCTTCTGCTCGCCCCCAATGTGAAACCGCGCATTGAGCGATGGTGACGCACCGGTGCCGCCCTCGAGAACCGCGCCATTCTCGCGAGAGAAGTCGGCGATCGCCTGCAAGAAGCTTTGCGGCGCCTGACCGTATTCACGCAGCCTTTCGAAGTATGCTTCGACGCTCCAAGTTCGGCGCCGAGACGTCTGTTTTTCTCCAGCGCTTTCCTGGCCGTAGGTCAATGGCAAGACGACCTCGATGTCGCCATCCTTGACGTATCCGACCTCGAGGGCGAGAAAGCGAAGACTGTCCACCGTATGCGTGTTGACGTAGGGCACAATGCGTTTGAGCTCGTCAGTGATCCGATCAACGGCGATAACCAAGGTGAAACACCCGGCCGCGAGATTATCCGTCACATTAGCCCGGAACTGGTCCTCGGGCCAATCCGGCGCCGATTCGCCCAGTGCCCTCCGGATTGCGTCGGCAAGCGACATACCGCTCAGCCGAGCGCTGAAGATCCGATCGAAGTCTTCGTAACTCATTCGCCAGAGCCCGGATGCATAAGCAAGAATCTGACCTATGATCGAGCGGCGTATTTCCGGATTTGATGCTAGTTTGCATTCCACCAGCGTTACGTCGCCATTCGGACCGACTCCGGCGAGATCAACCGATCCAATGAGCGGGACGGTGAGCTCGTCGACAAAGACAGTCCCCTCGGAGCACAACGCCAACAGTTGTGGGGAGTCGCGGAGCATGAGTTTAAGCATGTCCTCGTCCTGATAGGCTTGAACCTCGGGTGAGCGCCACGGACCACTTACGCGGCGAATCAGGAGACCCGCGCGGCTGTCGCCACCGGGAGCTGTCATCTCGAAGCTACTGACCCCGTGCGGGCGAACGGAGAAAGCCGGACCGCCAAAGCTGAAGCGGGCACTCGTAAAATGCTGTCCTCCTGCCATCTCGAGCGCGCAGGGCACGCCCTTTGTGGCGTCTACGCTATATGAGGCGTGTACGGGAGCCAGTCCTGCCCGGACAATCGTGCGGTGGCGTCCTTGTCTGTCAACCGGGCCCGTCGGACGGTTGCAAAGCGGGTACGCGAGCGGCGCCTCGCGCTCGGCTTGACGCAGGAAGCCGTCGCTGAGAAAGCCGACCTGAGCGCCCGCCATTACCAGAAGATCGAGGCCGGTGAGCTGAACCTCACGCTCAAGACCTTGTGCGCGGTCGCTGACGCTTTGCGAGCGGCCCTTCGCGATCTAGTAGAGTGACCATGACCACGCTGCGTCGACGTGCTAACCCTGGCAACGTCGTCGGCTCGCGGATTCCGTAGGCGGCAGATTGGCACCGCCGGGCCCGCGCTCTCAGAAGGTAGCGCGTGCGCCGGGCTCCTGCCATCCAACTGCATGGCGAACAAGGCGAGAATCTCGGAGGCTCCGATTGGCTCTATGGCAGTAAGATCGACGTGAATCAAGATTGAAGCATTTCTAACGCGAAGCGGGAGGTTTTCCGCCGCCGTGGCCGCTTAGCCCGCGACATCGAGCATCACAGCGTATTAGTGGAACGGAGGGCAGGGTTCAAGCCGCCAGGCACCATCAGAACATTGGCGGATGTGGCATTGGCACTTGAACTCGATGTGGCAGACCTTCTTCGTCGATGAGGTTAAAGTCGATCCGGGCGCTCCAACGATCGCTTCAAGCCTTAGTCTTAGTTCTACGCACCATCCTACGCGCACGTCGCGAAGCGACTGCGTGGCGTGCAGGGGCCGCCCCTGCCGAGGGTCTGGGGCGAGGAGCCCCAGCACATTGCCTTATCGCTGCACCCGCCTCGACGCATGGCTTCGCCAAGACCGTAGGTGGGGCGGCGCGCGAACTTTGCCGTCTCACGCTTAGGACTGGGCGCCCGTTGGCTCCGCGCCTGCGGGAATATTTGCGAGACCCCCATGCTCGCGGAAATATGCGCAAGGTTAGCGTGCTCGTTTCAACGCCGACTCGCTTCGC
>DAHXOK010000026.1:0-407 GCA_027364935.1 Vulcanimicrobiota bacterium | reverse complement strand
GGATACACGGTTCCGGCGTTCATCGGCCAGCGATCCCGGCAACCCGGGCTGTCGGATTTTTGGCTATGGTGCACGTTCGGCTCATTCCGCGATCGACCGAGGGCAAAGCCGAAGCCCTACGGTGGCACGACGCACTTACATAGGCAAAGAACGTGGGTCCTATCCACGCGCGTAACCTGAAGCGCCCGGCTCAACACTAAAGCCCGTTCGTAACAAGGCGATCCAAGACGCTAACGGGGACTAAGACACGACGACCAACCCTAACGACCTGCAGCTGACCATGGCGAATGAGGCGGCGCAGCGTCGACTGGGCTAGACCGGTCGCCTGCGCGCACTCCTTGATAGAATATGCTCGTTTCTCAACCACAACTCGGAGTCTACCGAAGTCACCCTGACCTCTCCAACAC
>DAHXOK010000025.1 GCA_027364935.1 Vulcanimicrobiota bacterium | reverse complement strand
GCACCTGCATCGCGTAGATCTCGGGATAAAGAATCCCCAAGCGGCAGACGCGCAAGCCGAGCATCGGGTTCTGCTCGTGCATCTGTTGCACGCGTTTGAGCACGGCGTCGCGCGCTTTGTAGTCGGGTGAGTCGATCCCCTTCGTGATGCGCAGCTCCGTCGTCTCGACGAGCAGCGTCTCGAGCGACGGGAGGAACTCGTGCAACGGCGGATCGAGCAAACGAATCGTCACCGGCAAACCGGCCATCGCTTCGAGAATGCCGACGAAGTCTTCGCGCTGGAAGGGGAGCAGCCGCGCGAGCGCGGAGGCGCGCGCCTCCGGAGTGTTCGCGAGGATCATCTCCTGCACGACCGGCAGACGGTCCTGCTGCATGAACATGTGCTCGGTTCGGCAGAGACCGATGCCTTGCGCGCCGAGCTCGCGTGCTTTACGCGCGTCCTCGGGCGTGTCGGCATTCGCCCAGACCTCGAGCCTGCGCTCCGCGTCGGCCCATGAAAGCAGCGTCGCGAGTCGCTCCGGCAGCTTCGCCGGCGGCGGAATCAAACGCAGTTTTCCGACGGCGACGTTGCCCGTCGTCCCGTCGATCGTAATCCAGTCGCCCTCGCCGAACGCGACGCCGTCGAGCGAGGCGCGCTTGCTGCGCCGGTCGATCTCCAGCGCTTCGCATCCCGCGACGCAGGGCTTGCCGATGCCGCGGGCTACGACGGCTGCGTGCGACGTCGCGCCGCCTTTCGCCGTGAGCACGCCGCGCGCCGCAATCATGCCGTGCACGGCGGCGGGCGTCGTCTCGACGCGTACGAGGACGACGTCCTCGCCGCGTTGTGCCCACGCAACCGCGTCGTCCGCGGTGAACACCGCGCGCCCCGTGGCAGCGCCGGGAGAGGCGTTGAGCCCTTTCGCCGCCACGTCGAAGTGCTCGGCCGGGTCGATGCGCGCGTGGAAGAGCTGGTCGAGCGCGCGTGCGTCGACGCGGGCAATCGCGGTCCGACGATCGATGAGCCCCTCGTCGACCAGATCGAGCGCGATGCGGACGGCCGCTTCGGCGCTGCGCTTGGCGGAGCGCGTTTGGAGCATGTACAAGGTGCCGCGCTCGACCGTGAACTCGAGATCCTGAACGTCGCGATAGTGCCGCTCCAGACGCTGCGCGATCTCGACGAACTGCGCGTAGATCTTCGGCTGCGAACGCTCCAAGTCGAGGATGCGCTCCGGGGTGCGAATGCCGGCTACGACGTCCTCACCCTGCGCGTTGCGTAGGTACTCGCCGAAAAGCACACGCTCGCCCGTGTTTGGATCCCGCGTGAAGGCCACGCCGGTTCCCGAGTCGTCGCCCATGTTACCAAAGACCATCTGCACGACGCTCACCGCGGTGCCGAGATCGTCGGCGATGCGATTGAAGCGCCGGTAGTCGACCGCGCGCTTGGAATTCCACGAGTTGAAGACGGCTTCGATCGCGCGCACGACCTGCTCGCGCACGTCTTGCGGAAAGCCAGAGCCTACGTGCGCGACGACGATCTTTTTGTACTCGTCGACAATCTTCTTCCACGATTCCGCGTCGATCTCGGGATCGGTCTTGACGCCGAGCTCGTGCTTGCGCCGCTCGAGCACGTCGTCGAACGCGTCCTTCGGAATGCCGAAGACCGTGGACGAAAACATCGTGACGAGCCTGCGATACGCATCCCACGCAAATCGCTCGTTGTTCGTCAGGCGGGCCAGCGCGTGCACGGTCTCGTCGTTCAACCCGATGTTGAGGATCGTGTCCATCATGCCGGGCATCGAGAACTTCGCACCGCTGCGCACCGAGACGAGCAGCGGCGCGTTCGAGTCTCCGAAACGCTTGCCGGTTCGACGCTCCAGCTCCGCGATCGCACCGTCCAGCTCGTCGAGCAGAGGCTTCGCGATCGATTTCGCGTCCTCGTAATATTGCAACGAGGCCTGGGTCACGATCGTGAAGCCGGGAGGCACCGGGAGCCCGGCCGCCGTCATGTCGGCCAAGCCCGCGCCTTTCCCGCCCAAGACGTCGCGCGACGTATTGCCCTCGTCGAAAAAATAGATCTGCTTGGTTGCCGGTTGCGCGCGCACGCTCACGTTCGTTCCTCCAAATACTCGTGTAACTTCTCAAAACCGATGCGCTCCTGACGCATCGCATCCCGCTCGCGAACCGTGACGCTAGCGTCGTCGAGCGTTTCGTAATCGACGGTAACGCAGAAGGGCGTCCCGATTTCGTCTTGACGCCGATAGAGCTGACCGATGTTGCCCTCGTCGTATTGTGTGCGAAAATGCGAGCGCAAATCGCGCTCGATGCTTCTCGCGCGTTCTACGAGCTCGGGCTTGTTGCGAGCGAGGGAAAAGACCGCAACCTGCACCGGCGCAATGCACGGATGCAATCGAAGCACCGTTCGCTCGGTCGCCTTTCCGTTCGGATCGACGCTCGTCTCGCGCTCGTAGGCGTCGACGAGAAACGTCAGCATCGTGCGATCGATGCCTGCGGAGCTCTCGATGAGCAGCGGCGTCTCGTGCTTCTTCGACGTCTCGTCAAAAAAGCGCAAGTCCTTGCCCGAGAGACGCATGTGCGCCTCGAGATCGTACGTGCCGCGGTGCGCGATCGACTCCAACTCACCCCAGCCCCACGGAAAGAGGTATTCGACGTCGACCCCGGCTCTTGCGTAATGGGGCCGTTCCTCCGGCTTCAACTCGTAGAAACGCAGGCGATCCTGGTGGACGCCGTAGCTTGCGTACCAGGCTTTGCGCCGCTCCACCCACTCCCGAAAGACCTCCATGTCCTTTCCGTCGTCGGGTACGAAATACTCGAGCTCGGCCTGTTCGAACTCGCGCACGCGATAGGTAAGATTACCCGGCGTTATTTCGTTCCGAAATGCCTTGCCGATCTGGGCGATGCCGAACGGCGGACGCTTGCGCGAAGATTGGTAGACGTTCTTGAAGTTGACGAAAATGCCCTGAGCCGTTTCCGGCCGCAAGTATGCGAGCGCCGACGTGTCTTCCATGGGACCGACCGACGTCCTGAGCATCAAACTGAAATTTCGCGGCTCGGTAAACGCGTTCGCGCTTCCGCAATCTGGGCAGCGCGCGCGATCCTTCAAATGATCGTAGCGAAAGCGGTGCTTGCAGACGCGGCAGTCCACCATGACGTCGTGAAATGCCGCGACGTGGCCCGATGCCTCCCAGGTCGCGGGATGCATGATGATCGACGAGTCGAAGGCAACGACGTCGTCGCGCAACTCGACCGTGTCGCGCCACCACGCGTTCTTCACGTTGCGCTTCATCACCGCGCCGAGCGGCCCATAATCCCAGAAGCCGCCGAGGCCGCCATAGATCTCGCTTGATTGAAAGATGAATCCGCGCCGCTTTGCGAGCGCGGTTATCTCTTCCATCGTGACGGGAATCAACTCCGGCGCAACACCCCGCGGTAGCGTCGGCCGCGCCAGTAGACACCGACCGAGCCCCTGAGACGCGCGACGGAGGTCGCACAGATTGCAAGTAGCAGCACGATGCCGAGCGGAAGCCACGCGCCGGAGCCCGCCGGAAACCGCGCGCGCCGCATCCCGAGCTCGGCGGAGAGTGCCGCGATGCCGAGTGCGGCTACGAGCACGCCGCCGAGCACCCAATGCCCGGTAACGAACAGCGCCAGTGCCCCGAGCGGCGTGATCGGAGAGATCAACGAGAGAGCGATCAGCCCGGCGACGGCTTCGACCGTGCGCTCGCGCATGCCGAGGGCGAAGTTCTTGACGAACCCATTCCAAATCTCGCCAAAGGTATGGTACATGCGTGTGCGCACGAGATCGTTCGCACCGGCCACCGCGATACGGAAGCCGGCGCGCTTGACGCGGCGCGCGAACTCTAAATCCTCGGCAATTTCGTTTGCAACCAGCGTGTGACCGCCGGTCACCTCGTACATCTCACGCGAGAAGAGCAAGTATTGACCGTTGAAGATCGCCGCGCGCTTGCGGGGATCGCCGATCTCGGCCAGCGGTCCGGTCGCCAGAACGATGATCCACAGGATAGTCGGCAGGAAGGCGCGCTCTGCGAGAGAGCCCATCTCTTGCGTCGTCAGCAGACTGAACGCATCCACGTCGCGCTCGCGCGCTTCGTACATCGCCGAGGTGGCGGCTAACGGCTGGTGCACCGTGTCGGCATCCGTGCAGAGCATCCACGCCCCGCGCGCGGCGCGTTCCCCCTGAACCAGCGCCCACGATTTTCCGACCCATCCTTGCGGAAGCGGCGCTCCGTGTATGAGACGCAAGCGCGAATCCTCATCGGCGATGCGCGCCACGATCGCTGCGGTCGCATCTTCCGATTCGTCGTCGACGACGATCACTTCGAAGCTCGGGTAGCGCTGCGCGAGCAGCGAGCGAACGCAGCGCTCGATCTGGCGCGCCTCGTTGCGCGCTGGAACGATAATCGAGAGGAACGGCATATCCTCGCTCGGCTCGCGCGCGCGGATGTCGTCGCGCGACCCGAACACGTGGAGCAGCATCCGCGCCGCCAACGCGAGGTTGAGCAGCACGAGACAGATGACGCCCGCTGTCAAGATCGGCGCCTACGAAGCCTTGCGCGCCTTGGGCTGGGTCTGTGCGCGGAGCTGGCCGCAGGCCGCGGCAATATCACGACCCATGTTGTGCCGCACCGTCACCGGGACTCCTGCTTTCTCGAGGACCGCTGCGAAGCGCCAGATGCGATCTTCCTCGCTTCCGGCGTAGGGCGCGTCCGGCGTCGCGTTATAGGGGATGAGGTTGACGTGGTAGAGGTGCCCGCGCATCAGGGCGGCGAGCTCGTGCGCGCGGGCGTCGGAATCGTTCACTCCAGCCAGCATGACGTACTCGAAGAAGATCTTGCGATGCGTCCGCTCGACGTAGCGCGAGCACGCCGCCATGAGCTCCGCGATGCCGTGCCGGCGATTCACCGGCATGAGGGAGGCCCGAAGCTCGTCGTTCGGCGCGTGCAGCGAGATCGCGAGGTTCGCTTGGATACCTTCGTGTGAGAACGCGTCGATGCGGTCGACGAGACCGACCGTCGAGATCGTGACGTGACGATGACCGAGACCGAAGCCGTGGGGATCGTTGAGCAACGCGACGGCCTCCATGACCGCAGCGTAGTTTTGGAACGGCTCGCCCATGCCCATGAAAACGACGTTCGTGACGCGTTTGCTGCGGGCGCGTAGGTCGCGCGCGAAGTATCGCGCTTGGTCGAAGATCTCGACCGCCGTCAGATTCCGCGCGAATCCGGCCTGACCGGTAGAACAAAAAGAACAGGCGAACGCGCAACCCGCTTGCGACGAGATGCAGATCGTCGTGCGATCGCGCCTATGCTCCATCAGCACGGCCTCGACTTCCCTACCGTCGTGCAAGCGAAACAGCCCCTTTTTCGTACGCGCGTCGCGCGAGCGCTGAACCGTGATCGGCTCGATCGACGAGAGCGCGACGCCACGGTCGGCCATCGCTGCGCGTAGCGCCTTGGGAAGCGTCGTGATCTCGTCGAGCACGGCGCACGACTCCTTGGCGGCAGCCCGATAGACTTGCGTCAGCCGATACTCGCGTAGCTCGAACGCCTGCGCAAATGCATCCGTTCCGGCGAAACCGGCCCGCTTTGCCAGTGCCTCGATCCAAATCGACTGCGCGTCTGCGACCACGACGGCGATTGTAACACGGCCGCGCGAGCCGGGGCTAACCCTCGAAAAGGCTCGCCTGCTCCGGGACGGGGGCACGCCCGGCCGCCGCTTCGTCAAGCTTGGAGCGGATCTGCTTGAGATCGTTCCATACGAGCCGCTTGACCGCGTTGATCTCTCCGCCGGTTTGGCGGAGCACGTACGCGGGGTGGAACGTCACCATGAGCGGCGTTCCTGCGGGCCCCTCGTACCAGCGCCCGCGCATCTTCGTGATCTGGAAGCCGGCGCCGAGGAACGACTTGGCGGCAGGTGCACCCAGCGCCAGGATTACGGACGGGCGGATAATTTCGATCTGACGGTCGAGAAACGGACGGCAGTTCGCCATCTCTTGCGGATCGGGAGGCCGATTGCGCAAGCCTCCGGGCGTGCCGAGCGTGGGACGGCATTTGACGACGTTACAGATGTAGACGTCTTCGCGAGCGAGGTCGACTGCGGCGAGCATCTTGTTGAGCAACTCTCCGGCGCGACCCACAAAAGGACGCCCGAGCCGATCTTCGGTCTCGCCCGGGCCTTCCCCGACGAGCATCAGCCCCGCGCACGGATCGCCTTCACCGTAGACGTTGCGTTGCCGCTGCGCGCCGATCGCGCACTTGCGACAGGCTTCCGCCAGCGCCGCAGCATCGGCGAGGTCGCGCGCGCGCTGCTCCCGCTGCGTCACGCTCACTCGACGCGCTCGAGATCCAGCGCGCGGCCGTACGCCGTGACCGTGCAGGCTCCGTCTTCTTCGGCCACGTGGAACTGCACGCCGACGACCGCGTTCGCGCCCATAGCATCGGCACTACTGCTCAGTGCCGTAAGCGCCTCGCCGCGTAGCTCGTCCGCTTCCGAGAGCGACTCGATGGGCGCGAAACCGATGAGCATGCCGAGGCTGCGAAACGTGGAGCGCAGCACGTTGCGCGGGCGCGACGCGCTTCCCGAAGCGTATCCCAAGTCCCGGCGCCTCCGATAGCCCGCGACCTCCTCGAAGGTCACGACGTTCTCAATCACGCAAGCCTCGCCCGAGCATGCCGCAGGATTCACCGCCCGTGCTGATCATCCGCCTCGACGGCATCGGCGATGCACTGGCGCTAACGCCGCTGCTCGCTGCGCTGCGCTCCGCAGGTCGGCCCGTCGATCTCGTGCTGCGTAAGCACAACGCGCACGCCTTCACCCCCGCGGCCGCGCGGGAGGTCGCGATCGCGCCCTTCGCGCTGCGAACGAGCGGCGCGGAGAACGCCGCGGCGATCGCGCGCTTCGGCGTCGCGCTCGCCGCGCGCGGGTACGCCGCTGCGCTCGTTGCCACGGAAGATCCCGCCGGCTATCGGCTCGCGGCTGCGACGGCCGCGCCGCGGCGCATCGGCTTTACGAACGGTTGGGGAAAGCCGTTCAAGACGTTGCGGGTTCGCTCGTTGCTCACGACGGCGCTCTATCGTCCAGCCGGGCTCGACAAGCGCGGACGGCACGAGTGCGAGGTGCTCTTCGAGCTCGGGCGCGGGCTCGTGGAGGAAACGACGCCGACGCGCGATCTCGCGCGGCTGCGCCCGCTGGTCATCGAGCGCGACGTTGCTCGCAACGCGGGCGTAGCCGTGCAGGTGACGCAGAAATGGGCGAGCTTCGGCGCCGATGCCGCGAGCGTCGCGCAGCTGTTGCACGACCTTGCTCGTACGCGCCTCGTTCGCGCAATTGCGTCGGCAACCGAAGGCACCTTTGCGGATGCGGTGGAGCGCGCGGGGGGTGGGGTCGTCGAACGCTTCGCCGCCCTCGCGCCGTGGAAAGAAGCCATCGCTGCGTCGGCGATGCTCGTCGCTCCGGACTCGGGCGCAATTCACGTGGCGGGCATGGTCGGTACTCCCACGGTCGCGCTCTTCGAGCGCCGGCAGGCTCTGGCGCGCCAAATTGCACGATGGCATCCGTGGGCCGCGCCCTTCTTCGCGGTCGAAATTGCGGACGATTGGATTGCGCGCGCGGTTGCCGCCGTGGAGGAGCACGCCGCGGCACGGTAGAGCGCGACCGCACCGTCGCGGCGGACGAACACGTAGCGCCGCTCGCGCACGAGCTGCCGAAGTGCCGCGCCGTACTCCTCCAATCGAGCAGAGTGGGGATAGTCGCCGTCGACGAGCGCGAAGCACGCGCCAAGCGGCTGCGTCGCGCGCTCCGGCAGCACGCCGGCATGCGGATCCGTGAGCGCGAGGTGCGTGTACGCCTCCTCTTGCGTCGCGACGTCGATGTCCAATGGCAGCGTCGCGAGAAAGTCGTCGAGACGCACGTCCCGCGCGAGCGGCGCGTGCAGGTTCATACCGGGATGCAGCGGATCGGCAACGGCGAACTCGACGACGCAGAGAAGCGCGGCGACCGCGAGCAGACGCTGGGCGCGTGGCGGCGATATGCGTCGTACGGCGAACGCAAGAGGTGCGAGCGCGTAGCCGATCCACGCGCCGGCGTAGTGCGTGCCCATCGTGAACGTCGTCGGCATGCGCGAGAGGAGAACTTCCGCGAGCGGTGCAGCGGCGAGCCACATCGCGCGCGAGCGAAACGGCAAGAAGAGCAACGGCGCGAATGCGAGCAGCAGAAAACCCATACGCGTGAGAACGCCGGCTGGAAAGAGCGCGCGAACGTCGGCAGCGTTCCACGCATAAAAGCGATCCGGCGACCAATGCGTTCCAGCGACGCTCGCTGCAGGCTGGATGTCGAGATAGAACCACACCAGCGTTACGGCGCTCGCGCCACAAATCAGCAGCGCCGTGCGTCCCATCGTCGTTCCGCGAAAGCGCCACGCGCCGAGCAGCGCCGCGACCCCAACGAACGCGGCCTGATCTTCCTTGACGCACAGCGCGAGCAGGGCGAAGAGCGCCGTCAGGCGCCAGCTGCCGGCGTCGAATGCCCACAGCATCCACGCGACGGCTGCGGGCGCGAAAACGTTCTCGTGAAAGTCACCGAACGCCAGGCCGGCGAGCGGCGGATAGAGCCAGACGACGAGCGCGCAGAGGCGTGCGATGCGTGCGGGTGCGCGCGCTCCGACGAGCGCCGCAATCGGTGGAGCGACGAGCGCGCATGCAATCGATTGCAGCGCCACGAGCGCGATCGGCGAGCGAACGACTGCAACGACGGCGCCCGCAACATACAGAATCGGCGAGAAGTGAAACGCCCAATGACTGCCTTCGACCGTATTGCAGAAGCAGCCGAATGCACTTGCAGCAGTCTGTGCGAAGATGCCGAAGTCGACGAGATTGCGGTGCGCCGCATACTTCGCTGCGCCGAGCGCGGTAAAAATCGCCGCGTAGAGCAGCGCGCCGAGCCAGATCAGGCGGTCACGAAGCACGTCTGCGCTGCTGTAAGTAGGACCACACAAAGAGGTCGATCTCGCCGTCGAGCGTCGCCTGCGCGTTACCCGTCTCGACGCCGGTGCGATGGTCCTTGACGAGCTGGTACGGATGCAAGACGTACGAGCGGATCTGCGATCCCCATTCGTTCGCTTGGCGCTCCCCGCGCAACTCCGAGAGCTGTTGGTTGCGCTCCTGAGCCGCGCGTTGGACGAGCCGCGCCCGCAGGATGCTCATCGCAACGTCGCGGTTCTGCGCCTGCGAGCGTTCCTGCTGCGACGCGACCACGATGCCCGTCGGCACGTGCACGATCCGAACCGCAGACTCCGTCTTGTTCACGTACTGGCCGCCGGCGCCGCCGGATTTGAACGTTTCGACTCGCAGGTCGTCCGGCTTGATCTCGACGTCGGTCTCGCTCGCCTCGATCTCCGGCACCACGTCGACTGCGGCAAAAGAGGTATGCCGGCGATGCGCTGCGTCGAACGGTGAAATGCGAACGAGACGATGCACGCCACGTTCGCTCTCGAGCATGCCGTATGCGTTTTTTCCGCGAACGAAGAACGTGATCGATTTCAGCCCCGCTTCCTCCGCCGGCGACTCGTCGACGACGCGCGTCTCGAAGCCTTTGCTCTCGGCCCAGCGTAGGTACATCCGCGCGAGTATTTGCGTCCAGTCAGCCGCGTCGACGCCACCGGCGCCCGCGTTGATGCTGACGATTGCCCCGTGTGCGTCGAACTCGCCGCTGAAGCTCGCCGCCATCTGCATCTGCTCCAGCCGCTGCCGCGCCGTCGCGAGCATCGCGCCTGCCTCCGTTTCCGCGCCCGCATCGCCGGAGAAGAGATCGAGCATCTCGCGCGCCTCCGAAAGCAGTTTGGCGATACCATCAAGGGCGCCGAGCTCGTCGCGCAGCTCGGCCGCATCCTTCATGACGCGTTGCGCGCCTTCGGCGTCGTCCCAGAAGCCCGGCGTCCCGGCGCGGGCCTCGAGTTCGCTTAGCCGGCGCTTTCTGCCGGCATAGTCAAAGCCGCTCCTTGACGGCGTTCAACTGCTCGTCGAGGCGACCGATTGCCGCACGCTGCGATTCGCTCATATCGGCGGCGCGCTTTCTGGAAATTTTCCCGCACCCCCTTGTTGCCGGAGAAGCCCGCCGTGATGGAGCGGCAACGATGGAGGTAAGCTATGTACATTCAACCCTACGAGCCGCAAGACGTGACCTTCGGATCGTCGCCGCTCACCGGATATGCTCCGCAAACGTGCGCGCCGCAGGAGACGCCATTCCAAGGTGACGGCGTCTCCTCGATGATGCCTTGGAGCTCGGCCGTGCCGGGAGTCGGCGACGCTGTCAGCGCGCTCAACGACGCTCCGCTCGGGATGGGCATCGGCGGCATGCTCTCGAACCTGACCGGGATGATGCAGCAGCTCGTGCAGATGATGCAATCGCTGCTCGGGCGCATGGGCAACGAGTTCGGCGGAGGCATGCAATGCGAACGCCCTGGCGGCTGCACGCAAGGTCCGATACGCGCACAGCGCTTTCCGCTCGACTCCGAATCGCGCCCTTAGCGGAAACGAAGGAACGTAACGCGAAGCGTTCACCTCACCTGGAGGCACGGGAATGACGCCTGAATGGTTGACGGCTATCGGCACGCTCGGAACGTTCTTCGTCATCGCCGCATCGGCGGCGGCGGCGCTCGCACAGCTCAAGCATATGCGCAGCAGCAACCAGATCGTAGCCCTGACGGAATGCCGCGAGACGCTCGAAGCGCCGGAATTTCGAGAAGCGCAGCGCTTCGTCAGCTACGAGCTCCCGCGGCGCATCGCCGACCCGAAAGAAGTGCTGCGCATAGCCCAGCCGCAGTCGCAGTTCGAGGGAGAGTATCAGGCGATCGACACGGTCGCGAACTTCTTCGAGAACATGGGCGTCTTCGTCAAGACCGGGATCATCGATCGCTCCCTGGCCTGCGATATGTGGGCACACGTGGTCGTACGCAACTGGAACGCGCTCTTGCCTGTGGTCACGTTCGTTCGAACGGATCTCGACGAGCCTGCTCTCTGGGAGAACTTCGAGTACCTCGCCCATATCTGCCAAAAGTTCTGCGAAAACTCCACGCGAAGCGGTTACCCCCGCCGCGCAGCACGCATGCCGGCCGATCGCTCGTTCGTTGACGCCGTTAACGACGCCAGAAATCGCGCAAAGGCGTCCGAGGAAGGTGGCGCGAGCGCCGAACTGCGGGTAGACGTCGTCAGATTCGGCTAGGCGGCGCACGCTGCGCCAAAAGTCGCATTCACAAGTCGTTCACAACGCGTTCTCGGGTGTCGCGTACCATGACGGCATGAAACGCACTCTTTCCGCCCTTTTCACAGTAGCGCTCGGGCTCTCGCTGAGCGTCGCCGTTCCCGTCGCGGCATCCGCCGCCCCAGCTCCCCAGGTCGTAACGATCAACGCCTCCGCTACCACCCTATTCAGCCCGTCGGAAATCACCGTCCACGTCGGACAGCCCGTCGAGTTGAAGATCGTCGGACAGAGCGGCGTACACGGCATCGAGTCCAGCGCGCTTGGGATTCCATCTACGACGATTACCCCCGGATCGACCCAAACGGTCACCTTCACGCCGGCGAAAGTCGGCACGTACACGGTGCACTGCACGATTCCGTGCGGTATGTCTCACGCCAAAATGACGTTCGTCGTCAAAGTGGTTTAGTCGACTAACTCTTCTACCGCAAGAGACGTTGAAAAGGCCGAGCGAATTGCTCGGCCTTTTCCCATTATCCGCGATCGGCTACGACATGAAGAGCGCGTAAACGCCGACGGCAGCAACGAATAATCCACTCAACACCTCGCCATACCGTTCCAATGGGCCGAGCGACCTGCGTTGCAGAGTTCGAACGCCAATGACGCTCATCATCACGTATGTCGTAATCGTCGCAAAGGCAAAAACGACGGCCATGGTAGCGAGCAACGCCAGCCCCCTTGTCGAGGCGGCTAAAAACGCGGGGATGCCTTCAATCATCGGAGACGACCCGAGGATGAGCAACAAGGCAGTGCGTCCCGCCAGAGCGTGCTCGTGAGTATGCATCACGGCAACTCCGCCCTCGATCGCATGCCAATCCTCTCGGCGATGTGCGTGCCAATGGACGTGCTTGAGGCCGTCATCGTGTTGGTGCAGGTGTGCATGCTCGAAATGCGAGTGCCCTTGGTCCTGCTCCTGTTCACCGCGGACGTCCCTCCAGGCTCCGTAGGCGATCCACGCTCCGAATACGAGCAGCGCGAGGGCGGAGGCGAGCGAAACGAAGTGCCCATATCGCACGGCAAGCGACGCACCGACAATCCACACGAGCGCGCCTAGCATCAGGGTCGTCGTTACATGCCCAAGGCCAGCTACAGCCGCGGTTCGAGCGGTGCGAACGGTGGACCAGCCCTGTTGTCGGGCGAGAACCACGATGGGGGCCCAGTGGTCAGGCACGACGGTATGCAGTATGCCTACGGCAGCAACGGTCACGACGAGAAGAACCGCAGGATGCTCGATCATATTGTCGTGACGCTTGCACACCCTCAAACCGAATCCTCGGAGTCGGTTCGCCCTCCTAGAACGAGCTCGCTACGAGACGAGCTCTATCTTTGCCCCACGCATGTGCTGCATGAATTCGTCCTTCGGCATCGGTTTTCCATAGAGAAACCCTTGCAATAGCGAGCAGCCGCGCGACCGGAGAAATTGCGCCTGCGCTTCACTCTCAACGCCCTCCGCGATGACGGGCAGCCCGAGTTCCGCCGCAAATGCGAGGATGCCCGAACAGACGCAGCGGCTATACAAGACCGACTCGATGTCCGAGACGAAGAAACGATCGATCTTGAGCGCGTCGATCGGATATAACTTCAGATAGCTCAACGAATTGTACCCGGTTCCGAAATCGTCGAGCACGACCCTCACGCCGCGCTCGCGCAACCACGTCAACGTATCGAACGCGTGCGCCGTATCGCCCATCAGCGATCGTTCCGTAATCTCCAGGGCCAGCCGCCTCGGCGGCATGTGCGTCGTTCGAAGCGCTTCCTCGACCGTGTCCTTGAACTCCGGCGAGAGCAAGAACTGCGCCGACGCATTGATGCTGATGCTCTGCAGGCATCCGGGATGCCATATCGTCTCGGCGAAATCGACGCACGCGCGGCGCATGACCCATGCATCGATGGTACGCATCAGACCCATGGCCTCAGCGATAGGGATGAAGGCGTCCGGCTGGACGGTGCCAAGTTCCGGGTGCTTCCATCGGATGAGCGCTTCGCCGGAGCGCACGCGCAGCGTGCGCCTATCGACGATGGGCTGATACGCCAATTCGAACTGATCCAGCGCGATAGCTCTGCGCAGGGCCGAACCGAGCTGATGCTGCTTCACAGAGGAAGCGTGCATCTCGGGATCGTAGCGCCGCACGCTGCTGACGGTCGTATTCCTCAGCGACGTCATCGCGAGGTTAGCCTGGGCGACGAGGGATTCATCTCGTGCGTCTCGTGGAAACAGGCTGACGCCGAACGTTGCCGTTACCTCGATCTCTAGCGTGTCGATGACGACGGGTTTCGCGAGGATCGACGCAATGCGTGCGACCGCATCGTCCGCTCCGCAGCGAAGCAGCCCCAGGAAATGATCGCCTCCCGAGCGCGCAAAGTATTCACCATCGAGTGCGATTCCCCGTAGCCGATCGGCGATCATGCGCAGCACCGTATCGCCAATGGGCATGCCGTAGGTTGCATTTATTTCGGTAAAGTGATCGAGATCGAAGGCGATGACCGAAAACGACTCGCCGTCATCGGCTGCGCTCGCGCAGGTCCGAACCTTCTTGATGAACGCGGCGCGGTCGAGGAGGCCCGTGAGAGAGTCGAGACCAGGGAGATTCGCGATGGGGCGCTGCACGCTAACGTTGCGCACGGCGCGCCCGTCGGCGTCGTAGACGAAATAGCCGACGCTTCGTAGACGGTTGACTTTCCCGTGAGGGAGCAACACGCGAAACTCGAAGTGGTATGGCTGCCTCGTGCGCATCGCCTTCGCTCGCTTCTCAGCGACGGCGTGGCGGTCGTCCGGGTGAACGTGGGTATACGCGTCGTCGAGCGAGAGCTCCTTGACGTGCTCGGCCAGGCCCCAGAACGCGCGCAATGCGGGCGTCACGCGTACCAGATCTTTTTCCAAGTCAACGGAGAATGCCGCGAACGCTCCGAGGGACTCCGAGAGTTCCAGGACTTGGTCTATCTCTTGCGCCCGCTGCTCGTCCACCCCACTCATCTTACTAAGCCGACGACGTGTCGGCGATGCAAGAAGGTCGGATCGGGCGCAATCTTAACGCGACGCTGACCCTTAGAGAGGCAGTTCCTCTTTATGTGTGCTTGGCGACGTCACTCGGTCGTAGCAGAACGCGATACCAAAAACCTGGATACCCGGAGTCGTTCCAAACCTTCAGGAGCAACTTCGTCGGCGGCGAGCCCGTCCAGCCGCTGATCACCCAACTAAACTGAATGTGCTGCTTTGGATGCAGGCTTGTCGGTGCGGCGGATCTCGTTCCCGGCAGATTCATTGCATCCGGAGTGCCTTCGGTCATTTGGGATCCATCGTTGAGCTCGAAGCCGACCTCCATGTGAGGCACTCCCATTTCCTGGGACCCGCTCGGATTCTGCGCTGACGCCGTAACGACGATGAAGCCGGGACCGCTCAGGCCCTGTCCTTCGAGCACGGGGACGCTCGACACGGCGGACCCGGGGTACGTTTCGATCTTGTCGATGCGCAAACGAAGCGCACCGGCCATGAAATATCGATGGATCGGGGCGTTCGTGATCGTTTGCGAATACGCCGCAACCGGAATCGCGAACGCAACAATACACGCGAAGGGCGCAACAGCGCGCAGAAGTCTCACGGTATACCTCTTTCACGGAAAAGCAGCATCTGCCCAGAGTGCAACGATCGCCACCGGCCCACTAACCACGGATACGTGCAGCGGCAGCTCGACCGATTCCTTTTGCGCCCGCGCTGTCCGCAATCAGCCGCAGCTTGGAACCCGGGTACGTGCCATTTCGCTGACATGACGATCGTTGAAAAGCCTCTCGACATTCCGAGACGGCGTTAGGATTTGGGGAGCTCCAAGGAGATAGCCTTGGAACGCGCCCACGCCGGCGCTCGTCGCTTGCCCCGTCAGATGAAGAGTCGAAGCAAACTCGAGCAACGCCGGAGTTTCGATTCCTTCGGCGATGAGGACGGCATCCATGGCAGCGGCGATCGACACAATCCCCGCGAGAATTGCGCGCGCCTTTCTGCTCTTCCCATCGAGCATCAGCGTGCGATCGATTTTCACGAAGTCGAAGGTCAGCGTGCTAAGCAAACTCAAGCCGGAACTCCCCGTTCCGACGTCGTCGAGCGCGATGCGCATCCCGAGTTCGCGAAGAGCTTGCGCGCTGCGGACGACTGCGTCGATATCTTTGATCGTTCGTTCGGTAATTTCGATGACGACGCGCGACGGATCGATCTCGTGTTCGGCCAGGAGCGCGCCGATCGACTCCACCTGAAAAAGCGGGTGTTCGAGCGTGGCCGGCGTCACGTTCAAGAATATCTGCGCGCGCAGTTCGTTCGTGCGTACGGCAGCGAGGGCCGATTCTAAACACAAGCGGTCGAGCTCGACGACGCGTCCGACGCGCTGAGCGGTGTCGAACGCCTCTTGCGGCCCGGCGAAACCATATTCGAGGGGTGGGCGCGCGAGCGCTTCAAACGCGAAGATCGCGCCGGTAGATCCGTCCCAAATTGGCTGGAAAGCCGTCTCCATCCGGCCTTCTGCCAGCAGATTGCGAAGCCGAGAGATGGCGTGCGCGCTCACAAAGCGCGTCTGGACGTCAATGCTTTCGAAGAGCACGGCCGTATCGCCACCGCGCCGTTTGGCTTCGTACAAGGCGATATCGGCCCGTTCGCGCCAGTCGGTCAACGCCTCGCCGGGATGCAGCTGCGCGATGCCGGCGCTGAGCGTGATCGCGGCTCGGTCATAGGCGATCGGCGCAAGCAAACGCCGCGCCACAATTTCGGCCCCTGGGCCGCTCGTGCCCGGCAAGACGATCGCGAACTCGTCCCCACCCAGTCGATACGCGCCGTCGGCTTCGCGCAAGCCGCTCAAGCGTTCGGAGGCGCTCTTGAGAACTTCGTCGCCCGCGGCATGGCCGAAGCGATCGTTGGCCTCTTTGAATCCGTCCAAGTCCAGCAGCATGAGCGAAATCACATGATTGCACCGCAGCGCGAGCGCCGCCGCTCTCGGCAGTTCCTCCTCGAAGGCTCGCAGATTCCGCAGTCCGGTAAGCGCGTCTTTCATGGCGGCCTCGGCCAAGAATGCGATCCGTTCTTGGGCCGAACGTTGCAAGCGAGCTCGGTACGATTGCGAAAGCGCGAGCAGCAGCAGCGTCAGAACCGCTACTACGAGCGAGAGCGCGAGCATCGATTCCCGGGTTCGATGCGTGAACGCATAGTACCGATCTTGCTCTGCATAGGCGCGATCGTACGCTCGCATCGTCTTCCTGAAGACGAACTCTTCCATTTGCGTGTAGTCGCGAGCGAGGAGCGGGGGTGGATGCAGCGAGCCGGTTCGTCGTGCTTGCAGCGTCGCGCGCACGTAGCGTTCGTACAGCAGATGGATTTGCCGGGCCACCGCCGGGTTCGCCCATGCGACATGGATAAGGTGCTCTTCGAACCAACGGCGAGCCTGCGCGTATGCGTCACCGGACGCACGCGGACTGTCGAGCCAGAGCCCTTCCTGAGCCGCTCGCAACTGCTCCGCGTACAAGCGAAGGGTCTGTAACGCCGACGCGGCGCGAAATTCTACTTCGACCTTGGCCGAATACGACGCGACGACAGCCGGTCGCCGCGCAGCGATGACGATGAAGACCAGCACGATGGCGAAGATCGCGAGCGCGGAGAGAGCGCTCCCAACCGAAGCGCGCCGGGTAGGCATGGGCTCCATACCGTAATATTAGGCGCGCAGCGTCATCGTCGGCCGTGCTTTCGTGTCAAGGTTGCGTGCGTTTTCGGGAAAGAATCGAATATCTTGCCCTCGCCCGCGGCCTAATGAAACGTTAGCGTCGTCTTCAGATTCGTCTTCGGCCGGACGGGTAACAGGATCGGCGGAAGCGGGCGCTGCGTGAAATCGAAGTCCCGAATCAGATTGCCAAGATGCGGATCGTTTTCACGGACGTCGGGACGGCGGTCGGGACGGCCGTCGGTCTTCGGATCGAGGCGCGCACCATTCAAAAAGTCGTCCTCAATGAACCGCAGATACGCATCGAAACTCAACGTTTGATGATCGACGTATCCCCGGCGCGCATACGGGCTAATGACGAGAGCGGGCACGCGCAACCCATAGCCGTCCGCGTCTACGCGTGGAGGGGCGACGTGGTCGTAAAATCCTCCCCAGTCGTCCCATACGAGGAAGATGGCGGTCGAGTCCCAGTCCGGTCCGCTCATAACGGCATTGATAAGGCCCGTCACGTACGTCTGACCGCGGGTGACGAGCGCCGGCGGGTGTTCGCTCTCTAAGCCTCCCGGCGAGATCCACGAGACGGCAGGAAGGGTGCCGGCGCGCGCCGCTGCGTAGAAATGATCCACCGTCTGGATGTTTCCGATTTGCCGGTCCTCTCGTACGTCGGTGGCCGTAAGCAGCGGATTCCAAATATAGGGCGTGGTGTGGTGATTGTCTTGCGCGTTGATGCAGGCTTCGATTTGGGCAACGGTCGTGCAGCCGGTCGGCGTCGCATTCGCGACGTAATATCTCCAACTGACCCGATGCTTCGAGAGTACGTACGTCAGATCGGTCCACGCTACGACGTGTACGATGCTCGCAGAGTTACGAACTTCGTCTTCGGGCTCACTGCGTCGCTGGGCTGCAGCCTGGCGGAGCTGGACGGCCTTTGGGGCGGGCGCGAGGGCCGGATCGTTCCGGCATGACATCGGATCGACATCGAACATCGCCTCGAGGTTCGGCAGTGGCGAGGGCGTCGGACACGTCGCCGACCATGCAGAAACCTCATAGTAGTGCGCCGGAAGACTCCACGACTCCACGGACTCGAACATGTGGTCCTGGAGGGTAAAATGCTTTGCGTAGGCCCAGTAGTTCGGGATGTCACCCCCGTCGTGGTATCCCATCACGTCCGCCGGCGCCGATGCCGCGCACTTCGGATCGTCATAGTTCCACATGCAACCGCGCTCTGACGTCTGCGAAGATCGAATAAAGCCGTCCATTTTACCGCCGTCGGCGTCGGCTATCGCTTGTTGCGCGAGATGCTGACCGCCCGCGTTATCGTCGGATTCATCGTGGTACGGCCTCTGGCACGAACGGGTGCGCGGATCGGGAACGCAAACCGTGAAGTTGCCGCGCGCGTCGCGCGGTAGCCCGTCGGCCCCGGGATAGGTACCGAAATACGAATCGAACGAACGATTCTCTTGCATGATGATGACGACGTGTCGTATTCGGTGGATGCCTAGCGCCGATGACTCGCGGCCGCGCGTCGCACTTTCCGGTGCCGCGATTGTGACGGCCGCCAATACGAGTATCGCAACCACGCTTCGCCACATGAATCTGCAATGTGCCATTGTTCCCTTCCCCAAGAAACACTCGCCTGCGGCCGTTCGCAAGCAGACGATTCACGCCCTCCGCTGCGGCAAGGCCGTACGCGACCCTAACGGCGCGATTAGCACGGTCCACAAGTGGGAACCCCTAGGAGCGTTGTGCCTTGGCAGCTTCGCAACCCTCCCGCGCCCCAATGCAGCGGTACCGCCCGTTGAAGCTCCCAGCATTCGACCGCTTCACTCCGCGGGATGCAGAAAGCACCTCACGCATCGAGTCACTCAGCGACAACATTTTTGCCGTCGCGATGACCCTGCTCGTTCTCGATATCAAGGTACCGCTACACAGCACCGGGACGAACCTCTGGCCATTTATCGCGCCGCTTTGGCATCATGTTCGGACATTTGCCGTCAGTTTTTTCATTGTCGGGTTATATTGGGTCTTGCATCACCACGTGTTCTTGTCGATCCGGCGTTCCAATCGAACCTTGCTCTGGATCAATCTGCTTTTCATGCTGTTCGTCGTAATCACACCATTCTCCACCGGACTGCTGGGTGCGTTCGACGACAGCCGTACTGCGATTGTCGTTTACGGACTGAACGTCATGGTTCTCGGCCTTTCACTCCAAGCGATCTGGTTGTATGCGACGCACGGACGTCGATTGGTGAGCCCGCGGCTCGAAACACGCGTAATTCGGAGCGAAGCTTGGCGCCTCATGATCATGCCTTCGATCTGCGCGATTGCGATTGCAACTTCTTTTTTTAGTACGACCACCAGCATTGGCATCTATATCCTAGCTCCGTTCTTGCACTTTCTCCCCGTCGGTCGCGTGACGGCCAAGCAGGACGACGCTCTGCGAACCGAACGGACGCAAGCGTAGGCACACCGGACGGAAACGGGGCATCGCAACGTTCGTGCGGGGAGCCGGGCCGGTCCCGGATCCCCGCAATGGCTATGCTTCGCGCACTACGACCGGCTGACGAAGCGTGCGTCCCTCAGAGCTTCCAATTCACGCCCAGGCGAATGTCGGGTCCGCCGAAGACGAACGTCTTCCCTAGAAGGGCGGGGGTGACGAGCGGCCGTTCGGGTGCCAGGATCGTGTAGCTGCCGAGGCTGTTCTCGAGGAACTCGAGCTTCCACGACATCGTCGAAGACGACGCCACTTCGATGCCGCCGCCGTAGACCGAACCGCTTCTCGTCACGTTCGCGCTACCCGGAAACGACGCTGAAGGGTACCTGCATATGATTCTGGGCGGGCAAGGGAAGAATGCGTCCGAAGCCAGGTCCGCCCTAGCCTCTTCCCAGCCGCCGGTGGCGTAAAGCAGCGCGTTGCGTGACACGAGCACTCCGAGCCGCGCCCGCGCAGTCGCAAACCAGGCGATGCGCTCGCTTGCCGAATACGTTCCACGCAGGAAAACCCCGCCGCCGACGGCGGGAAGGGTCGCGCCATCTAAGTTCCAGTTTCCGTTCAGGTTGGAGATCTGATAGTCGCCCTCAAGACCGACGACGACCGGCGTTAGCTGCCAATTCACTCCGAGTTGAACGCCGCCGAAATATCCGGGCGCCGATATGTTGCCGAACGCCGGGATGGGACACCCGGTTCCATTTCGGATTCCTACCAAGTTGTCGCACTGATTCGTGCCGGTGTCGACGTTGTGTCCCCAGCCACCGTTCAAGCCGACGTATGCGCCGTTCCAACGTAGCGGCATCGGCGTCGGGGTTGGCGACGGCGTGGGCGGTGGCGGTGGCGCGACGGTCGGCGGAGGCGGCGGTGGCGTTGCGGGAATGTACCGCACCACGACGACGCGCTGATCCGGAACCCATTCCACGTACGCGCCCATCCCTTCCGAGATCACGCGAACGGGAACGAGAACCTGTCCCTGCCACATGATGGGCGGAACGTCGAGCGGACGCGAGACACCGTTGATGATCACGCTGGGCTTACCGACGGTGACCTGCACCGATGCGCCCGCCTTGGAAACGGTGACGGTTTGGGTCGATGGGTCGTACGCGACTGTAGCGCCCATCTGCTCGAACATCGATCGCAAGGGGATCAAAATCGTGCCGTTGCGCACTAATGCTGCCAACACGCGCGCCTGTTTCAAAACGTCGGGCTTTGTGTACACGTGGGTATCGTTATAGAGAATCGGGATCGCGCCAGACGGGGGCGATCCGAAATCCGGCGCCGCGGGCTGTTGCGCGCCGGCCATCGTCGGCATGCTGAGCAACGCAGCGAACAATGCAACCGGTACGCTGAGTAAAATTAGTTTTCGCATTACGAGGTCCTCACAGTGCTAGCTGGACCCTTTGCTTTTCGCACGCACGTCCACGCCTGGGGACAATAAGCAAGCGTCCGTCTTCACAGTGTCGGACCAAATGGCTTTGCTCCTGCAACAACACTTCATGCGGAACTGACCGCGCTCTTAGGTTCACCTAAGTGAACGTCGGCAAGGTCTTTTCGACTCTAGAAATCGCGCCGTGCGGGGCGCTCAGCTTATACTCGGCGTTTTCCAAAAAACTTGGGGAAGGATCAATAATCAGCGGCCAAATTCAGCAGCTCCTGCCCGAGACTCGCGGGGGCGAGCTTTCCCGCTTCATTGCTGAGCACGGCAACCCCGCGATGGCGATTGGGCTCAAGGGCCAGCCAGCTAGCAAAGCCGAGTTCGTCGCCGTTCTTTGAGAGAAGCAAGGCATTGCCGCTGTGCCACTCCTCCCAACCGATGCCGACCGCGTGGTTCGGGTTTTCGCGGAACATTTCCTGATGGGAAAGGTTGATTGCGCGGACTTGCAAATCGGGCAATCTGAGGACGCCAAGATTGGCCTCGATGAAACGCAACATGTCATCCGCCGTGGTCCACAGCCCCACGAGAGTCCCCGCTTCGGGCCGTCCCTTCGCGTTGTGTCCTAATGCGCACGTTGGATTTGGTGAATTGCAAATCGCCGGCGCGGTGCGGGTCATGCCGATGGGCCCAGTGACGGCTTCCGAGAGAAGCTCGGTATAGGGCTTATCGGCCAGCGTCGACGCCGCATACGCCAGAAGAGTAAAGCCGAAGTTCGAGTAAACGTAGCGCGTTCCCGGAGGATAGGGTGGTTGCCAGGAGTTCAAATAGGCGATCACCGATGGCGGCATGGGCCGATCGCCGTAGAGAGCTGCGCCCACATCTTGTCCTGCGGGTTGCCCGGGAAGCGACCTCGGAAGAGACGACGTGTGAGTCGCAAGATTTCTCAGGGTGACTTCCGAAAAAGCGGAGCCGGGTGATACCTTGGTGCCATTAGCCGCAACCAGGTATTTCGCCGCCGGGTCGTCGATGGTCGCTTTGCCTTGGACAATCTCGTACGCCAGGAGCACAGAGTTGAAGACCTTCTGAACCGAGCCCATGGCGAAGACAGTTTTGGGCGTGACCGGAACTGGGGTCCTCCCGCCATTGACGCCGCGGGCGAGGACGCAAGCTTTGCCGTTGTCGAAGAACGCGACCGCCACCCCTGGAGCTCCGCTCTTCGCCAAATACCTTTCGAGCAGTGCATTGGCTTTGTTGACGAAATCAGAGGAGCAACGGGGCGCCGCAACGTCTCGTGCGGCTGCGCCGGTAGACAAGCCCAGCCCGATCAGAAGAGCGGCCGCAGCACAATTCCGCCAACTCTTGACATCGATGGTCACTTTGCGGTGACGATCCTTCGCTTGTCCGTGCGTGCGATGTTGGCGCGCGCCGAATCCCGTTCTGAGCGCGGCAACAAGAGTGGCCAGTGCTGCAGTAAACCGGGATTCCCCATATGACCGAGTCTTTCGCCGCCAGATTGCTGGTTTCCAGTCTTCGGGAGCCGGCACGGCAGCGGCCGCACTCGTCGCCCGACGCGCGCACGCCGGACGCGGTACGCTTCAACGAGCCGACCAAAAGGGCGGCATAACTCGGAGAGCCATCACATAACGAAAGCCGATTTCGTGCCCAAAAAACCGACGCCACCTCTAGCCGGGCGCTGCGCGAGGCGATCGCACAGTTTCGCAAGGCACCGGCGCATCGCGGATACTCCGACGAAGGAATCGCGTCAGCGCTGAAAGACTGAACGCTCCGCTCTGGTACGTGCGCTCGAGAAGCTCGCAGGCGTCGACTGCAGCGATACGATCGGTCCCCTGACGTGCGCTGGGAAAAGGTGGCCAGCGGGAACTGTGAGTTTCCGGGCGTAGAGGCGCCCAAGGAGACTCGCCATGAGAAAGAGTCGCTTCACCGAGGCGCAGATCGTCGGGATTCTCAAGAGCTTGATGCGGGGACGCCGGCGACCGAGTTAGCGCGCAAGCACGGCGTTCACGCAAATACGATCCGGATGTGGCGCGATCGCTATGGCGGCCTGGAGACGAGCGATCTGATTCGCCTAAAGCAGCTCGATGCGGAGAACGCGCGGTTGCAGAACGTTGGAGAACGGAGTACAACGAGATTCGGCCGCACTCAGCTCTCGGCTATCGGACACCGAGGGAGCTTGCCCAGCAGTCCGAAATCAACCACCCCTCACAAGTATTCGCGGCGTAACTTCCCAGCGCACGTCAGTTTAGCGCTTAGATCGCTGCGAGGTTAGGGTTCGAGCGCGCGCCCCTAGCGCGGCCGAGTCTGCGGAGCGCGATAACCGTCAGCGCTCCGAAGATGAGCGCCTGCGCGACGTGCACCCAAAACCAGGCATCGGGCCCCGTCGTCCAGACCTGCGGGCGTGCTGCATCGAACGGCCACACGAAAAGGAAGAACGTCGCATCAGCGACGACGTGGACGGCGATGCCGGGCAGTATCGACTTCGTCTTGAAGGCGATCGTCCCGAAAAGCGCGCCGGCGAGATAGTATACGACCATCTTCGGGATGAATACGCCCTGCGTCACATGCGCGAGCATGAAGAAGAGCGAAGAGACAGCGACGGCCGTAACCGGTGCGAAGTACCGCTCAAGCGTCGTCTGTAGGTAACCGCGAAAAGCAGGCTCCTCGCTGAAAGGGGCGGCGACGATTGAGGTAAGGAGGAGCACGGCAACCGTCAAGGCCGGATAGCCTGCCGGATTCGGAATCGCGTTCGGAGACATTTTGATCAGCTGCGTCCCGACGATCCAAAGACCAGAGAGCGCGATGATGCCGAAGACTCCCGCCAGCAGCGCCTCTGCGAAGATCGCCGGCGTGACGACAAACGCGCGCAGACCTCGGCGGCGCGCCTCCGACGTACTCTGCGGCCAGCCTTTACCCCTCATGTATGCCCAAAGCAACGCGAGGACGACGAGCATCGCAGGAGCCGCCCATGGCATGGCGGGCGTCGTGCGCAGATCGAGAACGACGAGCAGGCTCCAGAGGTCCTGACCGACGGCGAGAATGACAACCGCAACCACGAGCGCGCCCAGAACGGCGAGGATGCGCCTCGGGTATGAAACCGTCACGTGCGTGATACCGGCTGCATCTTGTGGTTGTTTCACTGAGCTTAGATGGTGCGGATTGCTGCTCTTCTGGCCCGATAACCGAGCCAGAGTAGCCCTGAGCCAAGAGGCGGCGTCGGCTCGCTTTATTCCCCTCGCCGCCATGCGCGCCACGCTGCACGGCACTGCGCAGCATTGATGCGGCTTTGCGATGAGAGCTTCGCAGCTAAGATCGCTTCGCGGCGTCGATCACGAGCGCCAAGAGCCGAGATCGCTTAGCGGCGCACAGCGCTAAGAGCACAGCAGGCGAACTCGGGCTTAGCGCTTAGCCATTAGGCCATGGCCAAGGGGCTATGCGCCGGAAAGCCTTGCAGCATAAGGCTTTGCGGCCGGGAAGCCTCGCGCGGGGCAGCCCAGGGTAGGGGCGACGTTTCTGATCGCTTGACTCCTATCCCGTTACGCGGCGGCGCGGGCATAGAGGAAGGGGCCTGAAACCGCGCCCCCTCCCGCGTGGCCCAGCGCGCCTGGCGTGGGGCGCAAACCCTTGCGGCATAAGGGTTACCGGAGCATGCGCTCGTCCTAGGGTCCGGGCGCCAAGTTCCAAGCACCTTTGCAAACACGCTTGCAAATCTCGGCGCGTCGCGCAAACCCTTATCCTATCAGGCTTTACGGCGCATCGACCGATGCAAGGCGGATGTCATCATGCATCGAGGCGCATGCGCTCAGCGAAGATCGCGTCGCGCTAAGCCCTCGTGGGCGTTGCCCTCGGCGTCGGGCCATGCGCGGCGGGCGCAGGGGCATGTCGCATAACGTCACCGGGGAATCATTTTCTGGAAGCATTGAACGAGCATTCCTAGGCCCCGTGCATGTAGACTCTAGCTCGGAGCGACGGTAAACTCAGCCGTCTTCTGGTCCTTTTGCTGACCGTCGACCATCATATCGACTTCGATTTCATACGTACCCGCGGGCCAGCCGGCGGCCGGCGGCGTGAGATGGTACGTGCTCACGTTTTCGCTCGCCGGAATATCGAGGGATCTATCGGCTTCACCGTCCCGGGCATTGGCGGGGTATCCCGTGACGTGTTCGAGGATTAGGTGCCACTGCACCGTGACTGTGCCGGGTGAGTTCGCGATTCCCGCTTGCGCGTACACCGTGTCGGTGGCTGCGAACGTACTCGTCGGCGTCGTCATGGCGCTGTCTTTGGCGGTCGTGATGCTGGTGAGGTGAGTGGTCGAAAAACTGCATGCCGGAATCACTGCCAGCGCTGCGAGACATATCAACGAAAGGTAGAGTTTCATACGCAAGAGTCTCCGTTGGAAGGGTGGGACCATCCTATGAAATGCGGCGTCCGAAATTCGTCCGACGGCCGTCGTGGCGCCGGGTGCCGTAGGTCATAGCGCCCGCGGCGGTCCAACCCCGCGTCCGTCTTTTCGGTGGCATGGGTCCCGAATTCGGAGCCAGGAGTAACAGTGGATTTCCGCCCAAGGGAGGTCTCCCCGTTCTTGCTCCGCGGGGGCTCCAGAAATCGCGGCTGTTTGAGTAATATTCTTCGCCTGCCGGGCGAACTCTTCGGGAGCGAGATTCCCTAACGAACTGTGCGGGTGATTGGTGTTGTAGTCGCGTCGCCATGCCGCTGCTTGAAGGCGAACGTCAGCGAGCGATCGGAACCAGTTCGGATTGAGTAACTCCTGTCGCACGCGGTTGTTGAATGATTCGCAAAACGCATTGTCTGACGGGCGTCCGGGGCGCGAAAAGTCGAGTTTCACGCGGTTCCAATACGCCCACTGATCGAGCTGCAGAGATACAAATTCTGGGCCGTTGTCACAATGGATACGCTCAGGCTTTCCGCGCTCGTCGACAAGCCCGCGCAGCACGTCCACGAGCTGCGTAGATTTGAACCCGAACGCCGCCTCGAGCGCAAGGCGACCCAGTCTGTGTGCAGGAGAAATGGCACTAGCGAGTGGAAACGCTTGCTATCTGGGACGGCAGACAGACCGTCCCTAACCGTCCCTATAAGGAGGCCGGACATGCGGTTCCCTCTTCTGGCAGCAGCCCTTCTTTCGGTAGCGGCCCTTTCGATTGGCCTAGCGCAATGCAGTGGTTCGGGCGGCAATGCTTCAGCCGGCCTCCCGAGTCCGTCGCCCTTGCGGCCGAAAGCCATCTTTGTCGGAAACTTTAGCGGAGCCAGCATCCCGTCGTTTCCGGCCACCACGACGGGCAATGTGGCTCCGACCACGGTCATTACCGGGAGCGCAGTTCTCTCGCCCTACCTGATTTACGATGATAGCACCGGGCGCATATGGTCGCCGAATTTTTTGCTCGCCACAGTGACTGCCTATTCCGCCGGCTCTAGCGGAAACGCGACGCCAGCCGTGAGCATCGGCGGTTCTAATACCGGGTTCGCCAATCCGGCTGCAGTCTACGTCAACAGCGGTGGCACGATTTTCGTTACCGATCCGGGCGGTGGATCGATTCGAATTTTCTCGCCGGCATCAAACGGCAACGTCGCTCCCTCGACGGTTATCACCGGAGCAAATACGACCTTTGGTCAACCGGCTGGTATCTGGCTCGATTCGTCCTCGAACATCTACGTTACGAACTTCACCCAGGCGAGCATCGACGTCTTTGCTTCCAGCGCAAGCGGGAACGTTGCACCGATGCAGATTATCACCGGTTCGAACACGCTGCTAAGTTCGCCGTTAGGACTCACATTGGACAGCTCGGGCAATATCTACGTTGCCAATCCCGGCAATCACAATGTCCTCGTCTTTCCGGCCGGTAGCAACGGGAACGTAACGCCGTCGCGGGTCATTTCAGGAGCCAGTACGCTGCTCTCGTTCCCCGCCGGAATTGCCGTCGACTCGGCGGGATTTATCTATGTCGCCGACGCGAACACGAGCGCTGTTCTCGTCTTTGCACCCAACGCAAACGGCAACGTCGCTCCAGTTCAGAACATCTCAGGCGGTAGCACGGGATTCAACAACATCCGTGGCCTGACCGTTCGCTAGGCCCTGGACGGCTGATCCAATTCGCCTTCACGCACGGTTCGCACCGGCCCTCGTAAGCGTCGCGTTGACGGCGCTCTGTCGAGCACCAGCGAGTGCCGCACGAATTGGGTGCGCGACTCCGAGCGTGCAAGTCGCTCTTGCGAAGCAGGTCGGCGACGTCTACAATCAGCTCGCCAGCGACGGTGACGCGCTTGCCGCCTCGTACTTTGCAAAGGTCACGGTTCTCAACGCCGGCTACGCATACACCGTCCAGACACATCGCAGCGAGTACGACACGCAACATACCGGCGCCGACACGCAAACGATCGTTCATACGATTGCGGGTCCTACGATTTCGGTTCCTTGGTTCGCCGCGACGGACCAGACCTCGGAGGCGCGTGCAGAACGCTGCACCGGCCTGCTTGGGATTTATGCTGGCTTGGGGTTCTTGCAGACGAACTCCAACTACGGCTATCCCCTCGGCTACGGTTCGCTGCGCGGTGCGGGAGTTGGCTTAGAACGAATCCCCGATGCGAGCGCACGTTTCACGGTCTTTGGCGCGCTTTACTACTATCCAGTTGCAACCGGAACGTACGGACCCCGCACGGTCACGTATGGCGTCACGACCTTTGACGGCGGAATTCGCTGGCGCCCGAGTGCCGCACGTTGGAGCGTTATTGCCGGTCTCTACCAGGAGCAGCGCACGTTACATCCGGGGCTGCGCTCCGGATACATGATTCTCGTCGCGCCGTACTTCGGGTTGCAATTTTAATCGCGCGACGCCAATGCGCGCCGCTCGCGTATGAACTCGCGCTCACGCTTCCGCATTGGCGCATGCCGGTGCAGCCGATCGTCGCCCTCCTCGCGCCACGCTGCACGGCGCTGCGAAGCATGATGCGGCTTTGCGCTTAGAGATTAGCAGCTAAGATCGCTTGGCGTCCTCGACCGCGGCAGCCAGAGCCGAGATAGCCGAAAGCCTATGCTGCGAGG
>DAHXOK010000024.1:28526-28903 GCA_027364935.1 Vulcanimicrobiota bacterium | reverse complement strand
TTCCTGTACCGGGCGCCGACGCTGGGCGAGGACGCCCTCGCCGTCGGCGATAGGACGACGGGCTGCCGCTAAGCTCCGACGCCTTGCCACGTATTCGCGAAGCGCATCGCCGCGTCGATTCCCTCGTCGAGCCAGATGCGAACCGCGTCGGCTGCCGCGGACACGATCGCGGGCAGCGCCGCGCGCTCGGACTCGTCGAAGGGCGCGAGCACGTGATCGGCGGCGTCGTACTTCGGGCGCCCGACGCCGACGCCCTGAGGTTTCGTGATCTCTTTGAGACACGAGTGCTGGGCGAATTGCATCTCGACACCGTGCTCCCCGACGCGCACCGGCACTGGCACGGTATGGCCAACGGGACCTCGGTCATGGTCTCGTAC
>DAHXOK010000024.1:27776-28516 GCA_027364935.1 Vulcanimicrobiota bacterium | reverse complement strand
CAGCTTGCCGAACGGCAGATCGATGTCGTCGGCGACGACGAGCACGTGCTCGGGCGGCGTGCGATACCACGACGAGATCAGCCGAACCGGCGTGCCGCTCAAGTTCATGAACGACGTCGGCTCGACGAGCACGACGCCGCTCGCCGAGTCGTAGGACTGGCGTGCGGAATCCTTGTTCTTCCATCGCTCGACGCGCAAGCGTTTCGCGAGTTCGTCGACGACCATGAAGCCGAGGTTGTGGCGCGTCCGTTCGTACTCGCGGCCGGGATTGCCGAGGCCCACGACGATGGAGGGCGCGACGCGGGGCCTCACGCCTTAGGCGCTTCCGCCTCGGTCTTCTCTTTCTCCCCGATGACCTCGGGCTGCGCCTCTTCGAGTACGGGCGCGGTCGCTTCTTCGAGTTGATGCGCCGTCTTCGACGGCTCGATCGCGATGATCACGGTCTCGGCCGGCGTGACGAGCGCGAAGCCCTTCGGCAACGCGATGTCTGCGGCGACCACGTGCTCGTTGATGCCGAGCTCCGAAACGTCGATCTCGAGCTGCGAGGGCAACGCGTCGACCGGACCCTCGATCTCGATTTCGTGAGCGAGCACGTCCATGACGGCGCCGAACTCGCGCACGCCGCGCGACGTGCCCGTCGGCACGACCCGCGCTCGCGTGCGCACGTTCTCGTGAGCCGAAACGCGCAACAAGTCCGCGTGCACGATCTTACGCGACACCGGATCGCGCTGGATCTCGCG
>DAHXOK010000024.1:16862-27766 GCA_027364935.1 Vulcanimicrobiota bacterium | reverse complement strand
CGTGATCATGCCGGTACGTCCGCCTTGCAAGAGCAGTTCCTCGAACGCCCGCAAATCGGCGGCGAGGGGCTCCGGGACGCTCCCGTGACCGTAGAGGACGAGGGGAACCTTTCCAGCCGCACGCAGGCGACGGGCACCGGTCGTGCCGATCCCGGCACGGTGCTCGACCGACAGTTTCAAGTCTTTGTTCGCCACGATGATACTCCGATAGGGATTAGCCGACGGCCGCCGGCTTCGGCACCGAGGCTGCAATGTCAAAAGGAGCGACGTCTTCGCCGAAGAGCTCCGAGACGGAGCGATTTGTCGTAATGCGTGCGATCGCGTCGGCGAAGGTCTGAGCGATCGAGAGTTGCACGAACTTCGGATGTTGATCCACGTTCGCTAACGGAATCGTATTCGTCACGACGATGCGCTCGACCGCCGAGTTCTCGAGCACCGCAACCGCCTCGCCCGCAAAAATTCCGTGCGTCGCGACGGTGAGGACGCGGGTCGCGCCGCGCTGGCGAATCGCCTGGGCAGCCTTGTCGAGCGTTCCACCCGTCGAGATCATGTCGTCGACGATGATCGCCGCTCGTCCCTCGACGTCGCCGACGATCTCTGCGACTTCGTTGACGTCGGGTTCGGGACGCCGCTTGAACACGATGGCGAGCGAACTATTGAGGCGCTTGGCGAACAGCTCTGCCCGGTGCACGCCGCCCGCGTCGGGAGAGACGACGACGATGTTGTCGTCGCACAGGCCTTCCTTCTTCAGGTAGTTGCAGAGCGTCGGCATGGCCATCAGATTATCGACGGGGATGTCGAAAAATCCCTGGATCTGCGCGGCGTGGAGATCCATCGTTACGATGCGCTTGGCGCCGGTGACCTTCAAGATGTTCGCCATGACCTTAGCGGAGATCGGCTCGCGGCCTTTCGTCTTCTTGTCCTGCTTGGCGTACCCGTAGTAGGGAATCACGGCCGTGATGCGCGACGCCGACGCGCGGCGCAGCGCGTCGATCATCAGCAACAGCTCCATGACGGCATCGTTGACGCCGTTGCCGTTGGGCGCCTTGCAGATCGACTGGACGACGAAAACTTCCGAACCGCGAACGTTCTCTTGGATTTCGATCCGCGTCTCTTCGTTCTTGAACTTCGTGACCAGGGCTTTGCTAACGTTCAGCTTGAGGCGCTTGGCAATTTCCTCGGCGAGCGCCCGGTTCGAACTCCCGCTGAAAACCAATGGACTGCTGCTCAAGAGGCCTCTCCCGGTACCATGCGACCTCCCAGGGTTCGTTTCAAAGGGCGATGCACCTTGCCATCGCCCGGCGCTGCGCTGCACGTCCGTGCGGCGGGACCCCGTTTCCGCGGCGGCGTAGCCAGATGGTAGCCATGCCCCGCTTTGAACTCATTGCGCCGTACGCGCTTGCCGGCGATCAGCCCAAGGCGACCGATGCGCTCGCGCGGGGCCTGCTGCGCAACGATCGCGCGCAGACGCTGCTGGGGGTCACCGGCAGCGGAAAGACGCTCGCCATGGCGCGGGTCGTGGAGCTCGTACAGAAGCCGACGCTCGTCCTCTGTCACAACAAGACGCTGGCCGCGCAGCTCTGCGCGGAGTTCCGCGAGTTCTTTCCCAAGAACTCGGTCGAGTACTTCGTTTCGTACTTCGATTACTATCAACCCGAAGCGTACGTCCCCTCGACCGATACGTACATCGAGAAGGACAGCTCGATCAACGACGAGATCGATCGCCTGCGCCACTCGGCGACGCAGGCGATCCTGACCCGCCCCGACACGCTCGTCGTCGCGTCCGTCTCGTGCATATACGGCTTGGGATCGCCCTCGGATTACGTCGAGATGTCGGCGGCGGTGCGCGTCGGGGAAGAGATCGATCGCGACGCACTGCTGCACAAGCTCGTCGACATGCAGTACCGCCGCAACGATGTGAACCTCGTACGGGGCACCTTCCGCGTTCGAGGCGACGTGCTGGAGTTCGTCGCGGTCGATGAAGAGCTCGTTCATCGCATCGAGTTCTTCGGCGATACGATCGAGGCGATCAACGTCGTGAACCTCTTGACCGGCGAGTACGTCGAGAGCAAGGACGACCTGACGATCTTTCCCGCGAAGCACTTCATCACGCCGGACGAGAAGCTTCAGCGCGCGATCGCGGCCATCGAGATCGAGCTCGACGAACGCCTGCGCTGGTTTCGCGAGCGCGGCAGGCTGCTGGAAGCGCAGCGCTTGGAGCAGCGGACGAGATACGATCTCACGATGCTGCGAGAAGTCGGATACTGCAACGGGATCGAGAACTACTCGCGCCACTTGACGGGGCGCGAAGCGGGATCGACGCCGTGGTGCTTGCTCGACTTTTTTGCGAGCGACTGGCTGCTCTTCGTCGACGAGTCGCACGTGACGTTGCCGCAAGTGCACGGCATGCACGCCGGCGATCGCGCGCGCAAGACGATCCTCGTGGAGCACGGCTTTCGGCTTCCGAGCGCACTGGACAATCGGCCGCTGACGTACGACGAGTTCGACCGGCACCTGAATCAGGTCGTGTACGTCTCTGCGACTCCCGGAACGTACGAGGTAGACCGCTCGGCGCAGGTCGTCGAGATGATCATCCGGCCGACGGGCCTGGTCGATCCCGAGGTCGAGGTGCGCCCGACGCGCGATCAGGTGGACGATCTCATGGAAGAGATTCGCGTGCGCGTCGAACGTAAAGAGCGCGTTTTGGTCACGACGCTGACGAAGAAGATGGCCGAGGATCTGACGGATTATCTCGTCGAGATGGGCCTGCGCGTGCGCTATCTTCACAGCGAGATCGACACGCTCGAGCGCGTGGCAATCTTGCGAGATCTACGCGCCGGCGTCTTTGACGTGCTCGTCGGCATCAACTTGCTGCGGGAAGGCCTCGATCTGCCGGAGGTTTCGCTCGTCGGGATCCTCGCCGCCGACAAAGAGGGCTATCTGCGCAGCGGTACGTCGCTCATTCAGACGATCGGGCGCGCCTCGCGCAACGTCGAGGGCAAGGTCATCATGTATGCCGACGTCGTTACCGAGTCGATGGCGAAGGCGATCGGGGAGACGCGACGTCGCCGCGAGATGCAGCTCGAGCACAATCGCGAGCACGGCATCGAGCCGCGCTCGATTCGCAAAGAGATCCGCGACATCTTGAGCATGGTCGGGGGAGGCACCCAGGCGCGTGAGGGCAAGCGCGTCGAGCGCATGCCGCGAGAGCTCGCCCTGAAGACGATCGCGGAGTTCGAGCGCCGCATGCGCGAGCACGCGGCGAACCTCGAGTTCGAGCGCGCCGCCGCGCTGCGAGACGAGCTCGTCGAGCTGCGCAAACAGATCGGCGCGAGCGAGTCGCTGCTCTTCGGCGGAAAGGCGCCGAAGATCTTCGACCGTTCGCTGGAGGAGACCGCATGGTAGCGATCGAGGTCGTGCTCTTCGACCTCGACGACACGTTGCACGACGACACGGCCGCCTATCGGCGCGCCGCGCTGCGCGTCGCGCGCGACGTCGAGGCGGAACGGGGGATCGATGCAGTGCGGCTCGACGAAGCGTACGCCGCCGAGGTGCACGGTTTTTGGGGCGGTCTTTCGGCCGACGATCTGACGGCGAGGATCGGCGGCGTGCGACAGCAGCTGTGGGCGCGAGCGCTCGCGGCGATCGGCGTAGAGGACGACGCGCTCGCGCAGCGATGCGCTCGCGATTACAACGCGTACCGGCGCGAGTACTTCGCGCTCTTCCCGGGAGCCTTGGATCTGCTGCGATCGCTTCGCCGTTCGGGCAAGCGCATCGGCTTGGTGACCAACGGCTTTGCGGAGACGCACCACGAAAAGATCACGCTCTTGAAGATTCGCGACGTTCTCGACGCGATCTTCATCGCCGACGAAGTCGGCATGCTCAAACCCGACCCGCAGCTCTTCGCCCACGCGTGCCAGGTGCTCGGCGTCGCGCCGCAATCCGCCGCAATGGTCGGCGACCGTTACGATCGCGACATTCGGGGCGCGCTCGACGCCGGGCTCTTCACCATCTGGGTGAACGTGCGCGCAGAAGAGCTGCCCGCGGGAGCCCCGCCGCCCGACGCGACGTGCGCCTCCATTTTGGACGTCGGGCCGATCATCGAAGCCGCATCCCCTGCGGCGGCCAGGGGTTCATAGGTACGGATACTCTCTATGCCGCTTGATTCGATCGTTATCAAAGGCGCGCGCGAGCACAATCTCAAGAACGTCGATCTCGTTCTTCCGCGCAACCGGCTCATCGTCGTCACGGGTCTCTCCGGGTCGGGGAAGTCGTCGCTTGCCTTCGACACGATCTACGCCGAAGGGCAGCGCCGGTACGTCGAGTCGCTCTCCTCCTACGCGCGGCAGTTTCTCGGGCAGATGGAGAAGCCGGACGTCGAGTACATCGAGGGTCTCTCGCCGGCGATCTCGATCGATCAGAAGTCGACGTCGCACAACCCGCGCTCGACGGTCGGCACCGTGACCGAGATCTACGATTATCTTCGCCTCCTCTACGCGCGCGTCGGCACGCCGCATTGCCCCACGTGCGGACGCGAGATCAGCACGCAGACGAGCGAGCAGATCGTCGACGCGCTCCTCGAACTGCCGGAAGAGACGCGCATCCAACTGCTCGCGCCGCTCGTGCGCGGCCGCAAGGGCGAGTACGCGAAGCTCTTCGAGGAGGTCGCAAAGGAGGGCTTCGCCCGCGTTCGCGTCGACGGCGAGCTCCGCGACCTCCGTTCGAAGATCGTTCTCGACAAGAAGCGAAAACACACGATCGAAGTCGTGGTCGACCGGCTCGCGATCAAGCCCGGCGTGCGCAAACGCTTGACCGATTCCGTCGAAACGACGCTACGGCTTTCGAGCGGCATCCTCACCGCGCTGACGTCCTTCGACTCGCCCGCTGCGCGGGCGGCTCGGGATGACAACGTCAGAGAGCTGACGTTCAGCGAGGCCTTCGCTTGCGTCGACTGCGGCGTTTCCTTTGAAGAGCTGGCGCCGCGTCTCTTCTCGTTCAACTCGCCGTACGGCGCGTGCCCGGCCTGCACCGGCCTGGGCGTCAAGACCGAAATCGATCCGTGGAAAGTCATCCCCGACCGCTCGAAATCGATTTCCCAGGGCGCGATCGCGCCGTGGAGCCGGACGCTGGGGACCGGCAAGTACCCGTCGATGAACCCGTACTACCTGCAGCAGCTCGAGCGCGTGCTGCGAGGTCATCGCGTGAAAGCGTCGACGCCGATCGACGAGATGAGCGACGAGGTGATCGATCTCGTCCTCTATGGAACCGAACGCGAGCAGCAGTTTTCGTACACCGCGCGTTCCGGCAAGACGTGGGAGTATCGGGCGTCGTTCGAAGGCGTCGTCAACAACCTGCAGCGCCGTTACGGCGAGACGTCGAGCGAGTACGTCAAGGAAGACATCGAGAAGTACATGTCGTCGTCGGTCTGCCCGGTCTGCAAGGGCGCCCGGCTCAAGCCAGAAGCCCTCGCCGTGACGGTCGGCGGCACGAACGTCGACGCGTTGACGCGCAGCTCGATCGAGCAGGCCGAGGCGTTCTTCGCAACGCTTCCGCTCACCGAGCGCCAAGAGAAGATCGCGCATCAAATCGTCAAGGAGATTCGCGCGCGCTTGGGATTTCTCTCGAGCGTCGGTCTCGGCTATCTTACGCTCGCGCGTTCGGCAACGACGCTTGCGGGCGGCGAGTCGCAACGCATTCGGCTCGCGACGCAGATCGGAAGCGCGCTCGTCGGCGTGCTCTACATTCTCGACGAGCCGTCGATCGGCTTGCATCCGCGCGACAACGATCGGCTGCTCGCGACGCTGCGAACGCTGCGCGACCTGGGCAACACCCTCATCGTCATCGAACACGACGAAGACACGATGCGTACCGCCGACGTCATCGTCGACATCGGCCCGGGCGCGGGCGCCGAAGGCGGCGAGATCCTCACGGTGGGCACGCTCGAGGAGGTTCTTCGCAATCCGCGCTCCGAGACGGGCGCGTATCTCTCGGGCCGCAAGTTCATTCCGATTCCCCGCCGCCGCCGGACGCCCCGCGGCTGGCTCGATATCAAGAAGGCGACCGCGAACAACCTGCGTGGGGTCGACGTTCGCATTCCGGTGGGCGTCTTTTGCGCCGTGACCGGAGCGAGCGGCAGCGGCAAATCGACGCTCGTGAACGAAGTGCTCGTGCGCGCGCTGGAGGCGTATCTCCACGGTCAGCGCGGCGCGGCGGGAACGTACGCGAGCGTGAAGGGTACGGATCAGCTCGACAAGATCGTCGTGATCGACCAGTCGCCCATCGGGCGCACCCCGCGCAGCAACCCGGCGACGTATACGGGCGCCTTCGATGCCGTTCGCGAGCTCTTCTCGCTCGTGCCGGAGTCGAAAGTGCGCGGGTATACGCCCGGGCGGTTCTCATTCAACGTGAAAGGCGGGCGCTGCGAAGCCTGCCAGGGCGACGGAATCATCAAGATCGAGATGCACTTCCTCCCCGACGTGTACGTGCCGTGCGAGGTCTGCAAGGGCCGACGCTACAACGCGCAGACGCTCGAAGTAAAGTACAAAGGCAAATCGATCGCCGACGTGCTCGATATGCGCGTCGACGAAGCCAGCGGTTTCTTCGAAGCGATTACGCGCATCCATAACAAACTCCATACGATCTGCGACGTCGGCCTGGGATACATCAAGATGGGTCAGCCCGCGACGACGCTCTCGGGCGGAGAGGCGCAGCGCGTGAAGCTCGCGACGGAGCTCTCGCGGCGCTCGACCGGCCGAACGTTCTACGTGCTCGACGAACCGACGACGGGGCTGCACTTCGCCGACATCCACAAACTCCTCGAGGTGCTCGAGCGCTTGGTGGAGACGGGGAACAGCGTGCTCGTCATCGAGCACAACCTCGACGTGGTGAAGAGCGCCGACTACTTGGTGGACCTGGGGCCGGAGGGCGGCGATCGCGGCGGAACGGTGGTGGGAACGGGCACGCCGGAGGAGCTCTCGCGCAACCCGGCGTCGTACACCGGCGCGTATCTTATTCCGGTCCTGCGCGACGAGCGCGCGGTCGGGCACCACGTCCCCGACGCGCAGCACCTCGCGAGCCTCGAGCGCGAGAACATGCGCGTGCTCGACGACCTGGCCAAGAGCGACCGCGTCGAAGTCGAAGCGTAGCTTCGATGAGCGTTCAGGAGCGGGCGGCGGACCTGCGCGCGCGCCTCGAAGAGGCCAACGTTCGCTATTACGTGCTCGACGCGCCCACCATCGCGGATGCGGAGTACGACGCGATGTTGCGCGAGCTCGCGGAGCTCGAAGCGGCGCATCCCGAGCTGCGGACTGCGGATTCGCCGACGCAACGCGTCGGGGCCGCCGCGTCCGCGCATTTTGCGCCGTACGAGCATCGCGCACCGATGCTGAGCTTGGCGAATGCCTTCGACGAATCCGAGATGCGGGCATTCGACGAACGCGTGCGCAAGCTCGCCGAGGCCGCGGTCGCCTACGTCTGCGAACTCAAAATCGACGGGCTGGCAGTCTCGCTTTCGTATCGTACGGGCGCTTTCGAGCGCGGCGGAACGCGGGGAGACGGGCGCGTCGGCGAAGACGTGACGCCGAACCTGCGCACGATCAAGACGATTCCGCTTCGGCTGAAGGGGGGCGCGGCGCCGCAGCTCGAGGTGCGCGGTGAGGCGTACTTGCGCAAGAGCGATTTCGCTCGTTTGAACGAGGAACGCGAGGGTGCGGGGCTGCCCGCCTTCGCGAATCCGCGCAACGCGGCTTCCGGCGGGCTACGCCAGCTCGACCCGAACATGACGGCGCAGCGTCGCCTCTCGTTCTTCGCATACAGCGCGATCCCGAGCCCGGCGACGCAGTGGCAGGCGCTGAAGGATCTCGGCGCGATGGGCTTTCACGTGAATCCCAACGTCGCGCGGCGCGAGACGATCGACGAGGTGGTTGCGTACTGCCGGGAATGGGAAGAACGGCGCGACGAGCTCGATTACGAGATCGACGGCGTCGTCGTCAAAGTGGACGACCTCGCACTCCAGGAACGCCTGGGCACGGTAGCGCGCGATCCGCGTTGGGCGATCGCGTTCAAATTCAAACCGCGCGAGGCGCGCACGAAGCTCAAGGAGATCGCGATCAACGTGGGGCGCACCGGAACGCTCAACCCCTACGCGATTCTCGAGCCGGTGCGCGTCGGCGGCGTAACGATCCAGAACGCCACGCTGCACAACGAGGACTACATCGCGCACAACGACATTCGGGTTGGCGATACCGTGCTCGTGACCCGTGCCGGCGACGTAATTCCGCGCGTCGTGAGACCGATCGTCGAAGAGCGAACGGGCAAAGAACGCGCGTTTCACATGCCCACACGCTGTCCCGTCTGCGGCGCGGACGCGTTTCGCCCCGAAGGCGAAGCGATGTGGCGTTGCACGAATGCGGCCTGTCCGGCGCAGGTGTACGAGCGCGTGCGGCACTTCGCCACCCGCGGCGCGATGGACGTCGAGGGACTGGGCGACGTGATGGCCGGCGAGCTCACGGCGCTGGGCGTGGTGAAGGAGATCAGCGACGTGTACGCGCTCGACCGCACCGCGCTCGCACGCGTGCCGCGCACCGGCGAGAAGTCCATTGCGAAGCTCCTCGACGCGATCGAGCGCTCGAAATCGCGCGGGCTCGCGCGCCTGCTCGTCGGCTTGGGGATCCGTTTCGTCGGCGAGCAAACCGCGCAGATTCTCGCCGACGACTTCGGCTCGATCGACGCGCTAGAAAACGCGAGCGAGGAAGAATTGCAGCGCAGCACCGGTATCGGCCCAGAGCTGGCAAAGAGCGTCGCGCTCTTCTTCAAGCAGAAAGCGAATCGTGCGATGATCGAGCGGCTGCGCAAGGCCGGCGTCGTGATGACGGCACCCAAGCGCGTGCGCGCGTTGGAAGGAGCCCTCACCGGCAAGACGTTCGTGCTCACCGGAGCGCTGCCGAATCTCACGCGAGAAGCGGCTACCACGATGATCGAGGCCGCCGGCGGGCGCGTCACCGCGTCGGTAAGCAAGAAGACCGATTACGTCGTTGCCGGCGACGAGCCCGGGAGCAAGCTCGCGAAAGCGGAGCGGCTCGGCGTGGCCGTCATCGACGAAGATGGGTTGCGGAACCTCGTTGGCTAGTGCCGACGGAGAGTACGCCGTTTCCCTAGTCATCCCGAGCGCCGCGCCGATGGTTCGACTTCGCACGCGTTGCACTCGTGCTACGCGCACCATGACACGATCGTGCGCCTAAAGAATTCGGCGTAAGACGGTTTGCTCCGGCGCGGTGGGCACGGCATCCGCTAACGCGTCGATGACGTCGGTAGCGACGACGCCGATGCGACGTCGCCGCGCCGCGAGTTGTCCGGCGAGGCCGTGCCAGTACGCGCCCGCGCGCGCGGCGTCGAACGGGGAAAGACCTTGCGCGAGGAACGTCGCGATGATCCCGGTCAGCACGTCGCCCGTTCCGGCCGTGGCGAGCGCGTTCGTACCCGACGGATTCACGAACGTCGTCGCGCCGTCGCAGACCAGCGTGTCGAGCCCTTTGAGCAACGTCGCGACGTGCGTGCGCTCCACGAACTCGCGCAGGCGCGTGACGCGCTCGCCAGCGCGAATGGTGCCCTTGCCGGAGAGCCGCGCGAACTCGCCCGCGTGCGGCGTGAGCACGACGCTCTTGCCCCGCAGCTCGTGCAAGTGTTTGCCGAGATGGAAGAGCGCGCTTGCGTCCGCGACGATCGGCAGCTCGGTACCGGCGATGGCGCCGCGCACGATCTCGCCAATGCGATCCTCAAGCCCGAGCCCTGGGCCGACGGCGATCGCCGAGCTATACCGCGCGATCTCGCAGAGCGATGCGACGACCTTCTCCGGCGATTCCGACTCGTCGAGCTCGACGACGACCTGCTCGACGAGATGCGCGCGTAGAGCCTGCGCGGCGGAGGCCGGGGCGGCAACGGTCACGTATCCCGCTCCCGCACGCGCTGCGGCGAGCGCGCAGAGGACGGCGGCTCCGGGAAACTGCCGGGACCCCGCGATTACGAGCGGCGCGCCCGCGCTGCGCTTGTCGGACTCGAGCGCGCGGCGGGGCACCATATGAAGGAAGGCGTCGTCGTCGAGCGTCGCATACGTGCGCGCGTGCGCCGCGAGCGTCGCGTCGTCGATGCCGATATCGGCGCACCACAGCGCCCCGGCGTTCTCGCGCGCCGGCATAAGGAGCAAGCCCGGCTTGAGCGCGGCAACGGTCAGCGTCTCGCTCGCGCGCACGGCATCGTCGTCGATCGCTCCCGTCTCCGCATCGATGCCGCTGGGGATGTCGATGGCCAATACGGGGAGGCGGCGGACGTCGAGCGCGCGTGCGGCGGCGCGATACCGCTGGCCGATCGGCAGTCGGGAGCCCGTTCCGAAGAGCCCGTCGAGCGCGAGCGCTGCACCCTCCAAGGCGGCTGCGGCGTCGTCGTCGCGTTCGGGCAGCGGCTTGACGGCAACGCCTGCATCGGCGATGCGCCGCCGTGCCGCAGCACGGGCGGCCGACGGCGTGCGCGACTCGGCCGCATAGAGCACGCGCTCGTACTACGCGTCGAGCGAGGCGAGCGCCGCGAAAGCGTCGCCGCCGTTGTCGCCGGGTCCGGCGAACGCCACGACGCGGCCGCCGCGCGGCACGAGCGCGCGAATGCGCTCGGCGACGCGATCTCCGGCATTGCGCATCAGCATTTCGTGGCCAATGCGCGCGCCCGCAGCGGCATCGGCGTCGCGCATCTCCTGCGGCGTTAGGACGTAGAGCATCGCTCCGGCGATCCTTCGAGCACGACGACGGCGGCCGCCGTCACCGGCGTGTGCGGGCCGGCAAGGAACAGTGCGAGATTGATCAGTCTTTCGGCTGAATCGACCACTTCGCCCCTCTCCGGACGCGTCCAGTCTAGGC
>DAHXOK010000024.1:0-16852 GCA_027364935.1 Vulcanimicrobiota bacterium | reverse complement strand
CTCGTGGGTGACGCCGATGCGGCGCCAGGGGATTGCGTGGCCGAACGCTTTGCGCGTGGCCTCCTTTGCGGCGAAGAAGCCGGCGAGCCGTTCGGCGACGTTGCGCTTGCGCAGCGCGTAGGCGATCTCTTCATCGGTATAGATCTTCCGGCTGAACCACGCGAGCGTGCGGTCGTCGAAGCGGTAGCGCGCCACCTCTGCGAGGTCCAGGCCGATGCCGAGGATCATGCGCCGCCCTTCGTAGAGGTTGCCGGGTTTTCCGGCTGAGGACGAGAAACCATCGGTCCGGGATGGAAGCGAAGATTCGCATCGTTCCGGTCAATGCCGTCGATGGCGCCTTTCTCGATCGTCTCGCGCTCTGCCTCGAAGAGCGTTTCTTGGCGCGCGCGCGGGTGGAGAGAAGCCTCGCCCTCTCGCGCAGCGCGCTCAACGCGACGCGCGGCCAGCTCTTCCTCTCGACGCTGAGCGCGAAGGTCTTGAGCGCGCACCCCGAGCAGGATGGCGCGCTGCTCGTGCTGACCGACTTCGACCTCTACAAGACGTCGCATCGCTTCATCTTCGGCGACGCCGACGAGGCGCAATCGCTCGCCATCGTGTCGTTGCATCGCCTTCGCCCGGAGTTCTACAGCGAAGAACGCGACCCGAACGTGCTGTTTCAGCGGACGCTCAAGGAGTGCGTGCACGAGTTGGGGCATCTCTTCGGATTGAAGCATTGTTTCAACGCGCGATGCGGCATGTATTACGCGAACTCGATCTTTGAGACGGATAACAAAACGTCGTATTTCTGCGAAACCTGCGACCGGCGCGTCGGCCGCGCCCACAGATAGGTCGTGCTCGGCGCGCGCACGACGCCGTCCGTTCGGGTTGGGCTTGGCGCGCTCGCAGCACTCGTCGCCGCCGCACTCGGCTGGTTCTGGACCGGCACGCCGGTGTCGGCGCTCGTCCCGGCGGTCGCCCCCCTTGCGGCGGCAGGCATCGGCTCGCCGTACGGCTTGATCGTGACGCTCGCGGCGGCGATCGCCGGCCTCGTGGCCGGGTTGATGCGCGGCAGCACGACGGCCGAGCTTGCGGTACTGCCGGTCCTCGTCGCGGGCAGCATCGTGAGCCTGCTCTTTCGCGACGCCGCGCAGCCGGAGGTCGAGCGCGCGGCGCTTCCGCTTGCCCGCACGCCGGGACTGCTTGCGGTCGTGGACGACCTGCACGACGTCTATCGGGGCGATTTCACGAAGAGCATCGCGGTGGCGGAGGCCCCGCTGCAAGAGCTCGTGCAAGCGCTGAACCGGCTGATCGCCGGCATGCGCGACTTTCTCGCGCAGCTCTCCGAGCACGCCGGCGAACTTGCCGGAGCGGGCAGCGAGCTGCGCGGCACCGCCTCGACGACGCTGGCCGTACTGGGCGGTGCGTCGGTGGCTCACGAGCAGCTCGACGAGGGCATCGCCGACCAGCGGCGCATCGTCGAAGAAGCGACGCGTAAGGTTCTCGCGCTCAGCGAGGCGATCTCCTCGATCGCGGCCGCGGCCGAAGAACAGACGCGCAGTCTCGACGAGACGGCGATGGCGGTCGAGAACATGGCGAGCTCGATCGAGCAGGTGACCGTGCAGGTCGACTCGCTCTCGACCATCTCGAAGGAGACGTCGCGCACCGCGCAGCGCGGAGGCACGGCGATCGAAACGATCAACGCCGGTATGGGTACGATCGCCACGACGATCCAGGATCTCGCCGGCGACATCCGCCAGCTCGGTACGAACTCGGAGCAGATCGGCGACATCGTCAAAGTCATCGACCGCATCGCCGAGCAGACCAATCTTCTCGCGCTCAACGCCGCAATCGAAGCCGCGCGCGCCGGGGAGCACGGACGCGGCTTCGCCGTCGTCGCAAACGAAATTCGTAAGCTTGCCGATGGGAGCGTTACCGCGACGAAGGAGATCGCGCAGCATATTGCGGGAACGCAGAGCGTCATCGCGGACGTCGTCGAGGCGATGCAACGGCTCATGGAGCGCGTCGAAGGCAGCGTGAGCAGCACCAACTCGGCGTCCGGCGCGCTCGGAGAGATCGTCAACGCGGTGATCGCGTCCAACGAGCAAATCGGCCAGATCAGCGCGGTCGCGCGCGCCATGAGCGCGAACTCGCAGCTCGTGATCCACTCGATCGGGGAGATCACGAAATCGGTGGCATTGAATCTCAACGCGGCGCAATCGATGACGCGTCAATCCGACGGCGTCAATCAGGCGTTTTCGGACATCTCGTCGATCTCACAGAAGAACGCATCGTCGGTGGAGGTGCTTACGTACGTCAGCCGCGAGGTGACGGACGCATCGCAACGGATGCTCGGTTCGATCGAACAGATGCACGCCTTGGCCGAGCGAATCGACGAGCGTCTGCATCGCTTTAAGATCAGCGAAAACGGAAAGGGAGAACACGCATGAAGTTCAGCCTGCGCACGCGTCTGCTGGCCGCGATCGTCGGTGCGGTCGTGCTCGTCTTCGTCTGCAGCTTGGTCGCCGCTCGCGCGGTGCTCGCGCACGATCTCTTCTCCCTCGGGCGCACGGAAGTGACGAACGAGGCGAAAGCCTTCGCGGGATACGTCGCATCGCGCAGGGATCAGATCCAGCTGCTCGTCGCGCAGGAAGCCGCGAACGACGCCGTGCGCGTCGCCGTGCAAGGGCATCAGGCCGGGCAACTCGCCGCAACGCTTTCGGACACGGTTGCGAACTCCGGACTCTCGTTTCTTACCGCGGTCGACCTCCAGGGCCGCGTCCTCGCGCGCGTGCACGCGCCGAACGGCGGATCCCTTGCGAACGATCCGTTCGTGCAGCGCGCGCTCAACGGCGAAACGTTCAGTACCATCGCGCGCCTATCGCCGAGCTTCTTGCTGAGCGAGGGGCTCGCGCTGCAGGCGGGCAGGCAGCACGATGGATTGGCGATCGTTTCCGCGACCCCGATCAGCGACGCGCAAGATCGCACGATCGGCGTGCTCTACGGCGGCCTCTTGCTGAACCATTCGTACGATCTCGTCGACGAGGCAACCCGCGCGATCGGCGGTGCGATCGCATTGGTCGACGATGGAACGATCGTCTCGAGTTCGATCCTGGCGCCCGACGGCACGCGATACGTCGACGCTGCGCTTCCCGCCGCCGCCGCCGTCGTTCGCACGGGGCGTCCGTACGTGGGAAGCGACACCGAAGGCGGCGTGACCTACCTCGCACGCATCGTCCCGCTAACGACCGATCAGGGTCGCGTCGTCGGGGCATCGTGGTACGGCATTCCAATGGTGCGGATCACGAGCATCGTCAGCCACACGACGTGGACGCTCGTGCTGTGGGGCCTGCTCGCGGTGATTCTCGTGCTCGCGCTCTCGGTCCCCATCGTGCAGGCGTTGTCGAAGACGCTCGTGCAGAACAGCCGCCGCGTGCGCGAAACCGCGAAAGAGCTGGGCGTGACGATCGTCGGGAGTGAGGTATCCGAGGACCACGTGACGGCGACGAGACGAGCCGTCGAGCGAAGCGGCGAGCTGATTGCGGAGATCGCCAAGAGCGACGACGCTCATCCGAAAATCGCCGAGTTGCAGAGACTGAACGCGGCGCTGCACGACGACGTGACCGTTATCGCAACGCTGACGCAAGAGATCTCCAACCGCATGCGCGATGCCGGGGTTCGCGTTGCCGAGCTCAATGAGGTGGCGACGACGCTCAACGAGCTGGTGACGGGCGAATCGGGTACGTAGGATGCCGACGACCGAGATCATCCTCGTATTCGCGAGCAATGCCGACGCGATGATCGCCACGAAGGCGCTCAAAGATGCCGGCGTTGCGGCGAAGATGATTCCCAAACCCGCCAACGTGGAGTCGACGGCGAATCTTTGCCTTACCATCGACGGCGCGATCGAGAACGAAGCGGCCTCGGCGCTCAGCACGGCCGGCATCGCCCTCGGCGGCGTCGTGAAGTGACGCGCTAGCGCAGCGCGCGCGCGTCTGCGAGCGCGACGGTCTGCGTCCGCCCGTCGCGCTCGACGATGAGTCCGCCGCCGGTGCCGAGCGCCACGGCCATCGCTTCGAACGGGGCTCGCTCGCCGTCGAGCAGCAGCCGGTAGCGCTGGCCGGGTACGTGCGCGGCGGTCTCCCATCGGCGCGCGATCGCGCTCGCGTCCTCGAGCAGCCGCAGATCGCCGCCGAAACGCTCCAAGATGCGCGCGAGCAGCACCGGGCGCTCGACGGCGGCGGCGTCGTCGCAGTACGCCGGCGGTGGATCGATCGCGACGCCGGCCGCACGATGGACGTTGATGCCGACGCCGCACGCGACGCGCGCGCGTTTGCCGAGAACGCGCGACGTGCAGAGGATGCCGGCGAGCTTCTTCCCGTTCAAGAGCAGGTCGTTTGGCCAGTGCAGCGCGGCGTCGACGCCGACGTCGGCGAGCGCGTCGCGGACGCACAGCGCCGCCCAGAACGGCACGATCCAAAGATCGTCGGTTAGAATGTCGCGCGGCAAGATCGTGGTGAAGAGTAGCGCGCTCCCGGCAGGCGCGATCCACGGCCGGCCTTTGCGCCCGAGGCCGCGGGTCTGCTCTTCGGCGACGATCGTCATCCCGAGTGCCGCGTCGTCGCCGAGCAGCTCGGCTGCGTCGTCGTTCGTGCTACCCGTGCGCGCGACGTAGACGACGCGCGCGAACGCTCCCCCCATGCGGCAGGCTTATCCGCGCCGCGCGCCGCACCTTCGCAAGGTCATGGCAATCGAAAGCACGCTCGTTCTCTGTAAGCCCGACGCGGTCTCTCGCGGTCTCGTCGGCGAGATCGTCGCACGCATCGAGCGCCGCGGATACGTCATCACGGCGATGCGCATGCTGCAGCTCGACGGCGATCGCGCGCGCAAGCACTACGGCGAGCACGAAGGCAAGCCGTTCTTCAACGACCTCGTGAACTTCATTACGAGCGGTCCGTTGGTCGCGCTCGCCGTCGAAGGCGATGGCGCCGTCGAGGCGTGTCGCCAGATGATCGGAGCGACGAATCCACTGCAGGCGGCGCCCGGCAGCGTTCGTGCCGATCTTGCGCAGAGCATCGGACGCAATCTCGTTCATGCAAGCGATTCGAACGAGAGCGCGCGCCGCGAGCTCCCGATATTCTTCACGGATGCCGATTATATGTCGCGACGGCACGATCTCGAGCGCTGGATCAAGGGCTGATGTTAGAGGCGCTGCGCGGCGGCGGCCGGCCGCTCATCGAAGGCGTCGAAGCGCGTGAGGTTCTCGACTCCCGAGGCAATCCGACGGTCGCCGCGAGCGTGGCGACGAGCTTCGGCGCAGTTGAAGAGGCGATGGTACCGTCCGGTGCCTCGCCGGGATCGCGCGAAGCCGTCGAGCTGCGCGACGGCGACGCCTCGCGGTACGGCGGGAAGGGCGTGTGCGCGGCCGTTGCGACGGTGAACGACGTGCTGGGGCCGGCGCTCGAAGGGCTCGACGCGACGGCGCAGCGCGAGATCGACGTGCGTATGCTCGAGCTCGACGGAACGCCCAACAAGTCGCGTCTCGGCGCAAACGCTCTGCTCGCCGTCTCGCTCGCCACCGCGAAAGCCGCCGCTGCGAGTCTCTCGTTGCCGCTCTTTCGTTACCTCGGCGGCCCGTCGGCGGCAACGCTGCCCGTGCCGCAGATGAACGTGATCAACGGAGGCAAGCACGCCGACGGTGCGCTCCAGTTCCAAGAGTGCATGATCGTTCCGCTAGGAGCGCCGACGTTCTCCGAGGCCGTGCGATACGGTTCCGAAGTCTTTCACGCGCTCGGAACGCTGCTGCACGAACGCGGGCTTCCGACGCTCGTCGGCGACGAAGGCGGTTACGCTCCACCGCTGGACACGCCGCAGCAGGCGCTCGACCTCATCGTTGCCGCGACCGAGCGAGCCGGCTATACTCCCGGTGACGACGTCGCAATCGCGCTCGATCCCGCGGCGAGCGAGTTTTATGCTGACGGAAAGTACTTCGCTCTCGACAAGCAGCGCGGGCTCTCGTCGAAGGAGATGATCGCGCTCTATCGCGATCTGCTCGAGCGCTATCCTATCGTCTCTCTCGAAGACGGGCTGGCCGAAGACGATTGGGACGGCTGGAGCGCCATGACCCGCGAGCTCGGCACGCGCGTGCAGCTCGTCGGCGACGACATCTTCGTGACAAACGTCGAGATCCTCGCGCGCGGCATTCGAGAAGGTGTCGGCAACGCGGTTCTCATCAAATTGAACCAGATCGGCACGCTGACGCAGACGCGCGATTGCATCGAGATGGCGCAGAAGGCCGGGTACGGAACGGTCATCTCGCATCGCTCGGGTGAGACGGAGGACACGTTCATCGCAGACTTGGCGGTCGCCGCCGGCGCCGGACAGATCAAAACGGGATCGCTCTCGCGCAGCGAGCGAATTGCGAAATATAACCGGCTGATGGCGATCGAAGCGCAACTCGGTGAAGCGGCGGGCTATGCCGGTGCGGGAGTCTATCCGCGGCGCACGTGAGCGACGAGCAGCGGCGGAGATTCGAGGAAGACGGGTATCTCGTCTTCCCGGCATTCGCTTGCGAGCGTGCGATCGAGCGCTTGCGAGCGCGCGCCGAAGAGATCGTCGACGCGTTCGATCCTTCCGAGGGGAGCGCGATATTTACGACGCGCGATCAGGCAGAGCGCAGCAGCGCATACTTCCTGGAATCGGCGAGCGCGATCCGCTGCTTTTTCGAAGAGGAAGCATTCGACGAAGCCGGCGCCCTACGGCGCGATAAGGCGCGTTCGATCAATAAGATCGGCCACGCGATGCACGACCTCGACCCCGTGTTCGCGGCGTTTTCGCGGGATCCGCGTCTTGCGCGTATCGCGCGAACGGTGGGCTTGGAGCAGCCGCTGCTCTACCAATCGATGTACATCTTCAAGCAGCCCGAGATTGGCGGAGAAGTGAAGTGGCATCAGGACGCATCGTTCTTCGTAACGGATCCACCGAGCGTCGTCGCGTTCTGGTTCGCGCTCGAGCGCGCCGACCGTGAGAACGGCTGCCTCTGGGTCGAGCGTGGAGGGCACCGCGGCCCGCTGCGGGAGCGCTTCGTTATGCGAGATGGACGGACGGTACTCGAGCCGCTCGACCCGACGCCGTGGCCGACGATCGAACGTGCGACGCCGCTCGAGGTTGACGCCGGGACGCTCGTCGTCTTTAACGGTATGCTGCCGCATTACAGCGGGTCGAATCGTTCGTCGAAGTCGCGCCACGCCTACACCCTGCACGCCGTCGACGGGCGCGCAAGGTACGCGCCGGAGAACTGGCTTCAGCGACAGAGTCTACCGGTGCGTGGATTCGCGTAACCGTGAGAGCGGAACCGTGCCCCTTGGTAAGGAAGCGTGCGTAGCGGCGGCTGCGGGCCTGTAGCTCAGCGGTAGAGCGGCCGGCTCATAACTGGTTGCGCGTAGGTTCGAATCCTACCGGGCCCACTGACGTCACTTACGGTGGTGGAGAACGATCTGGTTTCCTTCGGTATCCTCGCCGAACGACATATGGCAGACCGGCGACTCGCCAGGATCGCCCGCCTTGCCGCCGTGCGAACGCACGAACTCCACTGCAGCCTTGAGGTCGGGAACGGCAAAGGCAATAGTGTATCCGGCCTGCCAGGGATGATTCTCGTGCTTTCCGATTGCGAACGCCGAGCCGTCGGGCAACTCGAACTCCGCCCACGAGCCGTCCATCAACGACTCCGGCTGCTTGCCCAGGAACTCGGTGTAGAAACGCAGAGCGCGCTCGAAGTCTGTGACGGTGTAGATGTGGACGTCGATACCGGTGACCATGAGTTCCTCCGTGCTGGCTATTCGCCGCTAGCGATAATGCCCGCGAGCTCGCGCGGCGGCGCAAAGACGATGGTCGGCTCGCGCTTGCCGAACTCTTCGACGTCCGCGTCGCCGACGATCGCGCGCACGCTTTCGACCACGCGCGCGACGAGATGCTCCGGCGTCGATGCACCGGCGGTAACGCCGATCGTCGCCGCGTGCGCGATCCACGCGGGCTCGATCTCGTCCGGGCCATCGATCAGATAGGCCGGCGTCCCGGCTTCCGCCGAGCAATCGCGCAGGCGCTGCGCATTCGAGCTGTTCTGCGATCCGACGACGAGCAAAACGTCGCAGGCCGCGGCGAGCTGCTTGACGGCGTTCTGGCGATTCTGCGTTGCGTAGCAGATGTCGCTGCTCGGCGGCTCCTTAAGCGCGGGAAAGCGGCGCTTGAGCGCGGCGAGTATTCCGTGGGTGTCGTCAAGACTCAGCGTCGTCTGCGTGACGACGGCGACGCGCTCCGGATCGGGTACCGCGACGGTTGCGGCATCCTCTTCGCTCTCGACGAGTGCGATCGATCCCGGAATCTGCCCGAGCGTTCCCGTGACTTCATCGTGCCCGGCGTGGCCGATGAGCAATACGAAGTAGCCATCGCGTGCGAAACGCAACGCTTCAACGTGAACTTTCGTGACGAGAGGGCACGTCGCGTCGACGACGCGCAGGTTGCGCGTGGCCGCCTGATGGCGGACGTCGGGCGCGACGCCGTGCGCGCTGAAAACGGCGAGCGAGTCGTTGGGCACCTCGTCGAGCTCGTCGACGAAGACCACGCCGCGCCCGCGGAGCCGCTCCACCACGTCGCGATTGTGGACGATCTCCTTACGCACGTAGAGCGTCCCGGCGTGCACGTCGAGCAGATCCTCGATGATTTGAATCGCTCGCTCGACCCCGGCGCAAAACCCGCGGGGATTGGCCAGTAAGATCCGGCGGTTCTCGATACCCATCCGTCGTATACTACCACTCGGGAAGGCTGCACGCCCCCTGGGGGCCAAGCTCTTGCCCGCGGCGCCATCGTCTATCGGTTAGGACATCGCCCTTTCAAGGCGGAAAGACGGGTTCGATTCCCGTTGGCGCTACCACGATTCAAGGCGCGTGCTGATCTATGCTCACGCCTTGCGCTGGCCGCCTCTAGGGTTCGGCAATGATTTCGAGTGTCAGCCGTGTCGCGGCTGAGCTGACATCCTGCAGATCGCCCTGTGGAATCGACGCCAGTAGCGAGGCTTCGTGCCTGATCTGCCGCGAGACATCGGCTGAGTTGAGTAACTCGGGGATGGCGCCTCGAAAACTCTCATCGGCGTGGGCGTCCTTGATAGCGGCCGCGTTGAAGGCAAGCTGTGCGACAAGCTCTCCGAGTAGGAATGTCGATCTCACAGCCGCAGGCCACTTCGTCGTGGGCCCGTCCTCGGAGAGGGGCTGGCGCAGGTGCGCGTCTATCCAGTGGGCGTCGGCAGGGATTGCCGCCGCAAGCGTCGCTTCCAGTGCTGCGCTGTTCTTGCCGTCAGAGTACTGCGCGTGCAACGCATCAACACGATGAAGAACATCGGCACCGAAGAGCCGGCTTTCCGGGCGCGACATACCGATTGGTACATCGATGAGCTCCATAAGCGAGCTGAAGTACGCACCGAGCTGCGCAGCACCGATGGATCCTTGCGAAAGCCGAATCTGCGGAAACTCGGTGACAGGGAAGCTTTGCTCAACCGCAGGGACTAATGTCGTCAGCGGGTCCGTCTGTGCGCCGGTTAGCAGCGCGCGGAATTCGTCCGGCACGTCCGTCTGGTGATTTCTAAGCGTCGTTACCATCGAATCGCTGAAGTCTTGGAACGCAGAAGCCCTCGGGAGCGGGGCTGCCTCTACCAACGCGCCAGCGACATACCAGAACGCTGCTGCAGGCGCCTGTCTCCATGCCTGTTCCATGACTCCCATGCCGTTGAACTGCCGGGGAAAATCTGTCGCGTCGCCGGTAACCAACCAGTTGTCGAACTCTGAGTAGAGATTTGGGTCACCGCTGTAGGAGCGAAGCGTTTGGCGGTCGTCGCGGCAGCGCTGGCGCTCTAGCACGACGCTGCAAATCCCTGGCTGCAGGGCGTCTTCGAGGAGCCTCACGTTTGCAGCGCCCGCCGCGAATGCTGTCGCGGCATCAGCGGTTGCGGCCGCTGCGGTCGAGATCGATAGCACCCAGAGGCCAACGCAAAGGGCCGCACATGCTCGCCAACTCGGGGTTGCCACGGCGAACATCTTGCCCCCCTTTCCTGGCTGGGACCTCCTCTTTTGTCGGATTAAGAAGCGCGAGCGCCCGTCGACCGACGCGGGTACTCGAAGCTGGAATCCCGGAGCATGGCGCGCTGCCCGCCATTAATGGTCAGAAATTGGTCAGCTCTTATCCGTTCATTGCCGGGAAACGGCGGGACACAACCGCTTGCAATGGCCCAAGAAGCTAGAGACGACGGGAATCCGCCGGCTTAGCCGGGATTGCGCGAATCAACGCAGCCGCTTTCGATTCCCGTTGGCGCTACCATGGAAAGCCCGATCGTTGCGAGCCAAACTCGCTGTCAGCCCCGCGGTCATCTAACCCGCGACTGCGCTTGCATTGCAGTAACTAATATGTTACTGTAACCCGATGGCGAATGTCGTTGAATACGCTCGCGAGGACGGATCGAGTCCTTATCGCGATTGGTTCGATGACCTTTCACCTGATGCGGCCGCGAAAGTCGCAACGGCGAGAGCAAGACTCGAAGGCGACAATACCTCGGCAGTAAAATGGTTAGGCTCCTTCGGCGAATATCGGATCGACTGGGGCCCCGGATATCGCATCTACCTCGGCAGGGAAGGCGATAAGCTGCTCATCTTACTCGGCGGCGGGACGAAAAAGCGTCAGCAAGTCGACATTGATCGTTCCAGGTCGCTGTGGGGAGAGTATAAAGCCCGTAAGGCGGCGGCAGTAAGAACCAAAGGGAGAATATGAGGAACATGGCGTTAACAAGGAGTTCGAGAAGAACCATTGTCGAGCGAATCGAACGCGATCCGGATTTTGCAAGGGCGGTTCTCGACGAGGCAACGACGTTGTTTCTAAACGGTGAGCCTGAAACGGCCAGACTGCTTTTACGAGATCTCGTAAATGCAACTGTGGGGTTCGAGTCGCTTTCGCGCTTGACTCGCAAGCCGGTGAAAAGCCTTCACCGCATGCTGTCCAGCCGCGGTAACCCCAGTATGGATAACCTTTCGGAAATCCTCAGTGCACTGCGGAAGAAGCTTCGTGTAAAGCTCAGGGCGCATGCTGTAGCCGCGGCTTAAGCAAGAACCAGCGGCAGGCAAGGCCAAGGGTTCGCTGTGGTCAGAATTTGGTCAGCTCTACCGCGTTCTTCGGCGGGAAACGGCGGTACGTAGTCGCTGGAAATCACGGTAGATGCTAGAAGCGGCGGGAATTTGCGAGCTTATGCGGGATTGCGCGAGTCAATGCAGGCGCTTTCGATTCCCGTTGGCGCTACCATAAGAACCGCGCTACGCGGCTTTTCGAGGCCGTCCGCCTTTACGACCATTCTCGCGCGAGGCAGCAGCTTTCTTTGCGGTGGTGCGCCCCCGCGTTCTATGCCCCATTGCTTTAGCGAAGACAGTTCCTAGCTCGTCCGCGAGCAGGCCTGGCACATAGATGTCAACGTTAATAGTGCGAAAAGAAATACCATCACCGCCGGGCTGAATCTCGACCTTTGCTAGATCACGTGCCTCAGCGTTGGCCAGTTCCCGTATCTGCTTGCGAGGAATAGACAGTGAGACGCCCTTTCGAAGTGTCAAGTCGAGCGCATCGTTCGTGCGATTGTAGTAAACTCGAATTACATCGAAAGGCTCATCCCTGGCGGTTTTCTGTCCTCGTGAATACATCGAGTCGGTTAGCGGAGGCACACGAACACGGGCTGGGGCCTTAGCCATTGAACTTCTCCCATAATCGGACGAGTTCACCAAAGTGATCGCCGACGAGTTCGCGCGCTCGCCTGACGTGCTGCTTTGTCATGCGAATGTCGTATGGCTGCAGCGTTGCATCGAGTGTGATTTTGCACTTCTCGCGATCTTTGATGACATGGACATGCGGCTTATGCCCGCGCTCGTCACGCGTGTTGACGACGATACGGAAGCCCTCGGCTTCGATTCCAGGGCACGATTCGATGCTAACCCACACGGTGTAGGTTTGTCAACCTCGAGATGGCAGCCGCTTTCGATTCCCGTTGGCGCTACGAAATGGAACCCTTGTGCGCTAGGGCCCCGTTCGTTACGAGCGGCCTGGCGAATTTCCGCCGTGAAGTTGCCCGAATGTGCGGGCGAGCATCAAGCCCATCGCCAGAACACCCAATCCCGCGGCGAGAATGCTATCCGAAGCGCGTAAGTTGAAGTTTCCGACACGACAGATGAGAACGTAACCGACTCCCAAGTTGAAGAAGCCCCAAAGCACGTTGACCGTCGAAGAAGAGAGCCCTTTGCCAGGCGGTTTCGCAAACGGACTTTGAAAGGCACGACCCATCAAGCCACTTACAAGATGGGGGACGCTGTTTGTGAGAAACGCGCCGCCAAAGAAGTAAGAAGCGTACTGAAGCCAGATCATCCTAAGCGCTCCTTCCGGTGTCAAGCAGTTTGACGATCTCCTGAAGACCGGCAAGCTGATTACTCCGCTTGGACGCTCGCGGCTGGTGCAACCCAAATACCGCCGCGATCGCGAAGACGAGAAATGTGCCATACGCTTATGATTACTGTAATTCAGGTTGCCGCATCGCCTGGTCTTATGTCGCCCGTCAATAGTACGTCGTAGCGAAGTGTTGCCCCTGCTGTCGTGCGAACGCCCGCCGTGGTAATGTGTGGGCGAAACCGACCGTCATGCATGAGATGCTGCACCGGAACGCGGTGGAGGAGGAGGGCTGCGTCCGAAATGAGCCGACGGTGGCATCGCCACCAAAGAGTCTCGGAACACATGATCGCGACTTGCGAAGCTGCCGCCTGCCTGAGAAGCTCACGAAGTGCCCGTCGGAAGACGTCGGTCTCCATGTAATCGGCGTACGCGCGAAATGAAGGATGACGCAAAGCGACGTTGGGGCTATCGCGATGAACCTTACGAAATCCGCCCAGATCCGGTTCCCAGCGATACGCACTTCCGGTGCTTTCGGGAACCCATCGTTCCATTTCTTCGCGCCAAAACTGCGGATGGCGGTGGCTCTTGGGAACCGTTCGAACGTCGACGAGCAACTCGATTGCGGCTTCGCGAATCAGTTGTGCGAGTTCTGCCGTCGTCGCGGTTCCGTGACCAAGAGTTAGCAGGTACGGCATCGTCGACAACGCTTCGCCAACGTGTTCGCTTTACATCGCCGGGCGTAATTGTTGGTACATGATTACCTCACGACGTGCGTTCGCGATCGATAATTGCGGCTGAGACGTGATTTCGTAGCCGCGAAAAGGACGGCTCGGTTGCTCAGAAGGCCCTTCCCGCGATCGCTTCGTGTTCTGGCTCATCGTTACTCGGCGCATGGTTAGCCCCTCGTTCCTACGGGAATGATTGGGAGGCAGAACTTTCGGGTATAGCGCAGAACGGTAACGCCGCTCGTAATACAGCGACGACCAGAAAGTGCACACACCAATGCTCATCACGCTACTCGTCGTCGTCATCATCCTTGCCTTGATCTTTTGGGTGGTTGGACAACTCCGGATGCCGCAGCTCTTCAAGTCGGTCATCGGCTTGATTGTGGTGATCGTCGCGGTTATCTACCTGCTTCGCTTCCTCCCTGGCGTTCACATACCCGGCGTTCACTTGTAAATCCAACAAACCGAAGTGCATCTCGAGTGTGGCATCCGAAATGCCGTGCAGCCCTGCGAGACCCCTTTGTTCGACAGGAAGACTTTTGGTGCAGAATAGAGTTTCATGCTTTGTCTTCCCGCCATAGGTAACGATCTAACCACGCACGGACTTGGTCGTGATGCTCGCCCCAGGCCTGCCAGGCGCAAGTCGCCCACGTCCACGCGGCATCGCGGTGCGCCGGTGCATCCACCGCGTTCCAGATGTCTACGACCGTAATCGCGCCCTTATGGCTTGGAGGGACGAGCCAATGCGCCTTGCCCTTGCTGTTCTTCGCAAATCGTGCCATCGCCGCGTTGGCTGCCTCGATCGCAAGCCCGCGTTCTATGAGTAGACAAAGCCTTGCGAGATGAACGGCCTCCGATTGAATCGTTTGCGGCGATTCGGTTCCCGGATGTTGTACCGCGTATGCGTCAACGCTTAGGCAATGCGCGCTATAGTACTGCGCGTCGGTGTACTCTCTTACGAGAACCTCACCATAGAGCCGCCAGCAACCCGGCGAAGCAACGAGGTATCGATGAACGGGGCCATCTTCGTCCGGCACGTCAGCACCACACCCTATGCATTCCATGTTAGGCGACCCCCAAGATCGTCGAGCTTGTCGGACTTCGTTGCGTCGCCGAGCGTATCGTCGCCGCGCGTGCCATACAACGCGTCGCATTCGCTCGTAGGACGCTGATTCGGGTTGGTACACCGATGAGGCTCGCAGCATGCGTTAACATGTCGCGCAACGTCCGCGTCGGGGCATTCGGGACATGCCAGGCTTGCCCATAAGCATCGTCCGGCGCATCAGCGAGAGTGACTAGCGCTCGCGCAAAGCGATGTCGTGGCATCAGGCCCGTAGAAATCGGATGCGCGGACGGCAACCGCGCGCACGCGGCCGGTGTCGTGCGCCGACTTCCATAGCTTGGTGATTTCCGCCCGGAGCGCAGGCTTGCGTCCGTAGTGCGTCAGCGGCATCTCCTCGGTAAGCGGACTGGTCTGCGGACCGTACATGTAGAGGTTGTCTGCAAAAACCAAACGTGCGCCCGAAGTCGAACATCCGTCGATGAGATTGGCCAGTGCTTTCGGCCAAGCGCGCCTCCAGAGAACCGAATCGTATGGGAAGCCGACGCAGCAAACGACCGTAGCTACTCCGGAGCATGCTCGGATCGTCGCTTCCCGATTCGTAGAATCGGCTGCATGAAACGTGCATCCGTCGGGGAGTTCTCTCGGCTTCTGCCGCTGCACGATCCGCACAGCATCGCCGCGATTCGCGAGCGTGGATGCCGTCGCGCGACCCACGGCACCGTAACCGATCACGCTAATGTTTCGCACCTAAGCCCACCATCTTCCCATCGTACTTGGGATTCGCGAAGAGCCTCCGCCCGCCTCGCCGACGAGATTGTACGTTCCGGCTCCAAGAGGATGGCTGGAGGCGACTAAAAGTCGAAGCCGACTCCGGCATAGATGCTGAGCAAACGTAAGCGCGCCTTCGTGGTGCCGGCCGGAAGGAGCCCAATAACCGGGAGGAACGCGATAACCCGTAATCGGTTGCGATGACAAGAACTAGGTGCTGTAAACGACGGTCACTTCAGCTGACCCTGATGCCAGGTTGGGCGCGACTGATTGGATGATGACGTGAACCTGGCTCCCGCTTAGAGCATTCATACTCACATCGGCCGAGAAATAGCCATTCGCATCGGCATACGTTTGCGTCTTGAACGTTCCGGTAGTTATTGGGATGATGCCGAACGCCGTGGCTTGACCCGTCGCGACGATCGTCACCTGTGAGTTCGGCATTGTGCGCCCCGAGAGGGTGAAGGTATTGCCCACTTGCGAGCCGGGCGACGGCGAGAGGGCATTGACGAAGTTGCCGTTGCCGCCCGTCGAACCCGTGGTGAACGCCCAGCCCGTGTTGAAACCGACGCCGCTTTCGGTCCTGCCGGTAGTCTGCACCGTATGCCGACCGGCGGGAAGCGCATAGGGCGGCGTGAAGTCAAATCGCGTGCTGCTCATGTACGACTGCGAGCTCACGTCGCGCCCATCGAGGAGGATTCTGATCGAGTTGGGGTTGACGGGCTCGCTGAACGTTGCCCAGATCGCCGGGCGGTTCGATCGCGCTGCGTTTTCGGGATTTACGCGCACGAGGCTGAAGGACGTGGCCGGGGGCGGACCGTTGGGACCACCGGAACCGCTATTGATGTAGACCGTTTGGTTGCTCTGGCTCCAGTTCACGGCAGCGCCGAGCGCTTGCGCAATGAATCGTAGCGGGACGAGCGTGCGGGCGCCGACGACGAACGGAGCGACGTCCATGTATACGGTGCTTCCGTTTACCACGGCGGCGGTCGAACCGATACGCAAGCCGATACTGCGGCCGTTGCCTTGCGCGTTGATCTGGCCGTTGGCGTATACGACGCTCGCGCCCAAGCGTTCGAAAACGCCGCGCAGCGGAACGAAGATGCGCCCGGCCTCCTCGACGGGCGGCTGGTCGAACGAAACCACTCCACCGTCGATCTCGACCGTGACCGGCGCCGCCGAAACAGGGAGCGGCGCGGCGCTGAACGCGAAGCCGATCGCGAGAGCCAGATATGAGAGCCGTTTGTATAAGAACATTGCAGTTTACATCACACCAGGGAGACGAGTGTCGTCGGGCCGTTCATGGACACTTTACGCTAGGCGCTCAGGCGCCAAGTGTCTGTACGCTTTCATACAGGAGTCGCTCGGAGAACAACTGGCCGGTCGCTTACTCCCGACGGCGACGAGGCGGAGGATTGCCAGGAAGCGTACGCGATCCGAGCTCGGCCGTCACGCTTGCGCTCGAATCGAACGCCCGCGATCGTGGCGTTGTTGGGGCAGACGATGGATCGTTCACGCGAGCGGATCTCGCGCGGGCGAACAGTCGCGCGGCCTAGACCGTTAGCGGGCTCCCAGATAGAAGCCAGTTGTCTGCTGGATGTATCCGGCCGTCGCCGAGTCGAAGCCGACACACATGCGATGGCTAACCCCAGCACGAGCTACGTGAGCGGCGAGAGATGCGTTGGTTCGTAGAGGCCGAGCTTGTCGCCGCCGGGGAGTTCGAGCGTCGTCACCAAATCCCAGCCGCGGTCGGCGACCGGTGTCGTTTTGATTCTCTTTTCCTCGAGCTGCTGTACCGTCGCGGCGATATCGTCGCAGATCAGCCACAGTTCGTGTTCGGGGTCGTCTTCCGTCTCAT
>DAHXOK010000023.1 GCA_027364935.1 Vulcanimicrobiota bacterium | reverse complement strand
CTACGAGATCATGCTCTCGATCTTCGCTCGTGCTGCCGGTCACAACGGCGGACGTCAATTCCCCAACCACTACTCCTCCAAGAGCGTCGGCATTCTCTCGTTCTCCTCGATTCTCGCCGCGCACATCCCTCACGCGGTCGGCGCCGCGTATGCGATGAAGTATCGCGGCGAGAGCGGACGCGCCGTGCTCTGCACCTGCGGCGACGGGACGACGAGCGAAGGCGAGTGGCACGAGTCGGTCAACTTTGCGGCGATCCACAGGCTTCCGATCGTCTTCCTCGTCGAAAACAACATGTGGGCCATCTCGACGCCGATCGAAAAGCAGATGGCGCAGCCCGAGATTTGGAAGCGCGCCGTTGGATACGGCATCCCGGGCAAGCGATTCGACGGATTCGATCCTGCTGAAACCTACGCGTGCGTGAACGACGCGCTCGACCGCGCTCGATCGGGCGGCGGCCCGACGCTGCTCGAAGGCACGTGCTATCGTTTTCTCGCGCACTCGACCGACGACAACGACATGACGTATCGGACGAAGGAGGAGGTCGCGCAGCATCGGAAGGACGACCCCGTTCCGCGATTCGAAACCCGGCTCGTCGAGGCCGGCATCATCACGGACGCGGAGGTCGCCGCGATGAAGAAAGAAGTCTTGCAGGAGACGAACGACGCGACCGATCGCGCCGAGACGATGCCGTTTCCGCAGGCGCGCGATCTTTACGAGAACGTCTACGAAGGAGCGTGGCAGCCATGGCAGTGACGACCTCGACGATGACCGCTTCGTCGCAGACGATGAACAACGTCGAAGCGGTGCGCGCGACACTGTACGAGGCCTTGAAGAACGACGACCGCGTGCTTATCCTCGGCGAGGACGTCGGTGCTCGCGGGAACGTCTTCCTCATCACGAAGGACTTCATCGATGAATTCGGCCCGCAGCGCGTCATCGACACACCGATCGCCGAGGCATCGATCGTCGGCATCGCCATCGGAATGGCGATGGAAGGTCTGCGCCCAATCGCCGAGATCCAGTTCGCCGATTTCATCTATCCGTCGTTCAATCAGATCGTTGGGGAGGCGGCGAAAACGCGGTATCGCAGCAACGGCGAGTACACGTGCCCGCTCGTCATACGCGCGCCGTACGGCGGCGGCGTGCGCGGCGCGCTCTCTCACTCCGTCTGCGTCGAAGCTCTTTTCTACCACGTTCCGGGTTTGAAGATCGTCGCGCCGGCGTTCCCCGCCGACGTGAAGGGGCTGCTCAACGCCGCAATCGACGATCCCGATCCCGTGCTCTTCCTCGAGCACAAGAAGACGTATCGCCTGATCAAAGGCGAGGTGCCAAACGGCCACTACACCATTCCCATCGGCAAAGCCAACGTGGTACGCGAGGGCTCGCAACTCACCGTCGTCTCGTACGGATTGTACGTACATTGGGCGCTCGAAGCGGCGCAGACGCTCGCGCAAGACGGCATCTCCGTCGAGGTGATCGATCTGCGTTCGATCCGGCCGATGGACCGCGGCGCGATCCTCGCGAGCGTCGAGAAGACGCGCAGGCTGCTCGTCGTTCACGAGGACAACAAGTTCGGCGGCATCGGAGCCGAAATTAGCGCGATGGTCGCCGAAGAGGCGCTCTTCCATCTCGATGCGCCGATCCGGCGGCTCTGCGGGCCCGACGTTCCGGCGATGGGATACGCGGAGACGCTCGAGCACGAGTTCATGTCCTCACCGGCAAAGATCGCCGACGCAATGCGCGATTTGGTGGCGTTCTGATGCCGACCACCGTAACGATGCCGCAGCTCGGCGAGACAGTAACAGAAGGCACCGTTGCGCAGTGGCTCAAGCGGCCTGGTGAGAGCGTCGAGAAGTACGAGCCGTTCGTCGAGGTCTCGACGGACAAAGTCAACGCCGAGGTGCCGTCCCCGGTCAGCGGCGTCTTGCGCGAGCTTCTCGTAAAGGAAGGCGAGACCGTGGCTACCGGCACGGCGATCGCGATCATCGACGACGCCGGCGCCTCAGCGAACGCTACGAAGGCGCAAGCCAGCCCAAGCACCTCCGCTTCGTCGGCTGCCGCGCCGCCGACCCGTTCGAACGGCCGGACCGTACGGGCACCGGCACCTGCATCTGCAGGGAGCGGCGAGCTCGAATCCGCGCTCCGGGCGGCATCTCCGGCGGTGCGCAAGCTCGCTCGCGAGCACAGCGTTGACATTCGCGCGATCGCAGGAACCGGCAGCGGCGGACGCGTGACGGCGCAAGACGTCCTCGCCGCGGCGGCGGGGCCGGCGACCGCCGTTCCGGCGAGCACCGTTCAGGCGCCGGCCGGAACGTCGACGTACGCGCAACCGATCCCGGGCACGACCATTTCGCTGAATCAGGCGCGCCGCATCATCGCGCAGCGGATGGTCGAAAGCAAACACACAGCGCCGCATGCGTGGTCGACCGTCGAAGTCGACGTCACAAATCTCTGGAAATGGCGCGAGCGCGAGAAAGCGCGCTTCGAGCGTGAAACCGGTTACAAGCTCACGCTCCTGCCGTTCTTCATTCGTGCGGTCGTGCAATCGCTGCAGGCTTTTCCGCTCGTCAACGCGCGCTTTACGCCGGACGGCATCCAGGTACTCAAAGACGTCAACGTCGGCGTCGCGATAGGCCTTGCGTCGAACCTCGTCGTGCCCGTGGTCAAGAACGCCGACCGCTTGACGATCAAGGCGCTCGGCGTCGCCGCCGGAGAGCTCATCGACCGAGCGCGCAAGAACAAGCTCGGCGTCGACGATCTCGCAGGCGGAACGTTCACGGTGAACAACAACGGTGCAAACGGCTCGATCCTCTCCGCGCCGATCATCAACGGCGGCCAAGCCGGAATCGTGACGATGGAAGCGGTCGTGAAACGCCCGGTCGTCGTCGACGGCGATGCCATCGCCATCCGACAGATGATGAACTGCTGCCTCTCCCTCGATCATCGCGTGCTCGACGGTTACACCGCGAGCGGATTCCTTGCCGACCTCAAGAAGCGGCTCGAATCCATGGGCCCGGACGGCGCGATTTAGGTTCCCTCGTTTTCACTATTCCCGTCATGCAGATTCGCAAGCATTTCCGCTTCGAGGCGGCACATTCGCTGCCGAGTCACCCAGGGAAGTGCGCGAGGATGCACGGGCACTCGTACCGCCTCGAAGTCGCGATCTCGGGAACGCTCCACCGCGACGGTCCGGCGCGCGGCATGGTCGAGGACTTCGACGCTCTCGAAGCGCTCGTGACGGCGGAAGTCCTCGACGCGCTCGACCACCGCACGCTCAACGATATCGTCGAGAATCCGACGGCGGAGGAGATCGCGCTTTGGATGTGGCGACGGCTCCAACCAAAGCTCTCGTCGCTCGAAGAACTCGTGCTCTGGGAAACGCCGAGCGCGTGCGTCGTCCTCAAGCGCGGCGATCCCTCGACGGCGTCGGAGTGACGTCGACGATGATTGCGGTTTCCGAAATCTTCTCCAGCATCCAGGGAGAGGGCACGTGGACCGGAACCCCCGCCGTCTTCGTGCGGTTGGCAGGCTGCAACCTCTCGTGTGATTTCTGCGATACCGATTACTCGCTCAAGCGAATGATGACGGTTGCGCAAATTGTAGACGCCGTGCGCAGCGCCGGAGCGGAGTGCCCCATGGTGGTACTTACCGGCGGGGAGCCGCTCGCACAATCGGAGTCAGCGGCGCTCATCGACGCCCTTCGCGAAGACGGGCGGCGCGTTCACGTCGAGTCGAACGGCACGATCTTCGCCTCGCTGCCCGATGACGTGTGGCTCTGTATTTCGCCGAAGGAACGCGTCAACCCGACAATGGCTGCGCGCGCCGACGAGGCGAAGCTCGTCGTGGACGAGCGCGTTCCGGAGGAGCATCTCCCGCTCTTTGCGGCATTGCCGACGATCCTGCTCCAGCCGGAGGGGAACAAACCCGGGAACGTCGCGCTCGCGCTCGATTATCTGCGCGCGCACCCGGCGCGCTTCCGCCTTTCCCTGCAAACACACAAGTTCATCGGCGTGCCGTGATCCTCATCGTCAGCGCGACGCGCCAGGAAAGGGCTTTCCTCGAGCCGCGCGCGGGCGTCGAAGTGCTGGTCACCGGGATCGGCCTCGTAGAAGCCGCAGCGCAACTCTCGCGCGCTCTCGCGCGAGACCGTTACGATCTCGTCGTCGGTGCTGGCATAGCCGGAGCGTACGACGAGGAGCTTGCGATCGGCGACGGCGTGGTCGTGTCGGAGGAGACGATCGAACTCGATCTCGAGACGGGGAGCGTTCTTCCCCTGCCGGCGGGCATGATCGTCCACGACCGCGCCGCCTCGGATCTCGCTCTGGTCGACCGGCTCGTCGAGCTGGGCTTTCGCAGCGTTCGCGGCGTGACGGTCGCGCGCGTCACGGCAACGGATGAAACCGCCGCGCGCCTTCGCGCGGGCGGCGCGCGGATCGAATCGATGGAAGGATTCAGCGTTCTGCGCGCGGCGGAGATCGCCGGCGTTCCCGCCATCGAGATGCGCGGGATCTCGAACTACGCGCGCGAGCGCTCGCGCTCGCAGTGGGATTTCTCGGCCGGAACGCGCGGGCTCGCTCGCATTACGAAGGCATTCCTCGCGCTCCAGGGCTTGCCGTCGTGAACGAACCGTATACGCTCGCGTACTCGCCCTGCCCCAACGACACGTACGTCTTTGCCGCGCTGACCAACGGTTTGCTCGCGCAGACGCCCCGCGTCCGCGTCGCATTGGCGGACGTCGAGGCGCTGAACCAAGCCGCCGAACGCGGGACGTACGAGCTCACGAAAGTCAGCTACGGCACAATCCCGCACCTCATGGAGCGTTATCGCATCCTTCGTGCCGGAGGCGCGCTCGGACGCGGATGCGGGCCGCTCGTCGTAGCGCGCCCCGGGACGGCCGCAACGCTCCAGGAGCTGGACGGTCTGCGCGTTGCCATTCCCGGCGCCCGCACGACCGCGAACCTGCTGCTCGCGCTTGCACTGCACAACGTGAAGGCGAGCATCGTGCGGGTCGAGATACGATTCGACGAGATCGTCTCCGCGGTAGCGCGCGGCGCAGTCGATGCCGGCCTCATCATTCACGAGTCCCGCTTCACGTACGAGGAGAGCGGCTTGACGTCGCTGCTCGACTTAGGCGCGTGGTGGGAGTCGCAGACGGGCCTGCCGATCCCGCTCGGCGCCATTCTCGTACGCAGCGATCTCGGCGACGGTGCCGGCGCGCGTCTCGGAGCAGCCATTCGCGCGAGCCTTGCATACGCGCGGCGGAACGAAGCCGCAGTCATGCCGTACGTTCGCGAGCACGCCTTCGAGATGAGCGACGACGTCATGCACAAGCACATCGCGCTCTACGTCAACGAGTACACCGACGACGTCGGCGAGCTGGGGATGGCGGCCGCACGCGAGCTTTTCGGCCGCGCCCGTGCGGCGGGGCTGCTCGTCGACCCGGCGGAACCACGCTTCGTGTGAGCGAAGGACGGAACATGCGAAGGCGCGAGTTTCTCGGCTCGGTTGCCGCGGCCAGTCTCGCTGCCGCCGGAGGCGGGCGCGCCCTCTCGCAAGCGCCGCTTGCGCTCGGCGGCGACGTGTTGCTGCGCGATCATCTGGGCGAGCTAGCCGGGCGCGGCATCGGCATCATTACGAATCAGACCGGCGTTACCGCAAAAGGCGTCTCGATCGTCGACGCGGTTCGCAGCAGCGGCTTGCGCGTGCACGCGCTCTTCGCGCCCGAGCACGGTTTGCGCGGCGACCGTGCCGCCGGCGCATTCGTGGAATCATACGAAGACGCCGCCACCGGGCTTCCCGTCTACAGCCTCTACGGGCCGGATCGCCACCCGGGGCCCGCGATGCTTGCCGGCATCGACGTCCTCCTGTTCGACATCCAGGACGTGGGAGCGCGCACCTACACGTTCATCTCCACGATGGCGTACGCGATGCAGAGCGCCGCGGCACACGGCATCGAGTTTTGGGTTCTCGACAGACCGAACCCGGTCGGTGGGACGGCGGTCGAAGGACCGGTGCTCGATCCGAAGTTCTCCTCGTTCATCGGCTTGTATCCGATCGCGATGCGTCACGGCATGACCGTCGGCGAGCTCGCGCGGCTCTTCAACCAGCACTTCGGGATCGGCGCAAAGCTACGCGTGATTCCTATGCAGGGCTGGGATCGGTCGATGATCTGGCCGCAAACGGGCCTGCGATGGATCCGCACGTCGCCAAACATTCCCACGTGGCAGACGACCTTCGTCTACCTGTGCACGGGACTGATCGACAGCGCGGGGCTCAACAACGGCGTGGGTACGGCCGACCCGTTTTTCTTTGCCGGCGCGCGCGATCTCGACGCCCGCACGTTTGCCGAGCGTTTGACGACTGCCGGCGCGCCCGGCGTCGTCTTCGATGCGGCGACGTGGTCGCCGAGCGAAGGCGCCAATGCCGGCCGGCCCTTCTCCGGCGCGCGCTTGTGGCTTTCCCAACCGTCGCACTTCACGCCCGTGCGCACCGCGGTCGAGATCGCCGTCACGGCGCGCGACATACGACCGGACGCGATCGACGTTCGCAGCGTACGCTCGGTGGACATCGATTGGGGAACCGATTCGGTCCGCCGGCAACTCCTGGACGGTTGGAGCGCGAACGAGATCGTCTCTTCCTGGCAGCAAGGCGTCACAGATTTTCTGGCCTTGCGGCGGAGATTTTTGCTCTACACATGAGCGCGGGCGTCGAGGATCGGCTGCGCGGAGCGTTGGGAGCCGAGAACGTCAAGACGGCTCCGGAGGACCTGTCGGTTTACTCCTTCGACGCGTACAGCGAGGGCAAGCTCCCGACCGCGGTGGTCATTCCGTGCGACACGCGGCAGGTCAGCGCCATCGTGAAGATCGCACGCGAGTTCGAAGAACCGATCATCGCGCGCGGCGCTGGAACCGGACTGTGCGGCGGTGCCGTCTCGGTCGAGGGCGGAGGAATCATCGTCTCCTTTGCCCGCATGCACCGGCTGCTCGAGCTCGACGCCGCCAACCGGCGGGCGCACGTGCAACCGGGTCTGGTCAATCTGCAGCTCTCTACGCACGTCGCCGGCGCGAAGCTCTTCTACGCGCCCGACCCGGCGTCGCAGCGTAGCTCGACGATCGGCGGAAACATCGCGACCAACGCCGGGGGCCCGCATTGTCTCTCGTACGGAACGACGGTGAATCACGTTCTCGGGCTCGAGATCGTCGACGAGCGTGGCGACGTCTTCACGACCGACGTGGACGATGCGGGATACGACGTGACGGCCGCGCTCGTCGGCAGCGAGGGAACCCTCGGCATCGTGACCTCCGCGTGGGTTCGGCTGCTGCGTTTGCCCGAAGCGACGCGCGTCTGGCTAGCGGCGTTTTCCGATATCGAGAGCGCGTCGGAGACGGTATCTGCGATTATCGGTGCTGGAATCCTTCCGACGGCGCTCGAGATGATGGATAGCGTGATCGTAAGCGCCGTCGAACAGGCGTTCCACGCCGGCTATCCGACGGATGCCGCTGCCGTGCTCTTGATCGAGAACGCCGGCTTCGAAGACGAAATGGATGGATGCGAAGCGGCTATGCAGACGATCGCGACGCAGCACGGCGCGCTCTCCTGGCGGTCGGCACGCACGCAAGCCGAACGCGATGCGCTCTTGGCCGGCCGCAAGGGCGCGGTCGGAGCGATCGGCCGCATCGCACCGAACTATTACACGCAGGACGTGACGGTGCCGCGCAGCGCACTGCCCAAAGCCTTACGCGCCGTCGAAGCTGCCGCGCGCGAAAACGATCTCGTCGTCGGCAACGTCTTCCACGCCGGCGACGGCAACCTCCATCCGCTGCTCGTCTACGACAAACGCGATCGCCGGCAGGTCGGCGCCGTCCTCGCTACGGGCGACGCCATCTTGCGCGCTGCAATCGATCTCGGAGGAACCATTAGCGGCGAGCACGGCATCGGATATGAGAAGCGCGACGCGATGACGCGCGTCTACGGCACGGAGGACCTCGCAGCAATGGCGCGCGTGCGCGACGTCTTCGATCCGCAGCGCACGCGCAACCCGGAGAAAATCTTCCCAAGCGGCACGCGCTGCATCGAGCTGAGCGTGCCGGCATGACGCCACAAACCGCGGAGCGCGCCGCTCCGAAGAGCGTCGAGGAGTTGTGCGCGCTCCTCGCGCGTTGCGACCGTGAAGGCACGCGCGTCGCGGTCTGCGGCGGCGAGACGCTGCGAGGCATGGGGTTTCCCCCGACGGGAAACGAGCTTCTCGTCCAAACCGCCGCTCTCAAAGGCATCGTGGCGTACGGTCCTGCCGACCTCACGGTTGCGGTGCGAGGCGGAACGACGCTGAAAACGCTCGCCTCCCGGTTGAAACGCGAGCGGCAGTTCTTGCCGCTCGACGCTCCCAAGCCAGGGCACGCAACGGTCGGGGGAACGCTGGCGGCGGGTTGGCTCGGTCCGCGCCGTCATCGGTACGGTCGGCCGCGCGACCTCCTGATCGGATCGACGATCGTGCTTGCCGACGGCACCGTCGCCCGCGCCGGCGGCATGGTGGTAAAGAACGTCGCCGGCTACGACATGAGCCGCTTCTACGTCGGATCGTTCGGCACGCTCGGCGTACTCGTTCAGGCAAACTTCAAGACGCTGCCGATGCCGGGTGCGGCCCGCGCATTCCTGGCGCCGCTTCCCGAAGGGACGCGCACGCGAGCGCTCGCGCAGCTGCGGGCGCTTGCGGTCGAGCCCTCCGTCGCGCTCTGGATCGATGGCTTCGAGAAAGAAATCTCCGGCGACGCCGGCGCAGAGGGACGAGTCTTCGTCTTGCTCGAGCACACCGAGGCGCTCCTCGAGCGTGCGACGCGCGACCTGCGCTCGGCGCTCGGCCGCGCGGGCGTGCCCGAGACGCAGATCGTCGACGCGCGCGCACGCGACATGTTCGACGCCATCCTCGACGCGTACGTGTCGACCGTTGCCGACAGGTCGATAACCTATCGCATCGCGACCATGCCCGATCGCCTCGAGTCGTGTGCGATAGAGGCACGCGATGTCGTGCGCCGCTTCGCGCTGGATGCCGGCGTCATCGCCGACGTCATGAACGGCGACGTGATCGTCCGCGCGAGCCGCAGCGATACGCGCGATCTCTCGCTCAAGCTGCAGGTCCTCGACGATGCGCTGCACCAGGTCGAGCCGCGCGCGCGCGTCATCGCGGGGGACCACCCCGTGCGCCCCGCACTGCGCGTGTGGGGCGCCGATCCGCCCGCAATCGAGCGCATGCGGGCACTCAAGTCAGCCTTCGATCCTCACGCCACGCTGAACCCCGGCCGCTTCATCTCCGGAATCTGAAACCCGGAATCATAGACGTGCTGCGGGACGTTCGATGGACGGTTGGGCGCGTCGTGACCAGCCGTGCGCGCTTGGCGATGCTCGCGGGAGGTGGGATCGCGGGCACGTACGACGTCGTCGAGTTTCTCCGCGTCGTGGTGCCGAAGGCCGCACGTGCGCTCGCGGGGATTCGCACGCTGGCGGAGGTTATTCCCGACGATCGCTTGCGCCTTCAGGCCCTGAGCTCGATCGACGCGAAAGCGTACCACGTCGCCGGCGGCTGCATTCTCGCGACGTTCTTGACGCCTTCGGCTGCCGATCACTACGTCGAGATCGTTGCGCCGCTCGAAACGATTTACGACTACCTCGACAACCTGTGCGACCGTCATCCCGACGTCGGCATCGCAGCGTATCCGATCCTGCATCGCGCGATTTCCGACGCGCTCGATCCCGGCGCCGTTGTCGGCGGTTATTACGACCTCGGACCTTCAGGTGACGACGGCGATTATCTGGTGACGCTCGTACGCCGCGTGCAGCGCGGGCTGCGGCGCCTCGCCGAGCACGAGCAGCTCATCCCGCTCTTTCGCGAGGCGGCGACCCTGTACGCCGACATGCAAACCTTCGTGCACTTCCCCGCCGCGGAACGCGAGGAAGCCTGCCGGCTCTGGTACGGCAGACACGCCGCTCGCTACGGCAAGCTCGAATGGTTCGAGTTTGCGTGTGCGGCCGGCTCGCAGTTTCAAGTCTACGCCCCGCTGTTCATGCTCTTCGACACGCGCCACGCTTCGATCATCGATACGTACCGCGCCTACTTCCCCGCGGTGAGCGCGCTGCACGTGCTTCTCGACTCGTTCATCGACCAGGAGGAAGACCGCGAGCACGACGATCTGAACTTCGTCTCGCTCTACGGCGGAAACGAGCGCTTCTTCGAGCGCGTGGCGTATCTCGCTCGGCGAGCCGTGGGCGCGTTCTCGCACCTTCCAAACGCGCAGCGCCACCGCTTCGTGCTGCGCGCCATGTCGCTCTTCTATCTGACGCACCCGAAGGTCTACGCGCAGCGCCTCGACGAATCGGCACTGGAGTTGTTGAAGATCATCGATACGGAACTCGGCGAAGGACCCCGATGAGCGGGCGCATCGCCACCATCGTTTTGCTGCTCCTGGCGACGCAGACGCTGCCCGCACGAGCGATTTCGCGCAGCCTTCAGGACCTCTTGCTCGCAACTCCGACCGCCGCCGGCGCGCTCGAAAGCTCGCGTCGCATCGATCGCGAAATGCATTACGCAGGGACGCCCGGAGACGAGCGACTGGCGCAATGGATGGCCGACCGCCTGCGCGCCTACGGCTTGCGCACGACGATCGAGTCGTTCACGGCCCTCGTTCCGCAGCCACGCCACCTCGCACTCGTGATTCTCGCGCGTCGTCCGATCGCCGTGAACCTTCACGAGTCCGGCGTCCTAGGCGACCGCGAAGGCACGCGAGCCGACGCAGGCATTCCGTTCGACGCGGGGAGCGCGTCGGGAACGGTTACGGCCGCATTGGTCGACGCCGGGCAGGGGCGCGAAACGGAGTACGACGCACTCGCCGCAGCGCACGTCAGCGTCCGCGGCAAGATCGTGCTCGTTCAATACGGCGCCGAATTTCGCGGCTTGCTCGCGCTGCGCGCGCAGCAGCACGGCGCCGCCGCCGTTATCTTTCACAACGGCCCTCAGTCCCCGACCGGCGTGGTTCAGCGCGGCAGCCTCGGCACCGGGATCACGATCCCCGTCCTTCCGGTGAGCGCAGCGGTGGCACTCCGCCTGCTCGGCGCTCACGCCGCAATCCGCCTGACGGTACGAGAGTCCTACGTGCGCCGGCGCCTCTGGAACACGATCGGCGTTCTCGCCGGAAGCTCGAGCCGGGAAGTCGTTCTCGGAGGTCATCGCGACGCGTGGGTGTACGGCGTGACCGACAACGGTGACGGTATTTCCACGCTGCTCGAAACGGCAAAGGCCTTGGGAGCGCTCGCGCGCACCGGATGGAGGCCGAGGAGATCGATCGTGATCGCCGGCTGGGACGGCGAAGAGCTCGGTGAGCTCGGCTCGATCGCGTACGTTCGCGATCACGCGGATCGTCTGCGCGCCGGATGCGTCGCGTACGTCAACATGGACGAGGGCGAGAGCGGGCAGACCTTTGGCGCCTCAGCCGCCGCGGCATTAGCGCCGTTCGTCACGAGCGCGACCGCACGCATTGCGGATCCCGCACGGAACGCCCGCACGCTCCTCGCGCGTTGGGAGGCCCAACCGGGCGGCGTGCGAGTCCGCGCACCGGGCGGCGGCTCCGACTTCGAAGCCTTTCTCTACGAAACGGGTATTCCGACGGTCGACTCGGGATTCGGCGGACCCTTCGGCGTCTACCACTCCGCGTTCGACGACCTGCACTATGCGCAAACGCAGGCCGACCCGGGTTTCGTAAACCACCGCGCGATGGCGCAGCTCCTCGCCCTGATGGCCTACCGGCTCGCGAACGAGCCGTTGCACGCGCTTTACCGTCTCTCACCGTACGCAACGTCGTTACGCGAGGAGGTCGCGGCCATCGTTCCCACATCGCGCGCCGGCGACGTCGCGCCGCTCGTGGCCGCCGTGGCTCGCTTCGCCTCCCGGTCGCAAGCGGCCGAAGGTCGCGTCGGCGACGGGATTCTTCTCGACGCGGTACATCGCCTGAATTTGATCTGCTACGGGCGCCACGGGTATGCCGCGGTGCCGTTGCCGGAGCTGAACGCCGCGCTGAGCACCGGGGATGCAAGCACGATTCGAGAGGCTTCTGCTCGGACGGCGGCAGCGCTCGATGCGGTTACCGCAGAGCTTTCCGTCTAACGTGCGCGTAGCACTACTTGGCGGCAGCGGGTTCGCCGGCGACGCGCTCGCAGCCGCACTGCGCGCCCGCGGCGACGACGTAACGGTTCTCTCGTTGCGCGACCCCGAACGAGCCGCGAACGGCGCAACGCAATGCGAAGCGATCGTGAACCTTGCCGGCGAGCCGATCGCGCAACGCTGGACGGCGGCGGTCAAGCAGCGCATACGCAGCAGCCGCACTGAGCTTCCGCGAGCATTTCTGCAGCACATCGCGCGATTGCGACCGCGCGCGACCGCGTACGTAAGCGCCTCGGCGATAGACTATTACGGCTCGAGCGCAACCGCAACGTTCGACGAGAGCAGTGCGCCGGGGACGACGTTTCTCGCCGGCGTCTGCGCTGCATGGGAGCGAGAAGCGCAGGGGGCTGCCGCCTTGGGCATGCGCGTCGCCTGCGTTCGCACCGGCTTGACGCTCGGCAAGGGCGGAATGCTCGCGAAGCTCGTGCCGCTCTTTCGCGCCGGCTTGGGCGGGCACGTCGGCGATGGCCGCTCCTGGTACTCGTGGATACATGTCGACGATCTCGCCGGAATCTACCTCACCGCAATCGACGATCCGGACGGCGCCCTCAACGCCGTCGCGCCGCGCCCCGTCACCAATGCCGAGTTCGCGCGCGCGCTGGGTCGCGCGCTCCATAGACCGGCGTTCCTTGCGACACCGACGTTTGCGTTGCGTGCGGCACTCGGCGAAGGCGCAAGCGTCTTGCTCGAGCGTCAACGCGTGCTTCCTCGGCGTCCGCTCGAACGTGGCTATCGCTTCACGTTTCCGGAGCTGGCAGGCGCCCTCGAGGACATCGTGCGATGACCGCACGGCACGCCCTCGCGACGGCGCGTCTCGACCTCGTGCCCGCCGAGCCGACGCATGCCGAGCTGACGTGGAAGCACCTCGACGACGAGCGCATGTGGGAGTTCTTTCCAGCGCTGCGCCCGCCGACGATCGAGGCGCTTCGGCAGCGGTACGAGCGGTGGATGTACGAGATCCCGTATCTAGGTGCAATCGAACGGTGGGAAAACTGGATCGGCATCCGCCGCCAGGACGGAGTCGTAGTCGGTGAAGCGCAAGCGACGTACGCGGGAACGACCGTCTACATCGCGTACGGCATCTTCCCACCGTTTCGGCGACGTGGACTCGCACGGGAAGCGATGGAGACGGTGCTGGAGCACGCTCGCGACGCACACGGTGCACGCAGAGCTATCGCCGAGATGGCGGCAGGAAACGTCGCGTCGGCAGCGGTCGCCCGTAGTCTGAGCTTCACGCAGATCGCGACGCGGCGCGATCTGGACCCCGGCCTCGGCTACCGAGGCGAGACCTTTGTCTACCGGCGCTCGCTCGAGGCGCCGGCCGATCCCGTGAGCGGAGGCGACGCGAACTCGAGCGCTTCGAGATAACGCTCGGCGTCCATCGCCGCTCTGCAGCCCGAGCCGGCGGCGGTGATCGCTTGGCGATACCGATGATCGTAGACGTCGCCTGCAACGAAGACGCCTTCGGCGCTCGTCAGGGTTCCGTCGGGCGAGAGAATGTACCCGGCACTATCGAGATCGAGCTGCCCGCGGAGGATTTCGGTGTTCGGGGTGTGACCGATCGCGATGAAGACCGCGTCGCAATCGAAATCGAAGAGGCTCTCGTCGAGGAGGTTGCGGAGGCGCAAGCCGATGACCTTTTCGTCTCCGAGCACTGCTTCGACCGCGGTGTTCCACATGAAATCGATCTTCGGATTGGCGCGTGCGCGCTCCGCCATGATCTTGCTCGCGCGCAAACCGTCCCGGCGGTGCACGACCGTCACGCGCCTGCCGAACCGCGTCAAGAAGAGCGCCTCTTCCATCGCCGAATCACCGCCTCCAACGACCACGATGTGCCTTTCTTTGAAGAATGCGCCGTCGCACGTGGCGCACGTCGACACGCCGCGTCCTCGCAAGAGCTCTTCTCCTGGAACGCCGAGCCAGCGCGCGCTCGCGCCGGTCGCGACGATCACCGTCCGCGCCCGATAGGCTTCGTCGGGCGTGTTGACGACGAGTGGCTTGGCCGCGAAGTCAACGCTCGTCGCGTCGACGTCGAGAATGCGCGCGCCGAAGCGTTCCGCTTGCTCGCGGATCTTCGTCATCAGCTCGGGGCCGAGTATCCCTTCGGGGAATCCGGGGTAGTTCTCGACGTCGGTCGTCAGCATCAGCTGTCCGCCGTACAAACCGCCGGCGAGAACCAAGGGAGCAAGGTTTGCACGCGCCGCGTAGACCGCTGCGGTGAGACCGGCAGGCCCGGATCCAATAACGACAACGCGCTCCATCTCCATGCGCTTCGACCGCGGCGGTGACGCCTCCGGTTGCACCGAAGTCCTGCGCATGAGACTCGAGGACGATTTCGGCGACATCCTGCGCAAGGCGATGCACGGAACCGGCACGGATGCCGAGGATCTCGCGCGAGCGACCGGGATCGCTGCTGCGACCATTGCCGCATGGGCCGCGGGCGGCGGAACCGCCGGCGAGGACGAAGCGCGCGCCGTTGCGCCGGTCTTGGGGCTCGACCCCGGACGCCTCGCCGATTCGGCCGCAGGCCGCTGGTATCCGCAGCCGGTGGAGTCGGCCGACGTACGCCATCATCCGCAACGACCGCACCCGAGCAACGGGTACGTGTTCTTCCTGGCGGGCAGCCGCCGCGCGGCTCTCGTCGACCCGGCGGGCGTCCCCGAGCATCTCGTGCGCATTCTGCGCGACGGCGCCTACCATCTCCAGTACGTCTTGATCACGCACAAACACGCCGACCATTGTGACGCTACGGCAGAGGTGGCGGCTGTCTTCCCCGCAGCGAAAATCGTCATGCACGAACTCGACGTACACGCGATCGGCCCGCTCGCCGGATCGGCCCTTCGGGTACGCGACGGCGAGGAACTCCCCTTCGGGGACGACGTGCGCATCCGTATGCTCCACACGCCCGGGCACACGGACGGCTCTTCTTCCTACGTCTTCAGGTCGGCCGTATTCACCGGCGATACGCTCTTCGCCGGCAGCGTCGGCGGAGCGTACGGCGACGCGTCGACGTACGACGACATCCTCACCTCCGTGCGCGCGAAGCTCTTCACGCTCCCGGACGACACCGTCGTGATGCCCGGGCACGGACCGCCCTCCACGATCGCTCAGGAACGCGCGCACAACCCGTTTTTTGGCAGTTAGGTACGCAGCTTGACGCCGAGGGCGATCATGCGCCACGCGATCGCCAAGACGACGACGCAGAGCAGTCCGATCGCGCCGATCGAGTATTCAGGCGCGAGAAAGCTCTGCCCCGTATAGCTTCGCCGAAAGGCGTCGATCGTATAGAATATCGGATTCGCAAGCTCGAGCGTGCGCAACGGCGGCGGGAGCATGGTAGCTGCGGTGAAGACGCCGCCGACGAAGGTGAGCGGCGTGATGACGAACGTCGTAAGCACGGCGAGATGATCGAACTTCTCGGCGAGCAATCCGAAGATGATTCCGAGTGCCGAGAAGAGCACCGAGACGAGCACCAGTACGACGAGGTAGGTCGTCCAGTCGCTCGGCAACGTGTGGACGAGCAGCGCGCCGAGCATCGTGATGAGTCCGGCGATGATGAGCGCGCGAGCGAGGCTCCCGACGATGAATCCGGCGAGAATTTCCGCTGCGGACATCGGCGCGATAAGCAACTCTTGGATGTGATTCATGAAACGGCCTTGGAACACCGAGCTCGAGCATTCGCCGTACGACGAATCGATCGTCTGCAGCATGATGAGCCCCGGGACGAGGAACTGCGCGTAGGTCACGCCTTGCACGTGCTGTATCCGACTGCCGATTGCGATGCCGAAGACGAACACGTACAGCAGCGTCGTGATGATCGGCGGCCAGATCACTTGATTGATGATTTTCATGCTACGAACCAGCTCGCGCTTCGTTAGCGTCCATAAGCCCACGACGTTGACCGTCATTGCCGAACGAGCTCCAAGAACACGTCCTGCAGGTTCTCGCCTTCGCGCACGAGCTGCTCCGTAGCCTGTTCCGTAATGATGCGACCGTCGCGAATGATCGCAATGCGCTTGCAGAGTTCTTCGGCTTCCTCCAAATAGTGCGTCGTCAGGAAGACGGTCAGCCCGTCTGCGTTCAACTCGCGGAGCAACGCCCAGAGCTCCAGGCGCTGCTCGACGTCCACACCGGCGGTCGGCTCGTCGAGAATCAAAAGGCGCGGCTCGTGGATGAGCGCGCGCGCGAGCGTCAGGCGCCGCTTCTGGCCGCCGGAGATCTTCGTGTACTCGACGCGCGCGCGGCGCGTCAAGCCGAATCGCTCTAGGAGCTCGTCGGCGCGCGCTGCGACGGCTCGTCCGCGAAGCCCATAGTAGCCCGCTTGGAAAATGAGCACGTCGCGAATCGAGAGATAGCGGTCGAAGTTTAACTCCTGCGGCGCGAGCCCGATGAAACGTCGCGCCTGCCGCCACTCTCGCTCGTTGTCGAAGCCGAAGATCGCGATGGAGCCGCTGCTCTTGCGAGCAAGGCCCACGATCGCATTGATCGTCGTCGTCTTTCCCGCACCGTTACGCCCGAGAAAGCCGAAAAAACCCCCGTCTTCGACCCGCAGGGAGATATCGTCGACCGCGACGATGTCGTCGTAGCGCTTCGTCAGTCCCTGAATTTCGATTGCAGCAACGCTCACGCGCTACGGGATCGAACCTTTCAAGCGCTTGTAGCGGTGCCTGCGCAGCGTCGCGATGAGCTCGGCGCTCTCGGGGATGCCGCAATCCGCGAGCTGCGTTGCAACCTTCTTGACGTCGAACGCGACGCGCCGGTGCTTCACTTCCCAGCCGCCGTCACGCTCGGTGAAGAGCGCGTAGCTTGCGCGTGGATCGCCGTCCTTCGGTAGGCCGACCGATGCGACGTCCACGAGCATCTTTCCACGCCAGTGCCGCACGTACGGCAGGTGCAGATGACCGAACGCGATCGTAGCCGCCCGTTCCCCGCCGATCAGGCGCTCCAGCGTTTCTTCGTCAGCATCCGGCCACAGGTGCTCGGTATCGTTCGTCGGATTGGCGTGAACGACCAACAACTCGTTGTGCTGCTCGCCGACGCGCATCGCAAAGGGAAGTTCGCGCATCCACGCGATCCATTTCTCACCGAGCTGCTTACGCGTCCACGCAAGTTGTGCCGCCTCGCTCGGCGAGAACGATTCCTCACCGATGCTCGCGATGAACCGTTCGGTATTGCCGCGCACGCATTGCGCCCCGACTTCTTCGAGGCGCTGCAAGACTTTCTTCGGCCGCGGACCGTCCAGACAGAGATCGCCGGCTGCGACGATTGCATCTGCGCCGCCCTGTGCGACGAGATCGGCCAAGCAGGCGTCGAGCGCAACGAGATTTCCGTGGATGTCGGAGAGGATCGCGACGCGCTGCACCGTGGATCTACTCCCGCCGAAGCGGTAGGACCAACATCGACGGCGTGATGCCGATCTTCTCGAAGTCGTAGAGGTCGATGCCTTCGACGGTAACGCCCGCACGGCGCATGCGCTGGAATGCCGTGCGGTAGCGAACGTCGGCAAGAACGTGGTCGTCGCCCAGGCAGAGCACGCCGGCGGCGGGCTCTTCGCCCCGCTCCAGCACGATCGTCCGAAACGCCGAGAAAAGACGAGGATCGATGCAATCCGCCGCGACGATGACGGTCTGCGCGCTCGCCACACCGACGACGCTCTGCAACGACGCGACGCCAGGTGCCAAAGGAACCTCGACGACGTCGAAGCCGTGCGCGCGCGCGACCTCGCAGAAACCGTTGCGTCCGATTGCGTTGCCTCGCGCACCGACACCGACGAATGCCGTGCTCCCGATCAGCAGCACGTCGGTACCGTCGAGAAGGCCGGGCGGTTCGATCCTTCCGGCAAGTGGTACATCGATGGTCGAAAACTCCGAAGCGATGCGATCGGTCTCAGCCCGGCGGGTCATCGGCGTCGGGCGCATGAGCAACGCGCCGCTTTCGAAGAGCACCGCCGCATCGGCAACGGCACACGCATACGGATCGTCGCCGACGGCATCCAGGACGCGCACCTCGATGCCGAAGTAGCGAAGCGTCCGCACGAGCACCGCGTGTTGTTCGACGGCCCTGCCAACGATCGCACCCGGCTCGCCCTGCAACGGCTTGGCGCGCTCGATCGAACGTGACGGACGCACGACGACCGCGGAGCGCATCGTCGCCGTCGGCGCTCCGATGAGTCGAGGCCCGTATGCTATACCGGAATGGGTCATCGCCCGGAGTGTTCGCACCTCGGGCGAGCGAGGCCTAGTACCCGCTAGGGAAGCGCTACGGGAGTGCCGTGAACGGTGCCGGGTTCGGGCTAGGCGCGAAGCACGGCGCGAGATCCGACGCAAGCAGATCGCTCGTCGCGAGCGGAGGCAAGCCGAGCAACTCCTCCTCCGTCTTCACCACGCCCGCAATGGACAGGTGCTCGTCATCGACGAAGCCGCGACGCGCATACGGCGATACGATCACCGCGTAGATGCGCGAGCCATTGACGTGGTCGCGGCGGGTTTCGAATGACTCGGGAACGACGAAAATCGCGGTACTGCTCCATTGCGGCGAATGCGATATCGCGTCGACGATGCGCCCGAGGGCGCGGTCGGCTTCCGCTTCACCGCCGGGAGGCGTTGGCAGCCAAACAAACGTGAAATCGGGAACCTCGTCTTGCCGCGAGAGCGTACCGTAATCGCGAACGAACTCGCGCGCCCTGGCGTCGTCGCCGACGCCGGGATTCGACGCGTCATACGCGAGGTCGACGTTGCCATTTAGCGCTGCTAACACCGGCACGTCGAGCGTGTACAGCCCGTCGCGGTATCCAGAGACCGCAAGCAGCGCTCCGTAGTCGCGAAAGCTCTCGTGCGCACGCTCCAGCGCGTTGAAGAGAAAACCAGCACGTGGATAGGCCTCGGGATCCGCGGGATTCGCGTCGTCCCGCTCGACCGGCAACGTGACCGTTCCCGCCGTCGCCAGCTCCAACGCGGCCGACGGATCGCCGGCAGCATAGACGTTGTCGGCGAGCGTAAAGTCTCGCGCAAGCGCGTGCAGATTCGGGGTCACGCTTTGCGGATAGAGCGCGTACGAAGGGGCGCCGTTTCCGTGCGGCCTCCCTGACGCGTCGCCCAAATCGCCGAGCATCGCATCGTAGTCGTCGATTCCTACGGAGACGTACACGACGTGGCGGATCGCATTCGATCGCTGCTGCGAACGCAACGGAGGAACCAAGGGATCGTCTTTTGCGTAGGCAGCCGTCCGGTTGTAGCGCAGTGCCGAGAGCGTCACCGGTCCGAGCGGAAGATGTGCGAGATCGACGCGCTGCAAGAGACCCCAACCGTCGACTCCCTGCGCGTCGGTGATATAGAGAAACCGGCCGTCGTGCGACAACGCGAGCGCAGACGGGTACCATCCCGTCGGAATCAGTCCGATCCGGTGCAGCATCGCCGCATTCCGCGCGTCGAGAACGGCGACGGCGTCGAGACCAGCGAGAGCAACGTACAGTCGCGATCCGTCCGCGGCGAGAACTTCGGCGCTCGGTTGCGTGCCGTACGGGGCGTCGGGAAATAGCCGGAGATCGAGGCCATCCGTCACGTGCGGGGCCCCGCGCAAGTCGACGATCGCGACGCGGTCGACGTTGGCAAGTGCGACGTACGCATACGATCCGTCTGCACGCGTGACGATGGCGCTCGGGACGATTCCTCCTATCTCCTGGGTTCCGTCCGGGACCGGATCCATGCGCAGAAACGAGATCGTGCTCGGATTGCCGTTCAAGGCACCGCGCGCGTCGATCGGTACGATTGCGAGCGATGATGCACGCAATGCGTCGACGCTCGGCTGTGCAAAGGTCGGAGTCCGCCGCGGGTTCGCGAGAGTGCGATAGGCAGAGAGACCAGCGTTCGCGACGTAGACGCGTCCGTTGGCCGCCGCCGCAACCGACGGGTCCAACCCCACCGGAGCGCCGTCGAGAACGGTTCGCGACGCAACGTCGACGGCAGCGACGATATCTCCGAGGCGCTCGACGACGTACGCAATGCGGCCGTCGGAAGAGATCGTGATGGCCGTCGGCCCGGCTCTGCGGTCGCCGACATAGCCCGGAGCCGAGGCGAGGGGAAGAGCGATTACAGCCTCGGGCGTCAGTTTTCCGTCGTACGAGAGATCGAAAACGCGAACGACGTCGTGCGCGCCGTCACACGCCAGGACCAGCGTTTGGGCTGGGTTGTGCGGATCGGGAAGTACGGCAATGCCGGGTGAGAACGTGGCCGCAGCGTCGTGATAGATGTCCGTCACGCGCATGTTCTGCGTGTCGACGACGGTGAGCGCGTACCCCGCAACGAGCGCACGAGCCGCGGCGATCGGCGCGGCATCCGGGTACGCCGCATCGTCGCTCACGACCGCAAAGCGTCCGTCCGGCGAAACCGCGACGCCTTGCGGACTCGTCCCTACGAAGATCGTGTCGCCGATCGGAGCGCTGATGCGACCGTCGGGCAGGACTGCGGCGGTCGGCCGCTGGGCCGACGCACCCGCGGGCCGCGCCCCCGCTGGAGAGCCGTAGACGGTCAAGGGAACGTGCCGCGGTGCCGCGCCGAAGAAAACGGCGGCTGCCGCCGCCGCTGCGAAAGCGCGGTATCTCATGCGGTATTCGTCATCTATCTCTTGTCGAGGCGATATCCGATGCCGCGCACGCTGGAGAGCTCGACTGGTGCGTCGACCTCGGCAATCTTTTTTCTCAGCGCCGCGACGTGAACGTCGACGACGCGCGTTGGAACGCCGGAAGTGTCGTTCCACACCTGCTCGAGAATTTGCGCGCGCGTGAGAAGTCTTCCCTCGGCTTCTGCGAGGAACCACAGCAAGCGAAACTCGAGTGCGGTGAGCGCGACGCTTTTGCCGTCTCTCACGAGCGTGTGAAAGTTTCGATCGAGGTGCGCTTCGCCGAACTCCAAGCTCGACTCGCCTTCCGGCTTGTTGAGCAGTCGCTCGCGCCGGCGTAAGAACGACGCAACGCGCGCAACGAGCTCATTTCCGGAGAACGGCTTCGTGATGTAATCGTCGGCGCCGAGGCCGAGGCCGAGCAGGACGTCCTGTTCACGCGAATGCCCGCTCACCATCAAAACGAACGCGTTATTCGAGTTGGAGAGCGACGTGCAGACGTCCAGCCCCGAAATGTCGGGTAGCCCGACGTCGAGGATTACGACGTCGGGACGGAACGACTCCGCGAGGTCGAGCCCCTCGGCCCCGGTCCCGGCATGGCGCACGTCGTACCCGGCGCGCTCCAAAACGACCCTCTCGAGCCGCGCGACGTCTTCGTCATCCTCGATGACCAGAATCCGTGCTGCTGCCATCTGCCGCTGCCATGTTCAGCGTACGGCGCGCGACGCCTTCCTCGACAGCCGCGCCCGCCACGGCCTTCGCGACCGCGTCCACGACGCGATGGTCGAAGACGCTGGGGATGATGTACTCTGCACTGCGTTCTTCGTCGCCGACGATCGAGGCTATAGCGGCGGCCGCCGCGAGCTTCATCCGATCGGTGATGCGCCCCGCGCGGACGTCGAGCGCACCGCGAAAAATTCCGGGAAAAGAGAGCAGGTTGTTGACTTGATTCGGAAAGTCGGATCGGCCGGTCGCGACGACGGCGGCGACCGGTGCCGCGACATCCGGCATGATCTCCGGCGTGGGGTTCGCCATCGCAAATACGATCGGCGAGGGAGCCATCGTTGCGATGTCCGCCGGCTTGAGAATGCCCGGCGCCGAGACGCCGATGAAGACATCCGCGCCGCGCAGGACGGCGGCGAGCATCCCATGACGGTTCTCGCGATTCGTATGTTCGGCGAGCCAGCGCCAATGCGAGTCTTCGTACCGTTCGTCGCGGTTGAGCGCGCCGTGGCGGTCGACGGCGATCACGTCGCGCACTCCGGCTCCGAGCAGCATCTTGATCGTCGCGGTTCCCGCAGCGCCGCTCCCCGCAACGACGACTTGCATGTCTTCGAGCCGCTTGCCGACAACTTTTCCGGCGTTGATGAGTCCCGCCAGAATGACGACCGCGGTTCCGTGCTGGTCGTCATGCATCACCGGAATGTCCAACGCGTCGATCAGCCGCTGCTCGATCTCGAAGCACCGCGGCGCCGAGATGTCCTCCAAGTTGATGCCGCCGAACACCGGTGCGATGTGTCGTACCGTTTCGACGATTTCGTCGACGTCGGTAGTGTCCAGACAGATCGGGAACGCATTGATGCCGGCGAACTGCTTGAAGAGCACCGCCTTGCCTTCCATCACCGGCAAGGCTCCGAGCGGCCCGATGTTGCCCAACCCGAGAACTGCGGTTCCGTCGGTGACGATTGCAACGGAGTTGCGTTTCATCGTGAGCGCAAACGCTTTCGATGCGTCGGCCGCGATCGCCATCGAAACTCGAGCGACGCCGGGAGTGTAGACGGTGGAGAGATCCTGGCGAGTCTTAACCGGAATTTTCGGCTCGACCGTGATCTTCCCGCCAAGATGCGCGAGAAACGTAGAGTCGGAAACGCTCACGACGCGTGCGTCAGGCAGCGCTTCCACGACGCTCCGTACCTCTGCGGCAATGACGTCGGAACTAACGTTGATCGTGACGTCGCGAACGACGCGCCCCTTCGTCACGCCGTGCATGTCGACCGCAACGATTACGCCGCCCGCATCGCCGACGGCGTTCGCAAGCATGCCGAACGCGCCGGGCGAGTTCGGTAAATCTACTCTCATGATCAACGTGAAGCCGATCGCAACTTGAGCCACGAGCGTACGAACCTCTACAATTCCGCTATTCCGTCGACCGCATGAACCATCGCGCCGTCCGGGTCGCCTGGCGAGCCGTCGATCATGAATGCAAATGCCACGATTCCATGATGCCGCGATACGACATATCCGGCAAGCGACGAAACTCCGGTCAGGTGCCCCGTCTTCGCGCGAACGCGCCCGAGCGCCGAGGTGAAGGCATAGCCCTCGAGGGTTCCGCTGCGTCCTCCCTGCGGCAACAGGTCGTAGAAGCCGCGCTCCTGGGGCATCTCCAGCGCGCGTACGAGAATCGTCGCAATGGTCAGCGAGGAGAGCCGGTCCGCCTCGGAGAGGCCGCTTCCGTCGACGAGGCGCAAGCCTGAGAGCGGGACGCCGCGTCGAGCAAGGTCCGCTCGTTCGGCGGCGAGACCGCGTGCGTCGTCGCCGGTGCCGCCGGCCGCCAAGCCCAGCGTACGGAGCAGCTGTTCCGCGTAGTGGTTGTCGGAGATATAGAGCATATGTCGCTCGAGATCTCGCAGCGGAGCCGACGGGTGATCCCAGAGAACGACGCGCGACGCGGGTGCGGCTCCGACGCCCGGCCCAACCGCCGTCGTGACGCCTTGCTCGCGCAGAAGCTGCGTGAGAACCGCTCCCGCGTAATGCGCCATGCCGTGCACCGGAACCCATTCTTTGTCGGTTGCCCCCGCCGGCACCGCGCCCGAAACGGCGAAATGGTTCGGCGACGCGAGCGCCGCGACGATGACGCTCGGGTCGTCGCCCGCGGCGACCGTCACGATACTTCCCATCGCGTGCAGCGCCCCGCTCCACGGATTCTCTCGCACGTCCGCGAGCGCACCCGGCGTCGTGCCGCGAACGTCGAACTCGACGGTGTCGCCGTCGAGCGAGATTGCGCTGATCGGCGCTTGATAGTCTTCGTTCGCGTCCTGTGGATTCCAGAACGGGTTGATCTCGGGCCCCGTAAACGCGGTGGCGTCCACGACGACGCCACCGACGACGCGCCGTACGTTCTGACGTCTGAGCCGCCGAACCCCGGCGGCGAGATCGGTACTGCGCAACGACGGATCGCCGGAGCCGACGAGCCAGAGATCGCCGGGAAGCGTCCCGGACGCATCGGGCGATCCGCTGGAAACCAGGAGCGTATGATAGCGGTACGATCCCCCGAGCAGGTCGAGCGCGGTCGTCGCGACGACGAGCTTCGTGACGGACGCCGGTTTCACTCCGGTGCGAGCGTGTACGGCAAAGAGCACGTTACCCCGCGCGCTCATCACGCAGAGCGACCAGTGCGTCGCACCGGCAACCGCCGGTGCAAACGCGTGCGCTAGCGTACCGCGCAAACGGCGGATTTGTGACGGCGTCCAGGGCCTGCTTGGCGCCGTGGGCTGGGGAAGTGGCGCCGGTGCGACGATCGGAACGACGGGCGGTGCCGCAGAGTGTCGCTCGACCAAGACGACGGCTCCCACGAGGAGCGCCGCTACGGCGACGCTCAGGCGCACCGCACCCTTGCGCCTACGCGCGCGGCGCGAGCGCCTCGAACGATTCCCGAAGTCTTTGTTGTTGTTCACGAAGTTCGTCGAGATCCGAGCGAAGTGTGGTAACGGCAGCGGGAACGTTTCTGCTTTCGCGAATGCGCATCGCCGCCTCGGCAGCGTGCCGGCGCGCTCGTCCGTCGGAGGCGGCGTGCGTAAGACGATCGAGTGCGGGAAGGAAGCGCGCCTCGCCGGTGCTCGCTGCAGCATCGATGGCAACGACGCAGACCAGCAGCATCGGATCGTCGAGCAGGTGGTCGAGCGCATCGAGCAGAGGGGCGCGCTCGCGATCGAGCAGCTAGGCGGCGCGTGCTATTGCAGACGCCGACGCGCAGCGCAACGTGTCGTCGCCGCTTGGCGCGGCGGCCGCGATGATGACGGGCACGGCGCGCGGGTCGGCAAGTTCTGCCAAGCCCGCAACGGCACCCGCTTCTACCGTGCCGTTCCAGGTCGTGCGTTGCGCGGTAGCCGCCAGTACTTCGAATGCGCGCGCGTCGCGCGTCTTTCCAAGCGACGCGCATGATGCGGCAGCAACGAAGTACGACGGATCCTTTTCGATGCTCTTCAACAACGCACCGCTCGTTTCGGCATCGCGAAAATTCCCCAGAGCAGTTGCAGCCGCGGTCCGAACTTTCGGGTGCGCGTGCTCGATCGCGCGCAGCAGGATCGCCCGCGCCCACGGTGCCCGCGTTCGCCCGAGCGCCCCCGCCGCCGCTTCAAGGACGCCCCAAAACGGATCGCGCTCGAACGCATCGGCCAACGTCTCGCGCGCTACGCGCGACCCGTCCTCGGCCAGCTCCCGCGCCGCACGGATGCGAGCAACCACGCTAGGATCGCCGCGCAGCGTCGCCGCCGCCAGATTCGCACCGAGGCGATAGGTCACGTCGCCGACCAAAAACGCGCCCGGATCGAAGCGCACGAGCTTCGGCTCCCGTTCGAGTGCGACCGCGACGGTCTCGTGGGCGCGCTCGACGTGCACACGCACGCGCCGCTCGTTCGAAAGCGGCGCACGGCGATCGATCGAAGGCCGCTCGGGTTCATCCTGGACGAACCCGATCTCCAAATCGAAGACGGCAGCCGGATGCTCGGCGTCGATCTGCTGCCGTTGATCGATCGTTATGGTCGCGATCTTGCGACGATCGTCCCACGCGACGCGGCACTCGAGCTCGGGATGCCCCGATCCGAACACCCACCGATCGAAGAACGCGCGCACGTTGCGGCCCGTCGCCTCTTCGACAGCGCGAATCAGGTCGATGGTCTCGACGTTACGTTGAGCGTTCTGCGCCACGTAGCGCGCGATGGACCGGAAGAATCGCGCGTCGCCCAGCTCGCCGCGCAGCATGTGGAGAACCGCGGCGCCCTTTTGGTACAGGTGGCGGTCGAAGAGCTCGATGGGATCGCGGTAACGGTTGAAGACGATCGGACGCCGGTACCGCCGGCGGTCTTCGTCGAGATACCGCTCCAGACTGACGAAGACGTCGTAGAGGTATTCATCGTATCCCAGGTCTTCCTCGCGCCACAGGCATTCGAAGTACGTCGCAAAGCCTTCGTTCAACCAGGCCTGAGACCAGTCGCGACAGGTCAGGAGATCGCCGAACCATTGATGCGCGAGCTCGTGCGAGACGAGCGGGTCGCTCGAGAAGTCGAGGTGCGCCGTTTCGTCGTGAAGCGTGCGCTCCGTTTGCGTCGTCGCCGAGGTGTTCTCCATGCCACCGAAGATAAAGTCGCTCACGGCGATCTGCGAATAGCGCGCGTACGGATACGGCGTGCCGATGACGCGCTCGAAGAACTCGATTATCCGCGGCGTGTTTCCGAAGGCGCGCTGCGCGTCGGCTTCGCGACCCGGAAGTACGTAGGCGAAGACGGGAACGCCGCGCGCGCCTGCCGTCCCCTGCGCGATCTCAACGAATGGCCCGGCAACGAGCGTAACGAGGTACGTACTGTGCGGGACATCCTGCCGATACCGGAAGATCGTCGCATCGCCATCGTCTTTGCGTTCGACGAGCGCGCCGTTGGAAAGCGCGAATTCGCCTTTGCGAACGACGATCGTTGCCGACGTCGTCTGCTTCTCGTGCGGATAATCGAAACAGGGGAACCAGTACCGCGCATACGTGTCTTGGCACTGCGTCCACACGTGCGGAACGCGCGGCCGCTGCGACGTAGAACGAATGAAAAAGACGCCGTGGCGCGGATGGTCGACGCGGTAGGTGACGACGAACGAGGTCTCCTCGCCGGGGGAAAGGGGCGGATCGAGCCGGATCTCCAAGCGCTCGTCGCGGTGCCGCCACGCAAGCGTTCGACCATCGCGTTCTACCGCTCGAACGTCGAGATCCACGGCGTCGAGCTCGAGTGACTCGACGGGCTCGTCGAGTGCCCGAACCGTCGTCGTACAGCGCACCTCCAGGACGGCACGCTCGATGTTTGGTGTGACGTGGAGGTCGATGTGTTCGACATCGACGACTTTATCCGGGCCGTACCGAGGCTCGGCACCCGGCAATTCAAACGGGCGCCGCCGATCCGCAGGAATCATGGAGAGGAAGCGTTTCGCTCGTCTGCCTCCCACAACCCTCCGGTAACGCCGATGACCGCGCCGGTCACGAAATCGCGCTCGGGAGCGATCAGGAATGCGACGACGTCCGCGACGTCCTCGAACGATCCAGGCCTGCCGCGCGGGGTTCTCCCCTGCCGCACTCGCGCTTCGTCGCGGGTCATCGTCTTGTCGCGAATGTCTCCGGGCTCGATAACGTTGACGGTGATTCCGAATCGCGCCTCCTCGAGCGCGAGCGATCGCGCGAATGCGGTCACCGCGCTCTTCGCCGCTGCGTAGACTGCGTGGCCTCGAGCCGGACGCGTCTCGCTCGACCCGTTCGCGCCGAAGAATACCACGCGACCGAACCGATTGTCGCGCATCGGCGGCAGCACGGCGCGCGCGCAGAGAATGGAGCTCTCCAGGTTCCCCGCGATCATCTCGCGCGACTCGCGCGCCGAAAGGTTCGCGAAGCGCTTGACGACGATCGGGCCGACGGCGTGGACCAGCGTGTCGAACGGCCCGTGCGACGCCACGATCTCGTCGAGAGCCCGCGTGACGCGCTCCTCCGGTTCGCAGAAGTCCACGCGATGCGCGCTCGCTTCGGCCCCGGCCGCGCGAATGGCGGCGAGCGTCGCATCGGGAACCGTCGAGCGAAACGTAATCGCCACGTGAGCGAAGGCCTCACGGGCGATTACGTGTGCGATTCCGGCGGCGAGACCGGCGGCTGCTCCGGTAACCAAGGCCCTGCGCGAGCGCATGAGCCCAGATCTTAGACGACGACCGTGAAACTCCAGCCGTCGGAGACGGGCGCGCCGTCCTGCGTTCTGCCGAAGATCCGCACGGTGTGCTCGCCGACGCCAAGTGGGAAGGCCGGGGTGAGTTCGAACCCGCCCGGAGTGACCCTGGCAATCTGCGTGACGTCACGCCCGTCGAGCACGACGCGAATGCTGCCCGCAAGCATAGGCGTGCGGAACGACGCATTGATCAGCGGATAAGGGCGCGACGTCTGCCCCCATGGGAACGGGCGGTGAACGAGGGGATGGCCCGCGTCGGCCCAGGCCGGGCCCGGACGCTGATTCGACGTGCCCGGCCGATAGGGCGGCATCGGACCGCTGGGTTGCCCATTGTTTCCGTAGCCGTTTCCGTAGCCGTTTCCAGAGCCGTTTCCGTAGCCGCCACCGTTGCCCACGATGTAGGCCGTCGACCGGTTCTGATCCCACGAAACGCGATCGCCGAGTGCTTGCGATACGAAGCGCAGTGGAACGAGCGTGCGAGCGGCAATTTCAAACGGCGGCGAGTCCAACTGCACTTGCTGCCCGTTGACCGTGGCATACGACGAACCGATCTGCAGTTGCACCGTGCGCCTGCCGCTCGTGGCATTGATCGTGCCGTTATTGTAGACGACCGTTGCGCCGAGACGCTCGAATATGGCCCGCATCGGAACGTAGATCCGGCCCGCTTGCTCGACGGGCGGCTGATCCGGAAAGGTCATCGGCGAGCCGTTGATGACGACGTTCAGGTACTGTTGGGCGCTTGCCACGCCAATCCCGGCTGATCCGGAGATTGCAAGCGCGAGAAGAACAACAAAAAAATTTCTCATCACGAGAATCTTCTTCCCCCCTGGCCGAGCAGCCAATCAACGACCGGTCGCTCGCCTGCGAATCATGGCATAGGTGTCGGCGTAGGGCGCAGACGCGGTGGAAGCGTTCGCAACGGCACGGGACGCGGGCGAACCGTCGGAAACTGACGCGGCGGGCGAAACGTCGGATACGGACGCGGCGTGTAAATCCGCATCGGCGTCGGCGTCACGATCGGATGCGGCGGGCGAAACGTCGGATACGGACGCGGCGGCCGAAACGTTGGCCGAGGGCGCGGCATGCGATACGGCGTGGGCGTTGGGCGTGACCGGCCACGCCAGTCACGCGGCGGGGGGCCATACTCTTGCCACCAGCCGTTGGGAGGCGGCCAGACTTGCGGATAGGGGGGGCGGCCACCCCTGTGGCGGAGGCGCCATCGGCGCCGTCAGATCGCCGTAGACGGTCTGCTGGGCTTGGTTACAATCCACCGCGGCCCCGAGCGACTCG
>DAHXOK010000022.1:23004-29970 GCA_027364935.1 Vulcanimicrobiota bacterium | reverse complement strand
CATCTTCTATTCGCAGGTCATCAACGGCGCGCTCCTGCCGATCGTGTTGTTTCTGATGCTGTTGCTCATCAACAACAAGCGGCTGATGGGCGAGTGGACGAATAGTCTTGCGTTCAACGTCATCGCGTGGACAACCGTCATCGTCGTAGCGACGCTCACGTTGATCTCGATCGTTACGTCGCTCTTTCCGTCGCTGGCCTCGTAGCGAGCGCCCACGCCTCCGCCTGCGACGCCGCCCGATCGAGCGCGCGGTCGGCAGCGCCGGCCAGTTCGCCGGCGTTTTCGCCGTCGCCGGGAAAGATCGCGATCCCAACGCTCGCGCGCAGCTCCACAGACGCGCCGTCGACGGCGATCTGCGCCCGCAGCGCGAAGATGATCTTGCGCGCGACGTCAACGGCGTCGTCGGGGTCGTCGATCATCGGCTGCAGCACGGCGAAATCGTCGCCGCCGGCGCGCGCGATCGTGTCGCTCTCGCGGAGCACGTCGCGCATACGCCGAGCAATCGCACGCACGGCGTCGTCGGGCGCCGCGACTACGCGGACGTGCATGAGCGCGAACGCATGACGGTAGCGCCGAGCGGTCACGAGCGTCTGCGCGATGCGATCGTCGAGCAGCGCGCGATTCGGCAGACCGGTGACGGCGTCGAGAAACGCGGCGTGCTGCGCCCGAACTTGCAGGAAGACGCCGTAGGCGCGCCCGTGCAAGCGCGCAGGGAACGCGTCGCATGCCGCGGGAATCGCGGTGCCGTCGCACGCCGCGAGCTCCACCTCCAGCCGTTCGGGGCCGCCGCTCGCGGCGCGGCGTACCGCGCGCTCGAGGCGTAGGCCATCGCGACCGAGATCCCGGCAGGCCCTGCCGAGGAGCTCGCCCCGTGCGTAGCCGGTCACCTGCTGCGCGGCGTCGTTGGCCGCAATGATGCGCGCGTCGCCGTCGCACAGCAGCGTTGCCGTCGGGGACTCTTCGAAGAGCGAGGCGAGCACCTCGCGCGTTGCCGCAAACTCCATGCGATGAGTACCTTCGCCGTTCGCCGAACAGAGCCGCGTGACTCCCGAAGAGATCGTCGCCTTCGTCGAGGGACTCGCTGCAGCCGTTGCCAAGGGCGACTCCGAGGCGCTGCGCTTCGCCGCTACGATGGCCGCCGAGCGATCGCACAACGGCGTAACGAGCTCGCGCCACACGTTCTGGGAGCGCCTCGCCACCGGTGCCTACGCCGACGAAGCGACCGTTCGGGAGGCCGCTGCATCGGCCGGCATCCACCTCGCACCGTCCTATATCGCGGTCTGCCTCGAGCTCGACGAGCCCGCCGCGCCGTCGGATCGCGCGGAGCTGCGCCGGCTCGCGCTCGACGTCTTCGCGCGGCCCGACACCGGAACGCTCGAATCCGGTGCGGCGGTGGAGCTGCTCGTTCCCGTCGCGCGCGAGGTAGACGCGAGCAACGTGCGCACCGCCGCAACGTTGCTGCCGAAGACGATCGCCAAACGGCGACTGCCGCTCCATCTCAGCGGAGGGGTAGGCGGCAGCGGCTCGGCAACGTCCGTACCGCAGCACCTCCAGCGCGCGCGCAGCGCGCTTGCCATCGGCAGGCGCATCTTCGGTGCGAACCGCGTCTACGTGTACGACGAACTCGGCGCGTATGCGTTGCTGCACGGCGGCGCCTCCGTCGAACAGCTGCGCGCCTTCGCTCGCACCGTGCTTTCGCCGCTGCGCGACTACGACGAAAAGCACCAGACCGAGCTCGAACGAACGCTGCGGGTCTACTTCACGTGCGGTCAAAACGTGAAGACCGCGGCAGCCGAACTCAACGTGCACCGCCACACCGTCTTCTATCGGTTGCGCCAGATCGCGGAAATCTGCCGCAGCGATCTCTCGACGCCGCACGACCAACTCACTCTTCGCCTTGTGATGGCTATCGATGCACTCCACTCCTGAAACCCACGCCGCGACCAAACGCGACGTCCTGAAACTCGCAAAAGAACGCGGCGCGCGATTCGTGCGCCTCGTCTTCGCCGACATTCTCGGCGTCAGCAAGAACGTCTCGATTCCCATAAGCGAGCTCGAGAACGCGCTCGACGGACGCGTGACCTTCGACGGCGGATCCATCGATGGGTTCGTTCGGGGTGAAGAACTCGATATGGTGCTGCGTCCCGATCCCCAAACGTTCGCGATCTACCCGTGGTCGACGGCCGACGGGCTCGAAGCGCGCCTCATCTGCGACATCGCAATGCCCGACGGCTCGCCGTTCGAAGGCTGTCCGCGCACGACGCTGCGCCGCGCCGTCGAGAGCGCGTCCGCACTCGCCGGCACGAGCGTCGGACTCGAGATGGAGTTCTATCTCTTCGAGCGGGGAAGCGACGGAGCCACCGAGACGACCGATGTTGGATCCTACTTCGATTTCTCTGCCAACGACCGCGGCGAGGAGACGCGCAACGCGATCGTTGCCGCGCTGCAGGGCATGGACATCCACGTTGCGTCGGCGCATCACGAGCACGGCGCGGGTCAGCACGAGATCGACGTCGCACACGACGCTCCTCTGCGCGCGGCGGATCACGCGCTGACGCTGCGCACGGTAGCCAAGCACGTGGCGGCGACCTTCGGCCTCGACGCCACCTTCATGCCCAAGCCCATCGAGGATCGCGCCGGCAGCGGTCTTCACGTCGACTTGCGTCTTGCGAAAGGAACGGACGAGGAAACGCTGCTCTACGCCGTCGGAGGTCTGCTCGCGCACGCTCCCGCGACGACCGCGATCTGCAATCCGACGGTCAACTCCTACAAACGGCTCGTCGCCGCGTGGGACGCACCGATCTATCCGCTCTGGTCGCGGCGCAGCGCGAACGCGCTCGTGCGCGTCCCGCCATCGACGGGCGCGCCGCGTATCGAAGTGCGTAGTCCCGATCCCGCCTGCAATCCGTACCTCGCGCTTGCCGTCCTGCTCGGTGCCGCCGCCGCCGGCATCGCACGCGAGCGCTTGCCGGGCGACGCGTGGGAAGGGTCGACGTACGAGCTCACCGAGCGCGACCGGCGCGAGCGCGGCGTCGGAGCGCTGCCCAAGTCGCTGCGTCAGGCGATCGCGGAGCTCGACGAGGATCCGGTCGTGCGCGCCACCCTGGGCGATCATCTCTACCATGCGTTGCGCGACGCAAAGCTTGCCGAGTACGAACGCTATCGCCGGGCGGTGCACCCGTGGGAACGCCGCGCGTACCTTCGCCTCTACTAGGCAGCCGCCGCCGCGGCGTCTCTGATCGCCAGCCACGCCGCTTCCACGTCGGCACGCTGCGTGCGCAGGTTTCCGATGGCCAGGCGCAGCGCGTACGTACCGCCGATCTTCGTGTGCGAGATGAAGATATCGCCGCTCGCGTTGACGGCCTGCATCACGCGCGCGTTGAACGCCTCCGCCTCCGCTTCGCTCATCCCATCGGCGCGGTAGCGGAAGCACACGACGGAGAACGGATGCGGCGCGAGGACCTCCCAACCGGGTTCCGCGCCGACCCACGACGCGAACTCCGCCGCGAGCGCGATGTGCTCGCGCAGGCGCTCGCGTATTCCCCGCGCGCCGAAGTGGCGCAGCACGAACCACAGCTTGAGCGCGCGAAAACGCCGTCCGAGCTGCAGGCCATACTCCATGTAGTTGCGCACGCCGCGCTCCGGCGTCGTCAGTACGAACTCCGGAACGAGGCTGAAGGCGCCGCGCAGGAGCGACTCGTCGCGAACGTAGAGTGCCGAGCAGTCCATCGGGACGAACAACCACTTGTGCGGATTGACGACCAGCGAGTCGGCTTCGTCTACGCCGTTCATGATGAAGCGCTGCTCCGGCAGGATCGCGGCGATGCCGGCATACGCCGCATCGACGTGCAGCCAGACGTTGTGGCGTTTTGCGATGCGGGCGATCTCCGGAACCGGATCGATCGACGTCGTCGACGTCGTGCCGATGGTTGCGACGACCGCGAGCGGACGCATGCCGCGCTCGCGATCTTCGTCGATCGCACGGTGGAGCGCGTCGGGGCGCATGCAAAACGCGTCGTCGCACGCGACGTGCACGACGTTCTCGAGCCCGACGCCCAGCGCGATGGCCGCCTTCTTGACGTGCGAATGCGTGTGTTCCGTCACGTAGATGCGTAGCACCGGAACGTCGCGACCGCTCGCGCCATGCTCGCGAATGCCGAGGCCGAGCGACTCCCGCGCCGCTGCCAACGCCGAGAAGCCCCCGATCGACGCCGTGTCGTAGATGATGCCGGTCCAGTTCTCCGGCACGCCGATGAGCTTGCCGAGCCAGCGCATCATCATGGTTTCCAGCTCTGCCGCCGCGGGTGACGTGCGCCAGAGCATGACCTTCACGTCGAGCGTCGCCGCCAGGGCCTCCGCGAGCACTGCGACCGGCGCCGCGCTCGTCGCGAAGTACGCGAAGAAGCGCGGGTGGTTCCAATGGGTGATGCCCGGGAGAATCACGCGCTCGAAGTCGGCAAAGATGCGCTCGAAAGGTTCGGGCTCCTCCGGTGCGGCGTCGGGCAGCGCCGCCTCGATCTCCCCCGGTGCGACCCGCGGAAGCACCGGATAGCGCTCGGGGCGCGCGAAGTACTGCTCGATCCAGCGTTCGACCCGAGCAAAGTCTTCATCGAAATGCTCGATTTCGCTGAAATGCTCGATTTCGCTCACAATCTCAAGAGAGTTGGCCTCACCGACGGAGAAGCCCCGCTCGATGAAATACCGCACGTACCCGAACTCCGCCGTTCGCGTCAGCGAAGTCGGCTTCGGCCTCTGGACCACCTCGACCGGATGGTGGGGTCAGAAGAGCGACGACGAAGCGATCGCGTTGCTGCGCGAAGCGTACGATCTCGGCATCACGTTCTTCGATGCCGCCGACACGTACGGCAACGGCCGCAGCGAAGAACAGCTCGCAAAGGCCTTCGGCGACCGCCGCGAACGCGTCGTCTACGCGACGAAGTTCGGCTACGACATCTCCTCGCAGAACGCGAACGAGCGGCGCGGCCAGTTCGAGCTGCCGCAGGACTTCTCGCCTGCGTTCGTCCGCCGCGCGCTGGAAGCGTCGCTGCGGCGCCTGCAAACCGAGTACGTCGACATCTACCAAATGCACAACGCGCGCATGGCGCAAATCGAGGACGACGCGCTGTGGGAGCTGCTCGAAGATCTCAAGCGCGAGGGCAAGATCCGGACGTACGGCGTCGCGCTCGGTCCGGCCATCGGCTGGCTCTTCGAGGGCCTCGACGCGGTCGTGGAGCGCAACTGCCCGTCGCTCCAGATCATCTGGAATGCACTCGAACAGTTTCCTGGTAACGAGCAGATTCGAGCGGCGTACGACGCGCACGCGCAGACGGGCTTCATGATACGCGTGCCGCATGCGAGCGGAATGCTCGAGGGACACTACACGCAAGAGACCGTCTTCGCCGAGAACGATCATCGCCGGCATCGCCCGCGTTCCTGGCTCGTCAACGGCATCAAAAAGGTCGAGCAGCTACGCTTTCTCGAGCTGCCGAACCGTACGCTCGGGCAAGCCGCAATCCAATGGCTGCTCAAAGAGCCGCGCGTGATGACCGTGCTGCCGAACGTCTACGACTCCGCGCAGCTGCGCGAGTTTGCAACCGCAACCGAGACGCCCGCGCTCACCGGCGACGACATCCTGCGCGTCGAGGAGCTTTACGCACGCAACTTCGGCATCGACGAAGAGCCGATGAGCTTCAAGGGAACGATGAAGCGCGACGCGGTGAACGCCTAGATGCCCGGCGATCCCGTCTTTACAACCGGCGCCCCGTCCCCGATCGGACCGTACAGCCAGGCGATCCGCAGCGGGGAATGGCTCTTCTGCAGCGGGCAGGGTGCGATGGATCCCAAAACCGGCAAGCTCGTCGACGGCGACGTCGCGGCCGAAGCGGACCAGACCCTGCAAAATCTTGGGAGCGTGCTGCGCGCGGCCGGATTCGACTACGCCGACGTCGTGAAGACGACGATCTTTCTCGTCGACATGGGCGACTTCGCCGCGGTCAACGCCGTCTATGCAAAGTACTTCGACGCCGTCAAGCCTGCGCGCTCGACCGTCGCCGTCAAGGCGCTGCCGCTCGGCTTGCGCGTCGAGATCGAAGCGATCGCCCGAAAAACCTAGTGTAGCCCTGAGCGTAGCGATCAACTCTTGTCATCCTGAGCGTAGCGATCCACTTTTGTCATCCTGAGCGTAGCGAGCACGAAGTGCTCGCGAAGTCGAAGGACGGCGCAAGGGCCTTGCAGCGTGGTTCGACTGCGCGCTCGCTGCGCTCGCGCTACGCTCACCATGACACGCTGATGCTCTTGCCTGTTACGCTATGTAGCGCCGCACGCTGTTGATTTGTTAACCCGCGTAGCGATCCACTTTTGTCGTCCTGAATCGAGCCCTGAATAAGGGCTTCTTTAGCGCGTAAACGGAAAGAACGTTAGCACGATGACCGCGATCGTGCACAGCGCCGCGCTCACCGCGGCGAGCGGCACGAACGGCTTCGCATCGTGCAGCGGGTGCGAAGCGCGTGCGTACATCGAGCGGACGATGCGGCCGTAGGCGTACAGCGAGATCGCCGTCCCGGCGATGAGCAGGATGGCGAGCCAGACGTAGCCAGTTTCGACCGTGGTGCGCAGGATGAAGATCTTTCCGAGGAATCCAGCCGTCGGGGGTAGGCCCGCCATCGCCAGCAAGAACACCGACATCGCGAAGGCGAGCCACGGACGCCGATACGCCAAACCGGCATAGTTCGCGAGCAACGCGCCCTCCTCGCGATCGCTCGACAACATCGAGGCCACCGCGAACGCTCCGAGATTCATGAACGCATACGCCGCAAAGTAATAGAGCGCCGCGTTGAAACCTTGCGCGCTTCCGCCCGCGAGCGCGGCGAGGACGTAGCCCATCTGCGCGATGCCGGAGTACGCAAGCATGCGCTTCAGATCGGTCTGGGCGAGCATCGCCACGTTGCCGCCGATCATCGAAACGCC
>DAHXOK010000022.1:15691-22994 GCA_027364935.1 Vulcanimicrobiota bacterium | reverse complement strand
CGCCGGCGACGACCCAGACCGGCAGGAGCAGCGCCGACGCATGCTGCGGCGGCAGCGACGAGTACAGCACGCGAACGAGCACCGCGAGCACGCCGGCTTTCGTGGCCACGCTCATGAAGGCGGTAACGGGAAGCGGCGCGCCCTCGTACACGTCGGGAGCCCACGTGTGAAACGGCACGAGGCTGAGTTTGAAGCAGATGCCGCCGAAAAATGCGCCCGCGCCGCTCCAGAATATCGGGTTCGCAGCGAGGGCCGGATTGGAAAGTGACGCCAGCGCCACGCTACCCGTCGCGCCGAAGAGCAACGCCATGCCGTATAGCAAGAAGCCGGACGCCGTCGAGCTCAGGATGAGGTACTTGAGCGCGGCTTCGCGCGCGCCCGCGCGCTCGGACATGCCGCAGAGCGTATAGAGTGCGAGCGAGAGCAACTCGAGCCCGAGGAAGACCGTCATCAGGTTGCCGGCTCCCGCCAGCACCAAAGCGCCGCTCGCACTCCACAGCATGAGCGCGATCGCCCCGGCAACGTGCCGCTTGTCGCCAATTGCGGCGTAGAGGATCGTGGAACCGAGCGTCGCCAAGAGGACGAGTCCTTCGAAGAGCGCGGATGCGTAGTCGACGACGAATCCGCCGCCGAAGGCCGCGTACTGCGTGTCGTACTGCTGATAGCAGAGGACGCCCGCTACAATCGTTCCGATAACCGCCAGCGCGATCGCCGCGTAGCGCGGCACGTCGTCGCGCGCGACGAGGTCGGCGAGCAGCACGGCCAAACCGGTGAGGGCGAGCACGATAATCGGCGCGACGGCTCCCCAGTCTGCAGCGGTGATGCTCACGTTCACGGGCGAAGCCATCCTGAGGCGAGCAGCGCATGCGGATAGACGCCGAAGTAGAACAACGCGAGGAGGAGCGGCGCCACGGCCAAGCCTTCAACCCAGGTGAGGTCGCGGCGTACGGGCAGATCGGCAACTTCGGCGCCCTGCGTCGCACCCTGCAGCAAACGCAGCATGTAGGCGGCGGCAATGACGATGGCGACCAGCGCGAGGATTGCGGCCCACGCGTACCCGCCTTGATAGACGCCGATGAGGATGATCAGCTCGCCGGCAAACCCTGCAAGGCCGGGAAGGCCCAATGCCGCGAGCGCGGCGATGCCGAGCGCACCGGTCAAGCGAGGATTGGCCCAGCCGAGTCCCCCGAGTTTGCCGAGCGATCGCGTCTCCTCGCGCTCTTCGACGAAGCCGAGAATGAGGAAGAGCGCCGCGCTGAAGAGACCGTGCGCGACGATGTAGACGAGCGCTCCACGCAACGCGAGCGGATCGCGCGACGCGATGGCGAGCACGATCAAACCCAAGTGGGAGAGCGACGAATAGGCGACGACGAGCTTTGCATCGCTCTGAACGAGCGCGATGAAGGCGCCGTAGAGCAGCGAGATCACCGCGAGAATCACGAGCGCCGGGACCTCGGCCGTGAAATACGACGGAAAGAGCGCCAGCGAGATCGCGAGGAACCCGTAGAGGCCTGCCTTCGACTGCACCGCGCTCACGACCGCAACCATCGGGGCGGGCGTAGCGGCGTACGTCGACGGCATCCACGTGTGAAACGGCCATACCGGCGTCTTCACGAGAAACGCGAACGTGAAGCCGGCAAGAATCCACGGCGCCCAGGGGCCGATCGCCCCGTTGAACGCGCCGCTGCCGATGACGTCGGTCGTGCCGACGACCGCACCGAAGCCGGCGACCGCGAACAGAAGCGCCAATCCCCCGGCGAAGTTGTAGATGAAGTACCGCCACGCCACGGACGGGTGCTCGCCCCACGAGAGCAGCACGAAGAATACCGGAAGGAGCATCGCGTCCCAGAACAGCGCGAAGACGAGCAGATCGCGCGCGAGGAAGAGGCCCGCCATCGTCCCTTCGAGCAGCAACAGCGCCGCCACCATGCTGCGCGTGCGCGCGACGTTCGTCGCCACGATCGCTGCGAACGTGCACAGCGCGAGCAGCACGAGGAGCCAATGCGAAAGATACGTCGCGCCGAAGTGCAGGTTGGCGACGAACGGATGCGTCAGCCAGTGCCACGTCCACGATTCGTCGCGCCCGGCAATCGTGAGGACGACGAGCGCCGCTGCGACGAGCGCGCCCGCGGCCTTTGAGATCCTAATGTCGTCGCGCGGCAGCAGGAACAACAAGCCGCCGACGACCAGCGGTAAGACGACGATAACGAGCGGCGACATCATCGCGCGCCTACGAAGTAGTAGTACGCGAGAAAGCACCCGACGCCCAGCACGAGCACGAACGCGTACGCGCGCACGAAGCCGCTCTGGAGCGCCCGCATTGCGGTTCCCAGCGCCTGCGCCGACGCCGCGCTCTCGCGAACCGCGCCGTCGATGACGTACGGATCGACGACGCGCGAGAAGATCGCACCGAGAATCTGCGCGCCGCGCACGAAGACGACGTCGATGAGCGCGTCGACGTAGTACGCATTCGCGAGCACCTTGGGCATGCGCAGCGTTTCGTTACGAAGGCGCGCGACGGCGTTCGCTCGCGCGCTCCGCGTCGCATAGCGCCACGTTGCGACGCCGATTCCGGCGAGCACGACGGCAAACGTGACGAGCGTGGTGACCCACTCGGGAACGGATGCCGGCGCAGTGCCGGACGGCGCGAACTGCACCGCGAAGAATCGCGTCCAGAGCGACGGGGCGACGCTCGACCCGAAGAGCAGCCAGCCGGAAAAGACGGTCGGAACGATGAGCACGGCGACCGGCAGCCCCATGATCCAACTCGGAGCCTGGTGGTGCGGTTTGTGCGGAGCAGCCAGCTCGCGGGCCTGCGCTGAGCCTGTCGAACGGGCAATGCCGAGCGCAGCCGGGTCCACGTTGCCGCGATACTCGCCCAAGAACGTAACGAACAAGAGCCGGAACATGTAATACGCCGTGATGCCGGCCGTTGCGATGCCGACGGCATACATCCACGGGTGGCCGTGCGCGAGCGCGCCGGCAATCACTTGATCCTTGCTGAAGAATCCGCTGAAGCCGGGAATCCCGCTGATCGCGAGCACGCCGGTCAAGATCCCCCAGAACGCCAGCGGCATGCGCTTGGTGAGGCCTCCCATCAGGCGTACGTCCTGCTCGTTGTTCAGTGCGTGGATGATGATTCCCGACGCCAAGAAGAGCTGCGCCTTGAAGAACGCATGCGTGAAGAAGTGCGCGATGCCGCCGGCGTACGCGCCGACGCCGACGCCCATGATCATGTAGCCGATTTGCGACATCGTCGAGTAGGCGAGAATTCGCTTGATGTCCCACTGCGAGGCCCCGAGAATCGCTCCGCCGATCGCCGTCACCGCCCCGACCGTTCCGACGAGCATCTGCGCCGAGGCGCTCTGGTCCCAGAGGGGCGCGCAGCGAGCGACGAGATAGACGCCGGCCGTCACCATCGTTGCGGCGTGAATGAGCGCCGAGACCGGCGTCGGGCCCTCCATCGCGTCGGGGAGCCATGCGTGCAACGGCACTTGTGCCGACTTCGCTGCGGCGCCGACGAACAGACCGAAGCAGATCGCGAATACCACGGGTGCGCCCAGCGTCGCGACCGCCGAGAACGTGTCTGCAAATCGAATCGAGTGGACGTTCGCGACGATGAGAAAGATCGCGAACATCATTCCAACGTCGCCGACGACGTTGATGACGAACGCCTTGCGCGCGGCCGCGACTGCGGACGGCCGCTCGAACCAGAAGCCGATGAGGAAATACGAGGCCAATCCAACGAGGCCCCAGCCCACGAGCAACCCGATCCAGTTGTCGGAGAGCACGAGCAGCAGCATCGCGAAAATGAAGAAGTTCATGTAGGCGAAAAAGCGCGCAAAGGCGCGATCGCCGTGCATGTAGCCGATCGAGTAGAGATGGATCAAGAAGCCGACGCCGGTGATGACGAGCGCCCACAGGAGCGAGAGGCGATCGAGCGTCAAGCCGAAGTCGAAGCCCGGCATCCACGAGAAGAGCGCTTGCGAGCCGCTTCCCGTCGCGAGGATCAGCCCGAACGACGCAGCGACGGCAGCGGTCGCGAGCCAACCGGCCGCAGCGCGCAGCCACGGACCCAGGGCCCAGCAGAGCACTGCCCCGGCGAGCGGAACGAGCAGCGCGATCAGAATCATCCGTGCAGCGCCCTCACCTCGTCGACGTCGACGCGCTCCGAGGCACGGAAGGTCACGACGACGATCGCGAGCGCGATCGCCGCTTCCGCCGCCGCCACCGTAATCACGAGAAACGCGAAGATGTGTCCCGCGTTATTGAGCCAGGCGCGCGCGTAGGCGACGAACGCCAAGTTCGCGGCGTTGAACATCAACTCGATGCTCATGAGCATCACGAGGGGGTTACGGCGCACGATGACGCCGGCAACCCCGATGAAGAACATGACCGCCGAGAGCGCGACGTAGTCGCAAAGGGGTACGGGAAGCAGGGCCGCCGTCATGAGTCTCCCTCGCGCGCAATCGCTTCGCGCACCTCTCTGCGCGTCTGTTCCGCGTGCCGCCGGGTCGCAACGTACGGCGTCTCGTTCCCCGTGAGTACGATGACCCCGATAACGGCAACCATGAGGATCAGCGCCGTGATCTCGAACGGCAAGAGGTACGTCGTGAAGAGCGCCTTTCCGAAATCCGCGACGCTGCCGAAGACGTCGGGCGCGCCCGCCGGCCCCGCAAGCGCGAGCGCAGCGGCGTGCGGCAGCGGCGGCGCGTGCGACGCCAGAACGGCTGCCAGGACCACGCCCAATGCGATCGCTACGAAGAACGACGCCGGCCCGACGATGCGCGGGAGCCGGTCCGGCCCAAGCGCGATGGGCGCGATGCCGCTCGAAAGCAAGGCGATCACGAAGAGAAAGAGGACGAGGATCGCGCCCGAGTAGACGATGAGCTGAATCATCGCTAAGAACTCGGCCGAGAGCGAGAGAAAGAGCACCGCGAGCGCGGCGAAGTTCGACAAGAGCGCCACGACGCTGTACACCGGCTTCGATGCGGCGACCGTCCAGAGGGCGCTCGCCACGACGACGACGGCCGGAATCCAAAAGAGCGCGCTCATTTCAGCAGCGATCCGTTGTACGTCGCGTCGTACCCGGTCTGCGGATCGGTCGTCGATTTCATTTCGGCGACGCTACCGAGATCGGCGGGAATGCCGCCCGGCCGGTCGTCCGGTGGCGCTCCGACGCCGGCTTGCGGTGGCACGAGCAGACGGCCTTTCCCGTAGATGAACGACCCGCGGCGAAAGTCCGACATCTCGAACCGCGGCGTGAGCACGATCGCGTCGGTCGGGCACGCCTCCTCGCACATCCCGCAAAAGATGCAGCGCAGCTCGTCGATCTCGTAGCGTGCCGCGTATCGCTCTCCCGGGGAGCGGCGGTCGTCGGGCGCGTTTTCGGCGCCGATGACCGTAATCGCGTTCGCGGGACACGCGCTCGAGCACAGCTCGCAGCCGATGCAGCGCTCCTTCCCATCCTCGTACCGGCGCAACTCGTGCAACCCGTGGAAACGCGGCGCGTGCTGCTTGCGAACGGACGGATATTGGATCGTCGGCTTCTTCTTGAACATGAATCAGAACGTGATCGACAGCCCCTTGAGGATCGCGGCGACGTTGTAGAGACGCTTCTGCGTTCTCATTCCCCTAGCTCCGCAACGCGATCACGACGGCCGTAACGATGACGTTCAGCGTCGCTACCGGCAGCAGCACTTTCCATCCGAATGCCATCAGACGGTCGTACCGAATGCGCGGGAGCGTCGCCCGAAGCCACATATAGAAGAACATGAACGCTCCGACCTTCAGCAAAAACCAGGCGATGCCCGGCAGCCACGTCCAGCCGAACGGGGCGTCCCATCCGCCGAGAAAGAGCAGGCTTGCGATGCACGAGATCGTCAGCATGTTGACGTACTCGGCGATGAAGAACAGGCCGAAGCGCAGCCCGGAGTACTCAGTGTGGAAGCCGGCGACGAGCTCGGTCTCCGCCTCGACCAAATCGAACGGCGCGCGATTCGTCTCGGCGATCGCCGTAATCACGTACACGACGAACGCGACGGCCTCCGGAATGAAGAACCAGAGACGCTGCTGGGCGGAAACGATACCGTCGAGCGACGTCGTCCCGGCAAGGAGCAGCACGCCGACGAACGACAGGCCCATCGCGAGCTCGTAGCTGATCATCTGCGCCGTCGAGCGCACGGCGCCGAGCAGCGGGTACTTCGATCCCGACGCCCATCCGCCCAGCGATATCCCGTAGATACCGATCGACATGATCGCGAGCAACAGCAGGGCGCCGGCGTTCACGTTGCCGATCGCCCATACGCCGGCGGACGACGTGCCGAACGGGATGATCGCGTAGACCGAAAACGCGGTCAGCAGCGAGATGAACGGCGCGAGCCGGTACAGCAGTGGATCGGCCGTGCGCGGCATGAGGTCTTCTTTGAGGATGAGCTTCGCGGCGTCGGCTGCCGGTTGCAGCATCCCCCACGGGCCGACGCGATTGGGGCCGGGCCGAAGCTGCATCCACCCCAAGATCTTTCGCTCCGCCAGCATTGCGTACGCGAACGCCGTGATCACGACGAAGAGCAGAATTGCGGACTTGACGAACACGACGATCCAGAGCGGCATCTACGCCGGTGCCTCGCAGAGGGCCGCAATGCGATCGTCGTGCGCGCACGTGCCGCCGCCGGAGAAGAGGAGCCGCGGCTGCGGCGAGCCTTCGTGCGCGACGCCGTAACGCGCGTCGCCGAAGCCGAAGCTTTGCGCGCGCGCCGCGCGTTCGACCACGGCGCTCTCGACGTCTCGCACCGTCGGCAGCTCGATTCGAAGCGCACGCGCGAGGCCGACGAGCATCTCGAGATCCGAAAGCGGGCCTTCGGGAGCGACGAGCGAGGACGCGAGCGGCAGCAGATCGCCCGCGAAGTTCGTCGTCGTACCGCTCTTCTCGAACGCACCCTTCGCGGGCAGCACGAGCGTAGCGCATTGCGCGGTCTGCGTCATGAACAACTCGCTCACGGCGAGGAACGGAGCGGCTTCGAGCGCCGCGCGCACGTCCCGCGCGTTCGGCGCCGTGCGAACCGGATTGACGGCAAAGAGCGAGAGTGCGGCCATCTTGCCTTCGCGCGCATCGTCGAACATTCCGAAGGTATCGCGCCCGCCGTCCGCCGGCAGCATGCCCATCGCTTCTGCGCCACGCGCGTTGGGCTGCTCGCCGAGCACGTACGTGCGCAACCCTGGAAGCGCCGACAGCCGCTCGTACAGCCGCTTTCCGAGCGCGAGATCCACGCCGTCCCACACGAGCGCGACGCGCTCGGCGTGG
>DAHXOK010000022.1:6225-15681 GCA_027364935.1 Vulcanimicrobiota bacterium | reverse complement strand
GCCTGCGTGCCGGCGTAGTCGGCATCCGTTACCTTAAGCACCCGAGCCCCGTTGCGCAGTGCCGCTTTGCGCACGCGCAGATCGAAAACCGGTGCGAGTTCGGCCGGGCCCTCTCCCGCGACGAGAATCACCTGCGCGCGTTCGATCTCGACGATGCTGCCCGCGTGCGCTCCCGGCGTCGCTTGGCGCTGCCAGCCGGCGCGCCAGTCGAGATTTCGCGTGCCGAGCGCGTCGAAGAGATACCGTAGGACGTACGCTTCTTCATTCGTCAACCGGCCGCCGCCGATCGCGCCGAGCGACTGCGGCGTTGCGGCAGCCCCGCGCAATGCCGCAGCCCAGATCTCGAACGCGTCGTTCCACTCGACCTGCACGAAACGGCCGTCGCGCTTGTACAGCGGTTGCGTCAGCCGATCGCGCGCCTCGTAGAACCCGATGTTGTAGCGCCCGCGATCGCAGAGCCAACCGTCGGAGATGGCGTCGTCCTCCGCAACCGTCATCGTGCGCATCAGACTGCCGTAGCGCACGTCGACCTTCTGGCGGCAGCCGACGGAGCAATGCGTGCAGCTCGTCTCCGTCCGATTGAGATCCCACGGACGCGACTTGAACCGATACGTCTTCGAGGTGAGCGCGCCGACCGGGCAGAGCTCGGTGACGTTGCCCGTGAAATGATGCCGGTACGGTGCGCCCGTTGCGGTAGCGATGATGTCGCGGTGGCCGCGATCTTTGACGACGAGCTGTTGGTCGCGCACGATGATGTCGTCGAAGCGCACGCAACGCTGGCAGACGACGCAACGCTCTTCGTCGAGTACGATCGTGGGCCCGAGGTCGACGGCCTTGGGCTTGCTGGACTTGGGATCCACGACGTCCGACGATCCGCGCCCGTATGCCATCGCATAATCCTGGAGGTCGCATTCGCCGCCCTTGTCGCAGATCGGACAATCCAGCGGATGATTGACGAGCAACAGCTCGACGACCGTCGCCCTGCCCGCGTGGGCTTTCTCGCTGCGCGTGCGCACGACCATTCCGTCGGCGACTTGCGTGTTGCACGCAATCTGCAGCTTGGGCATACCCTCGATCTCGACGAGGCAGACGCGACACAGCCCTGCCGGGCCCAGCTTGCGATGGTAGCAGTAGACCGGAATCTCTTGATTGACGACGCGCGCCGCTTCGACGAGCAGCGTGCCCTTCGGCACGGCGAGCTCGACGCCGTCGATCGTGAGCTTCACGAGGTCAGCCACGGCTATTCACCCGCGAGCCTCGCTTCGAAGGCTTCGGGAAAGCGTACGAGCACGGATTTCAAGAACGGCTCGATCGAGTCGCCGAGCGGACAGAGGTTGATGCCGGTGATCGCCGCGCTGACGCGATGCAACATTTCGAGGTCGCCGCGCAACCCGCGACCTTGAGTAAACCGTTCGAGGACGAGCTCCAGCCAGTGGCCTCCCTCGCGACACGGCGTGCACTGTCCGCACGACTCGTGTGCGTAGAAGCGCACGAGATTGTAGGCGGCTCGCACGAAATCGGTCGTGTCGTCGAAGACGACCATCGCGCCGGAACCGAGCATCGTGCCCGCCTTCGCGAGCGACTCGTAATCGTACGGCAGGTCGAGTTGCTCTTCGAAGATGCACGCCGACGAACCGCCTCCGGGTTGGATCGCCTTCAGCGTGCGCTCGGGGCGCAGGCCGCCCGCGAGCTCCAACAGCTCGCGCACCGGCGTACCGAGCGGCACTTCGTAGTTGCCCGGCCGCTGCACGTGCCCGGAGACGGAAACGATCTTGTAGCCTTTGCTGCGCTCGGTGCCGGCGGCGGCGAACCATTCCAAGCCGCGCGCGAGAATCGGCACGAGATACGCGAGCGTCTCGACGTTGTTCACGACCGTCGGCATTCCGTACAGACCTTCGACGGCTGGAAACGGCGGCTTCAGGCGCGGCTCGCCGCGTTTGCCTTCGAGCGAGTTCAACAGGCCGGTCTCCTCGCCGCAAATGTAGGCGCCCGCTCCCCGGTGCACCGTCACCTCGATATCGTATCCGCTCTTGCGGACGTTCTTGCCGACCAATCCGGCCGCGCGCGCCTCCTCGAGCGCGCGGCTGAAGACGCGATGACCTTCCTTGAACTCGCCGCGAATATAGATGAACGCGTGATGCGAACCGATGCCGTAGGCGCCGAGCAGCATTCCTTCGAGAACCAGATGCGGCGCGTTCTCGATCAGCATGCGATCCTTGAACGTACCGGGCTCGGCTTCGTCGCAGTTGCAGACGAGATAGCGCGGCTTCTCCACCTTCGGAAGAAAACTCCACTTGCGCCCGGTGGGAAAGCCGGCACCGCCGCGGCCGCGTAAGCCGGACTTGTCGGCGTATTCCATCACCTGCTCCGACGTGAGCGACGCGAGCGCGCGCGTCCACTGTTCGTAGCCGCCGCGTTTGCGATAGACGTCGATCGAGCGCAGATCAGCTTCGCCGATGCCTTGCGTCAAGACTTTAGTGACCGGCACGACCGTCATTCCCGAGCGTACCGAGGTGGTCGCCCGCGAGCTCGACGATCTCTTTCGCTTCGCGAACGCTGCGCTCGTGGGTCGCACCGTGGAACGCAAGGCCCAGCTCCGCGATGCGATCCAACATGATGACGCCGCTTGCGTCACCCACGCCGCCGGCGTTGTCCGGACTGCGCGTCCCCACCGCTCCCGACGACTTGCGCCCGCGCGCGACGTCGGCGTTCTGCGCTACGCTCCACGAGCGCCCCGGAATCTCCGTCTGCGCCATCGGCGCAACCGCGTACGTCCCCGCGCGCATCGCCGCGAGCATCTCGTCGATCGCTCCTTCGTCCAAGCCGTACACGAACTCCAGATTCACTTGCCCGCAGCTCGCGCGATCGCACGCCGCGAGACACTCGACTTCTTCGTAGGAGACCAGCCCGTCCGGCGTGGTCTGCAGGCTCGCGATCCCGAGCTTGCTGCGAAAGATGCGCATGACGTCCTCGGCGCCGTTCAGGCTGCACGCGAGGCCGCGGCAGATCTGAACGACGTATTTTCCGACTGGTTTGCGATAGAAGAGCGTGTAAAACGAGACGGTGGACTCGACGACGGCGGGCGTGAGATCGAGCATCTGCGCGGTCGCACGGACGGCCTGCGGACTCACGAAGCCTTCGTGCTCCTGAAAGAGCTGCACGATCGGCAGCAGCGCCGAGCGATGGTGTTCGTACTGCGCGATGAGCGCTTCGCACTGCGGGCGCAATCGCGCGAGCAACGCCGGAAATTCCGCCTCGCGCTCGTTCACCGATCGACCTCGCCGAAGACGGGATCGAGGGAACCGATCGTAACGACGAGATCGGCGATGAGATTCCCGCGAGCGATCGCCTTGATCGCCTGCAGGTTGTAGAGCGACGGCGGCCGCGTTCGCACCCGGTACGGGCGATTTCCACCGTCGCTCACGAGGTAGAAGCCGAGCTCGCCGCGCGGCGACTCGACGGATTGGTAGACGTCGCCCGGCGGCACGCGAAAGCCCTCGCTGACGATCTTGAAATGATGGATCAGCGCCTCCATCGAGAGCGCGATCGTCTCTTTGGGAGGCGCCGCAACCTTCGTATCGTCGATCATGACCGGCCCCGGCTCGTCGAGCCGCTTTCGCACCTGCTGCAAGATCCGGTGCGCTTGCTCCATCTCTTCGAGGCGCACGAGAAAACGCGCGTACGCGTCGCCCTCCGTGCGCGTCGGTACGTCGAACTCGTAGCTCTCGTATCCGCAGTACGGGAACGCGCGGCGCACGTCGTACGCGACGCCGCTGGCGCGCAGGGACGGTCCGGTGACGTTCCAGGCAACGGCGTCGTTCGCGCAGAGGTTCGCGATGCCGATCGTGCGATCTTGAAAGATCGGGTTCGCTTGCAGAAGCCCGCGAAGGTCGGCCATGCGCCCTGGAAACTTTTCGATCAGCGCGTCGAGTTTTGCGAGAAATCCCTCCGGCAGGTCGCCGTTGCAGCCGCCGATCCGCAGGTAGTTCGGGTGCATGCGCGCGCCGCCGGCTTCCTCTTGCAGGTCCAGGATGTTCTCGCGCAGATCGAACGTGTAAAAGAACACCGAGAGCGCGCCGAGATCGATGCAGTGCGTTCCGAGCCAGACGCAATGCGATGCGATGCGCGTCAGCTCGGCAAAGAGCACGCGAATCGCCTGCGCGCGCGAAGGAATGCGATCGGCGATCCCGAGCAGCTTCTCGGCCGCAAGAACGTAACAGAGGGAGTTGGATTCGGGCGCGAGATAATCCATGCGCTCGATGACGGTCTGCGCTTGCGACCAGAAGAGGTTCTCGGCACTCTTTTCGATGCCCGTGTGGAGGTAGCCGATCTCGGGGTCGACGTTGACGACGTTTTCGCCCTCGATCTCGAGCACGAGCTGCAGAACGCCGTGCGTCGACGGGTGCTGCGGCCCCATCGACAGGACCATCGTGTTGCCTTCGCGCGAAACGATCTCCGGCGTGAGCGGCGTCGTCGAGAGACTGCTCACGATTTCTTACGCTGCTCTTGGAGTGCGGCGAGCGTCTCGCCCGAGGGCGGCACGCCGGCTTGCACGTTGCTCTTAAGCGCGAACGCAGGGCGCGGCGAGCGTTCGCGCGCCGGGCCGCGCAGCGGATAGTCCTTGCGCAGCGGGTGCCCTTCCCACGTGTGCGGCATTTGGATGCGACGCAAGTCCGGGTGGCCGTCGAAGACGATCCCGAAGAGATCGAAGACTTCTCGCTCGGCCCAGTCTGCCGACGGCCAGAGATCGCTCGCGGTCGGTACGCGCGCGTCGTCGGCCTCGACGCCGCATAGCAGGCGCATGCGCTCGGGCGTTCCCACCTCGGCGACCGTTCGCGCCGCCGCAGACAACTTCAAGAGATGGTAGACGACGTCGAAGCGCGGCGTACGTAACGGGTAGTCGGCGGCGCCGAGGTCGAGCAGCATCGTCCAGCCCTGCGCGTGCAGTTCCTCCAGCCGCGCGCGCACCCGCGCTGCGTCCACGCGCTCGATCCGCGCGTCCGCGATCGGCGGGCGCAGGCTCGGCGGGTCGATTGCGCCGCCGGCGATCGGTGGGGTTTGGGTACTAGGCACGAGCGAGGATGCCGCCGCGTCCGCCTTCGCGGATCTGCTGCTGGATCAATGTGATGCCGTGGAGCAGGCCGTCGGGCGTGGGCGGGCAGCCGGGCACGTAGACATCGACCGGAATTACCGTGTCGACGCCCTGGACGATCGCGTAGTTGTCAAAGACGCCGCCCGAGCTCGCGCACGCTCCCATCGAAATCACCCATTTGGGCTCCGCCATTTGATCGTAGATGCGCTTGATGATCGGCGCCATCTTCTGCGCCACGCGGCCGGAAACGATCATGAGGTCCGCCTGCCGCGGCGAGCTGCGAAAGACTTCCGAGCCCAAACGAGCGATGTCGAACTGGGGATCGGTAACGCTCATCATCTCGATCGCGCAACACGCAAGGCCCATCGTGAGCGGCCAGACGCTCGAGCTTTGCGCCCAGCGTGCGACGTCATCGACGCGTGCGAGCAAGAACTTCCCAGGGCCTACCTCCACTGAAATCCGCCCTTCTTCCACACGTACGCATATCCGATGGCGAGGATGGCGACGAAGACGACCATCTCGAACAGGCCGAAGAGGCGCAGCGCGTGCATCTCCACCGCCCAGGGATAAAACGAAGCCGTCTCCACGTCGAAGACCACAAAGAGCATCGCGATGAGGTAGAACCGCACGGGGAAACGCCCGCTGATCGGCGAGGTCGGCTCGACGCCGCATTCGTACGGATCGGCCTTCTGGGAGTTCGGTTTGCTGCGGCCGAGCAGCCCCGGCAAAATCGTGAAAAGCAAAGCGGCTGCAAGGGCAACGAGCAGGAAAATGCCGACCGGCGCGTACGGAACCATTCGCTTGTGACACTTTTCACAAGCGGGCGGCTTCCCCTTGGAGCGCGCGGCTCGCCGGCTTCGGAGGCGAACGCAGCAAGCAAGGCGTAGGGTAGCCGCATGCGCTGGCTTCCTGCCGTTCTCGGCTGCCTCTTACTGCTCGGTGCGGACGGCGGCGGGTGCTCGCAGCCACATGTGGTCGGCGTACAGGATTACGGCTCGGTGACCGGACGGATACTCGATGCCACGACGAACCAGCCGCTTGCCAACGCGCTCGTCTCGGTGGGATCGCTGTACACGGCATCGAGCGACGGCATGGGAGCCTTCGAGATCGCGCGCGTCCCCATCGGCCAGCAAATCGTCACCGTTCGCGCGCCTGCGTACGCGACGATCGACATTCCCGTGACCGTCACGAAGGACCAAGGCATCTCGATCGGCTACGCGCGCTTGGTTCCGATCGCGATGCCCGCCGGGATGACGACGCTTCCGCCTCCGCCGGTTCCGTCCGCGCCGCCGAGCCAGCCGCCGTCGCCGCTGCCTACGCAAACGCCGTAACGCGCGTGGGCGCCGGCGATGTCGTGGTGCTTCTCGCCGGGATCGCCTCGATTGCTTTCGCGCTGACGGACATCTTTCAAGCGGTCATCGTTCCCCGAGCGCCGACGCTCTCGTACCGCATCAGCTTCATCGTCTGGCGCAGCCTCTGGAGGGTCTGGCCGGCACTCGCCACGCGTCTGCATCCGCGCGACGCGCAGCGGCGCGAGGAGTTCCTCGCGACGTTCGCGCCGCTCGCGCTCATCGTTATGCTCGTCGCGTGGGTCGCCGTGCTCGTTCTGGGGTACGGCGCCGTGCTGTGGGGGCTGCGAGGCGAGCTCGCGCCGGCGCCGCACTCGTATTTCGATGCCGCGTACTTTGCCGGAACCTCGCTCTTGACGATCGGGTTCGGCGACATCGTCGCGCGTCAAGGCATCGCGCGCTTCGTCTCGCTCTGTGCCGCGGCGTCCGGTCTCGGCGTCGTCTCCGTCACGACGGCGTATCTCTTCGCGCTCTTCGGAACGTTCCAGCGCCGCGAAGCCTTCATCGTCACCTTCGCGGCCAGGGCCGGATCGCCGCCGAGCGCGATCGGGCTGTACGAAATCGCTGCGATGACGCACACGCGCTCGCACCTGTCGGACCTCATGCGCGAAGCGCAAGGCTGGACCGCCGCCCTGATGGAGAGTCATCTCGCGTACCCGGTGCTCGCGTTCTTTCGATCGAGCCACGACGAGCAATCGTGGGTGGGAACGCTCGGCGCGCTGCTCGACGCATCGCTGCTTGCCGATACGATGCTCGACCCGGAAGAGTGCGGCGAAGCGCGCATTTGCTTTTCGATCGCCCGCCACACGGTGCGTGACCTCGCGAGCTTCTTTCGCATCGCGAAGATGGTATCGGGCGATCCCGGCATCGCGCGCGCCGACTTCGATCGCGCTTGCGAGCGGCTCGTTGCCGCCGGTTACGCGTTATGCGAGCGCGATGCGGCGTGGGAGCGATTCGCGCGAACGAGAGGCGAATACGCAGGACCGCTGAACGCCATGGCGCGCTTCTTCAGGATTCCACAGGTCGCGTGGATCGGCGACGGCGCGGTATCGCACGCGCACGAGGGCCAAGCAAACGCTCGCGGAACCTAGGATGCCCTCTCTGAAAGCCTAGCAGGCTAGGGAAGGACCGACGATGGCATTGCCTGTGTCATCCTGAGCGTAGCGTCGAAGGCGCGGAGTCGAAGGACCGGCGATGGCGTTGCCTCTGTCATCTGAGCGTAGCGACACCGAGCTTGTCGAAGTGGCGCGGAGTCAAAGGACCGGCGATGGCATTGCCTCTGTCATCCTGAGCGTAGCGCCGAAGGCGCGGAGTCGAAGGACCGGCGATGGCGTTGCCTCTGTCATCCTGAGCGTAGCGCCGAAGGCGCGGAGTCGAAGGACCGGCGATGGCACGGATGCCTGCGCATCGCCGCGATTCGCATCATGTGCATCGGCTTCGCCCGCATCGACCTGGTCACCGAAACCCTTCGCCGTAAACGTCGATAGATCAAGAGTTGCCTTAGCGAATCAACGAACGAGCCAGAGCCGCCGACGCGTTAAGCTCGTGCACTACACGCCCTGCCAATTTCTGCCCGTAGCCGATCGAGTCCGAGCCCCGTCTTCGCACTGACCTCCAGCGCGCCGTTCGCCTGTGGCGGCGCTACGGTCACGTCGATCTTGTTCAGCACGACGAGCTTCGGCTTGCGATCGAGATCGAGCTCGTGCAGGATCGCGTCGACGGCCCGGCGCTGGCGCTCGCGGTCGGAACTCGACGCGTCCGTCACGTGGATCAAGAGATCGGCTTCGCCTAGCTCTTCGAGCGGCGCGCGAAACGCCGCCACGAGGTCCTTCGGCAGATCCGTGATGAAGCCGACGGTGTCGACGACGCGAACGCTGCTCTCCGCGCACAGGTAGACGCGGCGCACCGTCGGATCGAGCGTCGCGAAGGGCTGGTCGGCGACGAGCGCGCCCTTCGACGGGCTCACGGTTCGGGCGAGCGCGTTGAGTAACGATGATTTCCCGACGTTCGTGTAGCCGACGAGCGCCACCAGCGGTTCGCGGCGATGCGCCGCGCGGCGCGTGGCTCGCTGGCGCCGCACGTGTTCCAGGTGCTCCTTGAGCGTCGCGATGCGTTCCGCGATGCGGCGCCGATCGATTTCGAGCTTCGTCTCGCCGGGGCCGCGCGTGCCGATGCCGCCGCCCAGGCGCGACAGATCCGCCCCTGCGCCGATGAGGTTCGACTGCCGGTAGCGTAATTGCGCCAGCTCGACCTGGAGCTTTCCCTCGCGGCTGCGTGCGTGACGCGCGAAGACGTCGAGGATGACCATCGTGCGATCTACGATCGGCACTGGGATCGCGCGTTCGAGCCCCTTTCTCTGGCGCGGGCGCAGATCGTTGAGGACGAGGACGACGTTCGCGCCGAGATCGCGCGCCGCATCGGCGATCTCATGCACTTTGCCGCTTCCCACGAGCGTCGACGGAGCGAGCGCGTCGCGCCGCTGGACGATGCGCCCGACGACCGCCGCTCCAGCGGCGCGCACGAGCGCTTCGAACTCTTCCAGCTCCGGCTCGAGCGGACGCCGCGGGTCGCCGAGATCGACCGCGACGACGATCCCACGTTGCGCGGCGGGCAACGTTTCCTTCATGGCGTACACTTAGCGAAGCATGACGCTTCGCCTGGGCCTGCGCGTCGCAGCGCTCGCGTTCCTCGCGCTCGTCGCAATGTTTGCCGCGCTTCTCGTCGGCGCAACGCCGATTCCGGCCGGCAGCATCGCCGCGGCGCTCGCACATCCGCAAGCAACCGATACCGTGAGCGTCATCGTATGGCAGCTCCGCCTGCCACGCATCTGCGACGTCGCGTTCGTCGGCGCCGCGCTCGCCATTGCAGGAACGCTGCTGCAGGGCCTGCTGCGCAACCCGCTCGTCGATCCGTACCTCACTGGCGTCAGCGCGGGTGCCGCGGCGGCGATCGCCGTGGCGCTGCTCCTCGGGGTGAGCGCCGTCGCCACGCCGGGAATCGGCTTCGTCGCCCGCC
>DAHXOK010000022.1:0-6178 GCA_027364935.1 Vulcanimicrobiota bacterium | reverse complement strand
GCTACGCGGCAGCGGCTTGGACGCGCAGCGGCTCATCCTCGCCGGCGTCTCGCTCTCCGCATTTTTCTCCGCAATCGTCGCGCTAGCGCTCGTGAGCGCGCAATCCGGTTCGTACGCAAATGCGATCGTCGGATGGCTCGCCGGATCTCCGGCGGGACGCACGTGGCACGACGTATGGATCTGTCTTCCCTATGCCGCGCTCGCGTGCGCCCTCATCGTGCCCGCGGTTCCCGCGCTCAACGCGTTGCGCATCGGCGACGTCCAGGCGCGCAGCGTCGGCGTCGACGTCGAACGCGCGCAATGGCTCGTCCTCGCAGCCGCCGCGTTGCTGGCTGCGTGCAGCGTCGAGCTGGCGGGAATGATCGGCTTCGTCGGCCTGATCGTTCCGCACGCCGGGCGCAGGATCGTCGGAACCGACATCCGCTTCTTGCTGCCGGCTTCGGCGTTCGCCGGGGCACTGCTCTGCGTGCTCGCCGACGCCGTATGCCGGACGATCGTAGCGCCTGCCGAGCTTCCGATCGGCGTGCTTCTCGCGTTCATCGGCGTGCCCGTCTTCCTCTGGCTCTACCTTCACGCGGGAGGCGAGCGATGATCGCGGTGCGCGACGTCTGTCTCGAGGTCGGGGGCCGGCGTCTTCTTTCCGATATCTCTCTCTCCGCCGCCTCGGGCGAACTCGTTGCGATCGTCGGACCGAACGGCGTCGGTAAGACGACGCTTCTGCGCGCGGTCGCCGGGCTTCATCCAACCGCATCCGGAACGATCGCGATCGACGGCGCCCGCGTCGACGCGCTGTCACCGCGCGAGCGCGCGCTGCGCATCGCGTTTCTCGCGGCCGAGGAAATGCCCGTGGAAGCGCTGCGCGTACGCGACGTCGTCGCAGCCGGGCGCTATCCGCACCACCGGTGGTGGGAATGGCGCGAAAACGCGGCGGACGAAGCCGCCATCGCGACGGCGCTGGCCGAAGTACACGCGGGAGCGCTCGCCGATCGAATCTTCTCGACGCTCTCGAGCGGCGAACGGCGAAACGGCTGGGTCGCGGGCGCTCTCGCGCAGGAGACGCCGGTGCTGCTGCTCGACGAGCCGACGACGCACCTCGACCTGCACGTCGCACAGCGAATGCTCGCGCTCCTGCGCGCGCTCGCGCGACGCGGTAAGGCGATACTCTGCGCCCTGCACGACCTCAACGAGGCGGCCGCCTATGCGGATCGCATCGTGCTCTTCGGCGACGGCGCCCTCCGCGCCGCCGGAACGCCGGACGAGGTGCTCGCCAACCCGCTCCTCGACGTCGTCTACGAGAGCGCGATCGCGCGCGTGCGGCTGGCCGACGGGCACCTGCGCGTCTATCCATCTGGAGCACCTGCGGCGCCGGAACGTTAACCGGGTGGATAGCGGCTCGGCCGCCGCCTTGCGGAAGATCCGTTCCATGACTAAGAAGACTCCGCAGACCGCAAGAGATGCCGTCGCCTTCATCAAGGAATGCGGCGCGAAGATGATCGATCTCAAGTTCACCGACGTGCCGGGAACCTGGCAACACACGACCGTTCCGGCCGATCGCATGGACGAGGACGCGTTTGCGGCCGGCATCGGCTTCGACGGTTCCTCGATTCGCGGCTTCCAATCCATTCACGAATCGGACATGATCTTGAAGCCCGACGCCTCGACCGCGAACCGAGATCCGTTTCGCGCCGCGCCGACGGTGTCGTTCGTCTGCGACGTCTTCGATCCGGTCAAACAGGATCTCTACGAGCGCGACCCGCGTAACATCGCCCGTAAAGCCGAAGCGTATCTGCGCTCGACCGGAATCGCGACGACCGCGTTTTTTGGCCCCGAAGCGGAGTTTCATTACTTCGACCGCGTCTCGTACGAGAACACCATGAGCCGCGCGTTCTACGAAGTCGATACCCGCGAAGGGTCGTGGAACTCCGCCGTCGAGCCGAGCGGCTACACGATGCGGCCGAAGGAAGCCTACTTTCCGGTACCGCCGAACGACACGCAAGCCGATCTGCGCGCAGAGACCGCGCTCGCACTCGCCGACTGGGGCATGCAGGTAGAGATGCAGCACCACGAAGTCGGCGCGAGCCAAGCCGAGATCAACTTCCGCTGCGATTCGCTGTTGCGCACCGCGGATAACCTCATGGCATTCAAGTACATCGTCAAGAACGTCGCGGCGCGAAACGGACGCACCGTCACGTTCATGCCGAAGCCCGTCTTCGGCGACAACGGATCGGGCATGCACGTGCACCAGTCCCTCTGGAAGGACGACGCGCCGCTCTTCTACGACGCATCCGGTTACGGCGAAGCGTCGCAGCTGATGCTCTACTACATCGGCGGCCTGCTCGCGCACATCGATTCGTTGCTCGCGTTCTGCGCTCCGACGACCAACTCGTACAAGCGACTCGTGCCGCACTACGAGGCGCCGGTCAACGTCGCATTCTCCGCGCGCAACCGCTCGGCGGCCATTCGCATCCCCGTCTTCTACAAGGGAAAGCCGAGCTCGAAGCGCCTCGAGTTTCGCCCCCCGGATCCGGCCGCCAATCCGTATCTCGCCTTCTCGGCGTTGCTCTGCGCCGGCATCGACGGCATCAAGCGCAAGATCGATCCGGTTGCCGCCGGTTTCGGGCCGCTCGACGAGAACATCTACGATTTGCCGGCCGAAAAGGCCGCGAAGATTCGCTCGGTGCCGGGCTCGCTGCGGCAATCGCTCGACGCGCTCGCCGAGGATCACGCGTATCTCGTCGACGGCGGCGTCTTTACCGAGAACTTTATCGCGACGTGGATCGCCTTTAAGACCGAGCGCGAGCTACGCCCGGTCGAGATCCGGCCGCACCCGTACGAGTTCTATCTCTACTACGACTGCTAGCGTCTCGCGTCGGAGCCGAGAACCCAGCCGCTTCGGCCGTGCAGCGGACCGGTGAGGATGCGCACTTCGACCGCGTCGTCGAGCGTGAGCCCGTAGCGCGGCTGCACGAACTGCGGCAGGCAGGCAATGACGATCGCTCGCGTTCCCGCGGTGACGAGCAGGGCTCGCGCGATCATATCCTGCGCCTCGTCGAACGACGCCGCGTGATACGCGCGTAGCCGAAAGCGCGAATCCCAGAGCAACACGCCGGGATCGTCGCCCGCGCCAAAGAGGACGACCCGCTCGTGCGCGCGCAGCTGGCAAGCGGCAGCCGCCGGAAGCGCGCAGAGCAACGCCAGGAGCACCGCCGCGACGGGACGCGCGAGCTCACGCATCGCCGCCGTCCTCTCCCGCGTACCGCACCACGAGCAACGCCAGATCGTCGGTAGGACGATTGCCGCTGCGCTTGCGCACGTGCACCGCAAGATAATCGGCCAATGCCTGCGCCTCGCGAGGAGCTGCGCCGATCAAGTCCATCGCCGCGCGTTCGCCCAACAGCTCTCCCGAACGCGCACGCGCCTCGGTGAGCCCGTCCGTCGCGAGCACGAGCGCGTCGCCGACCGCAAGCTGCACGCTTTTCGTCCCGTACGTTGCCTCGATAACGCCGACGAGCGGCCCCGTCACCGGCAATGATTCCACGCTCGTAGAACGGCGCACGTAGGCGGAATCGTGCCCCGCGCTTGCGTAGGTGAACGACCCGTCGCTGCAGTCGAGAACGCCGACGAGCATCGTGATGAACAGCGACGGGTTGTCGACCGTCCTCCCGAACGTCTCGTTGAACTCCGTCAAGATGTTTCCCGGGTCGACGTGGCGCAGCGCGATCGAACGCACCGTGAACCGCACGAATGCCGTCAGCACGGCGGCGTCGACGCCCTTTCCGCTGACGTCGGCGATGAGCAGGAGCGCGCGCTTCTCCGACAGGAGAAAGACGTCGTACACGTCGCCGCCGACGCGCAGGCGTGCGCTCGCCGACAGATATCTCGCGCCGATCTCGCAGTTCGGCACCGGAACGTGCGCGCTGCGGAAGGCCTCCTGCAGCACGTCCGACACCATCCGTTCCTCATGGAGCTCGCGCGTCAGGCGCGAGCCGTACGCATTGAACAGAATGGCGAGCAGCCCGAAGATGAGCAGCCAGAAGGCTCGCATGTACGAGGAACGATTGATCTGATCTTGCGTGCTGCGCACGAGCGCCGCGCTCGTTACGACGAGAATGGCGCGGACGCCGTCTGCCGTTTGTGCTTGGTAGTCGACGAACGCTTTGTTCTTCTTGTCCAGCTCGACGAGCTCGCTACGCGGCCGCGTCAGAAGCGGCAGCGCGATCTCCCGCCTCCAGCGCGTCTGCACGGTATCGTACTCGTCGAGCATCTGCAGCGCGGTACCCAAGCGCTCGTCGACGAGCGCGTTGTGTACGGCGGTTTCCTTCGCCGCCCACTGCGCCGAAGCGAGAGCGTATTGCTGCACGTAGAACGGGTCGCGCGTCAAGACGAAGCCGCGCAGCGAGTTCTCCTCGTTGATCTGCAGGCGCAGCATCTCTTGCAAATCGATTTGCGCGCGTTGCATCTCGGCTTCGCGATTGAACGTGTCGGCAATGCTCGCTCGCGTTTGAAAGGCGCCTTCCACCGCGATCAACAGCACGAACACGAGGAAGAGCGTGAAGATGACGGTGCCCGCCGCCCGCTCCGTGAACGCAGGCGAAGGTTTCAGCGTACCGTCTCCGAACAGGGCGCCATGCAGTCCCGCCTGGACGCAAACATTTTCAAGTCCTACGACGTTCGCGGGATTTATCCGTCAGAGCTCAACGACGACGTCGCCTACGCCATAGGCCGGTGCTTCGTGCCGGAGCTCGGCGCGCGCACCATCGCAGTCGGACGCGATATGCGCCCCTCGGGTACCGCTCTCTTCGACGCGTTCGCACGCGGTGCGACGGACGCCGGCGCGGAGGTCGTCGACATCGGACTCGTCTCGACCGACGCGCTATACTTTGCCGTCGGCAAGTTCGGCTTCGACGGCGGCGTCATGATCACGGCGTCCCACAATCCCGCGAACTACAACGGCATGAAATTCACGCGTGCGAACGCCGAGGCGATCTCGCTCGATACGGGCCTCGCCGCGATTCGCGACTGCGTTCTCTCGGGAGCGTTCCCGCCGCCGGCGAAGACGCCGGGCTCGATCTCGAGCCGCGACGTGCTCGACGCATTCGCGGAACACTGCCTCTCGTTCGTCAACCGCGCCGCGATCAAACCGTTCAAGATCGCGATCGACGCCGGAAACGGCATGGCCGGAAAGACCGTCCCGTACGTGTTCAAGCACCTGCCGTGCGAGGTCACGCCGCTCTTTTTCGAACTCGACGGCAGCTTTCCGAACCATCCCGCGAGCCCGATCGAGCCCGAGAATATGGCGGACTTGCAAGCCGCGGTGAAGCGGCACGGCTGCGACGTCGGGGTCGCCTTCGACGGAGACGCGGACCGCATGTTCATCGTCGACGAGAAAGCGCAACTCGTCGACGGTAGCACCGTCACGACGCTCGTCGCGCTCAACACCCTCAAGCATCATCCCGGCGCGAAAATTCTCTACAACCTGATTTGCAGCCGCAGCGTCCCCGAACTCATCGCGCGCGCGGGCGGCGTGCCGATTCGTTCGCAAGTCGGCCACTCGATCATCAAGAAGACGATGCGCGAGCAAGACGTCGTCTTCGGAGGCGAGCACAGCGGCCACTTTTTTTTCAAAGACAATTGGTACGCAGACTCCGGAATGATTGCGCTGATGCAATGTCTCGAAGTCTTCGGCGAGGCCGCCGCACCGGTGAGCACCGTCATCGCTCCGATCGACACCCGCTATCGCTCGGGCGAGATCAACACGCGCGTCGACGACGCGGCCGCCAAGCTGAAGCTGATCGAATCGCACTATCGCGACGCAGCAATCGACCATCTCGACGGCGTCACCGTCGGCTATCCGCACTGGTGGATGAACGTACGCCCTTCGAATACGGAGCCGCTGCTGCGGCTCAACGTCGAAGGCGACACGCGCGAGCTCATGGAGCGTCAGAGAGACGAGGCCCTCGCGCTAATTCGCTCGACATAGCGAGCCCGGCTGAAGAGCGAAGCCCCGTCCGGTCGAGGAGGCTCTGAACGAGCCCCGGAGCCAAAGGGGACCCGCGAAGCGGGGCACGGAGCGCGAAGCGCGCAGTGCACTTGAAAGCGTTGGGGTCCCCACGAGCGATGCGAAGTGGGGAAGTGGCGAGAGGGGCGAGGAAGGCAGCAGGAGCGAGGTAGGACGGCG
>DAHXOK010000021.1 GCA_027364935.1 Vulcanimicrobiota bacterium | reverse complement strand
GCTCCGAGATCAAGCTCGCCGTCGATTCCGGCGTGCAGATGGGGATCGTCGTCGGCGGCGGCAACATCTGGCGCGGAAAAGTCCACGAAGACGCGGGCATGGACCGCGCGACGGCGGATTACATGGGCATGCTCGCGACCGTCATCAACGCCCTCGCGCTGCAGGACGCCCTCGAGCGCATGACGGTGCCCTCGCGCGTCCAGACGGCGATCGCGATGCATCAAATCGCCGAGCCGTACATTCGGCGGCGCGCGATTCGCCATCTCGAGAAGGGACGGATCGTCATCTTCGCCGCGGGCACGGGCAATCCGTACTTCACGACCGACACGACCGCCGCGCTGCGCGCGGTGGAAGTCGGCGCGCAAGCGATTCTCAAAGCCACGAAGGTCGACGGCGTCTACTCCGCCGATCCCAAGAAAGACCGCAACGCCATCCGCCTGGATCGCCTCGATTACATGGAGGTCTTGCAGCGCGGCCTCGAGGTGATGGACTCCACGGCGATGGCGCTGTGCATGGATAACAACCTGCCGATCATCGTCTTCGACATGTCGGTACGCGGGAATATCCGCCGCGTCGTGCAAGGCGATTCCATCGGCAGCTACGTCGGAGCAAACCTGACATGAGCGATCCGTTCTTCCACGATGTCGAATCGAAGATGAGCAAGTGCGTGGAGTCGTGCCGTTCCGAGTTCGCGGCGATTCGTACCGGGCGCGCGAATGCCGCGCTGCTCGATCGCATCCACGTCGAAGCGTACGGACAGCCGATGCCGCTCAAGCAAGTCGCCGGCGTATCGACGCCCGACGCGCGCACGATCGTCATCAGCGCCTGGGACAAGAACGTCGTCGGCGAGATCCGCAAGGCGATCGAGAAGAGCGATCTCGGTATCACGCCAAACATCGACGGCGCGACAATCCGCCTGATCGTTCCGCCGCTCACCGAAGAGCGACGTAAAGAGCTCGTGCGAGTGGTGAAGAAGAAGGCCGAAGACGCTCGCGTTGCCGTGCGCAACGTGCGTCATCACGCGCACGACGACGTCAAAACGCAGCTCAAGGACGGCGAGATCACCGAAGACGACAACAAGCGCATGACCGATCAGGTGCAGAAGGTGACGGACAAGTACACGAAAGAGATCGACGTGCTGACCGCCGCCAAAGAAAAAGAAATCATGGAGATCTGAGGGTTAGCGTGCGGGCGAAGGACGATCTCATCCTTGCGCGCGACGTGGAGGCGCGGTACGCCTTGCGCGACCGCCGCGTGCGCTACACGGTGCTCGCCCCGTTCGGGGCGTGGTTCGCTTCGGGAGAGCTACGCGTCTTGCGGGTGCGGGATGCGAGCGGGCCCGACGGAGCCGATCTGGTCGAGCTCGTGCTCGGGTACGATGCATACGAGGCGGCCTGACGGGGCCGCGCGAAGCATCGGGACATCGAACGAACGCTGACGCCGGCCGCGCAACGCGCGCGTAATCCCATCACGATGCGACGCGTCATCGTCGGCTTGCTGTTGGCCGCGGTGGGCTTCGCCTGCGTGCTGATGCCGTGGACGTTCTATCTGCTCGTCCTCGTCATTGCGCTCTTCTGCCTCTACGAGCTCAACAAGCTGTGCGAGGTCAAGGGGCAACCGCTCGAATACCCGGTTGCGGTCCTGGGCGTCTTCCTTTACGCGCTCTTTGCGAGCACGGGAGCGCTGCACAAGTGGGAGGGCGTGCTCGTCGCCGGCATCGTGATCGGGGCCTTCGCGATCGGCATGTACGGCGAGGAGTCCGGGTACTTCGCGCGTACGGCTAATACGCTGCTCGCGGTGCTCTACATCGGCAAGCTGCTCACGTACTTCATCTTCATTCGGCAGATTCCGCACGACGGCTTCGCCTGGACGCTGTACGCGATCGTGCTCGTCGCGCTCAGCGACATTTTCGGGATGTTCGGCGGCACGGCGATCGGGCGCCATCGCTTCTCGCGCATCTCGCCGAAGAAGACCGTCGAAGGCTCGGTGGGATCGCTGCTGCTCGTCGGAGTGGTTGCGACGGCGCTCGCGTTGATTCCGCAGCTGCATATGCAACTATGGCAAGGTGCCGCGATCGGCGTTCTCACGAACGTCGCGGCACAGGCCGGCGACCTAGTCGAATCGGCTCTCAAGCGCGATGCCGGCGTGAAGGACGCGGGCTCCGTCATTCAGGGACACGGCGGCATGCTCGATCGCTTCGACTCGTACCTCTTCGGGGGAACCGCGTTCTTTGCAGCGCTTCACCTCGTGGGATTGCTGAAGGTGCAATGAGCGAGCGTAGGCGCGTTGCCATCCTCGGCTCGACCGGATCGATCGGAACGCAGGCGCTCGACGTCATCGCGCGCTTTCCGGATCGTTTCCACGTCGTCGCACTCGCCGCGGGCCGCAACGTCGATCTTCTGCGCGAACAGGCCGAGCGCTTCGCGTGCGCGGTTACGGCGAACGCTTCGGACGGAGCGAGCGGCCTCTATCGCGTCGCGGTCGAGAGCAATCCCGATATCGTGCTGGCCGCGACCGACGGTGCCGTCGCGTTCGACGCGGTTTTCGCGGCGGTCGAGCGCGGCATCGACGTGGCAGTCGCCAACAAGGAGCTCATCGTCGCCGCGGGCGAGCTGCTCATGCGCTTGGCCGCGAAGTGCGGCGCGCGCATTCTTCCCGTCGACAGCGAGCACAGCGCGCTCTTTCAGTGTTTGATCGGCGAGACGCGTGAAAGCGTTGAGCGTATCGTGCTCACCGCTTCGGGCGGCCCGTTCCTGCGCGCGTCGCGCGAGGAGATCGAGAACGCGACGGTCGAGGCAGCGCTCGCGCATCCGACGTGGCAGATGGGGCACAAGAACACGATCGACTCGGCCACACTCATGAACAAGGGCCTGGAGGTCATCGAGGCGAGCCGCCTCTTCGCGATGCCGGCGCGGCAGATCGGCGTCATCGTCCACCCGCAGTCAATCGTACACGGCTTCGTGCTCTTCACCGACGGCAGCGTGAAGGCGCAGCTCGCGGCGCCGGACATGCGCCTGCCGATCGGCTACGCGCTCGCCTACCCGCAGCGCCTCTCTTGGTCCCCCTTTGAATCCGCTCATCCCGAGCCTGTCGAAGGATGCAACGAACTCCTCGCGATTGGCGCGAAGCCGGGCGGGACCGCGCTGCGCTACGATTACCAGCTCCCAGATCGCGAGCGCTTCCCGTGCTTGGGCCTGGCTTACGAGGCGCTTGCCCGCGGAGGGACGGCCCCGGCGATCCTCTCGGCCGCCAACGAAGTCGCCGTGGAGGCGTTTATAGAAGGGAAGATGCGGTTCGGAGAGATCGCGCGGCTGATCGGGCGGGTCATGGACGAAGTCCTTCGACAGGCTCAGGACGACGGCGAGCTGACCCTCGACGGCGTTCGCCTGGCTGACCGGCGCGCCCGCGAGTGCGCCGGGCGAATCGTTGGGAAGGTAACGACGTAATACCTATGCTGTTAGCTGCCATCACGCTGGATGGAACGCTGAAGGTCGTCACGTTCCTCGTGATGCTCTCGGTACTCGTCGTACTGCACGAGCTCGGGCATTTTATTCTCGCGCGCCGCAACGGCGTGCGCGTGAACGAGTTCTCGGTCGGCATGGGCCCGAAGCTTTTCGGCTGGAAGAGTCCGCGCACGGGAACGCAGTACTCGGTGCGCGCGCTGCTCATCGGCGGCTACTGCGCGATGCACGGCGAGGATGCGAAGACGAGCGAAGCGGAGCAGCAGCGCGAGTTCCAAGCCGAGCGCGAGGAGCAAGCCCGTACGCTCGACGACGACAACTTTCAGGCGAAGTCGCCGTGGCAACGCCTCGCCATCATCGTCGCGGGGCCGCTTGCGAACTTCATCCTCGCGTATGCGATCCTGCTCGTGGGTGCGTTCGCGTTCGGCGTCGAGAGCCCGAGCAGCGCGCAGGCGGTCGTCGGCCAAGTCGTGCCCGGGTCGCCGGCGGCGGTTCACGGGCTCAAGGCCGGCGATCGCATCGTCGCACTCGACGGCCTGCGGGTGACCAACGGCGACGCGCTCGTTACCACGATCAACGGCGCGTTGGGCAAACGCGTCACGATCGATTACGTGCGCAACGGTCAGCAGTTCGAGTTCGACGTAACGCCGGTGCGTTGCGAGTCGCTCGAGCCCGTCAGGCCGCAGGAGCGCGGCAAAGGCTGCATCGGATTCTCGCCCTTCCCGGCCTTCGCGCGCGTCGGATTCGGCGAGGCGTTCGTCGTAAGCGCGAAGGAGTACGGCGACATCGCAAGCAACGTTTTTGGCAGCATCGGTTTGCTGGTGACGGATTTCCCGAAATACTCGAGTCAAGTGACGGGCGTCGTCGGCATGGGACAGGCGGCAACGACCATTCAAAGTTTCGGTTGGGGACCTTATCTTGCGCTCGCGGCGACGATCTCGTTCGCGCTGGGTGTCTTCAACCTGCTGCCGATCCCGGCCCTCGATGGCGGCCGCGGCGCGTTCATCATCGCCGAGCTCATCCGGCGCAAGCCCGTCGATCCCGAGCGCGAAGGGCTGGTGCATCTGGCGGGCTTCGCCGTCTTGCTCGTTCTGATGCTCGTCATCGCGCTGCACGACATCATGCGCATCGTCTCGGGACGAGGAGTCTTCTAGCGTGCTCAAGCTGCGCCGTAAGAGCAAACCGGTCTTGCTTCAGAACAAGACCGGCAAAACCGACGCGAAGTCGGTTTGGATCGGCGGCGATCATCCGATCGTCGTGCAATCCATGACCACGACGGACACCGCCGACGCCGACAAAACGCTCGAGCAGATCTACGGTCTGGCGATGGAAGGCTGCGAGGTCGTGCGCGTCACCGTGAAGGATCCGGCCGACGCCGGCGGCCTGCCGGCCATCGTCCATCGTTCGCCCGTGCCGATCGTCGCGGACATTCACTTCGATCACAAGATGGCGCTCGCGGCCATCGAAGCGGGCGTAGCGAAGTTACGTTTGAATCCCGGCAACATTCGCGACCCGAAAAAGGTCGTCGAAGTCGGCGACGCGGCGAAGGCGCGCGGGATCCCGATGCGCATCGGCGTCAACATGGGCTCGCTCGCGCCCGATCTCGAGAAGACGCTCGGCCACACCGCCGAAGCGATGGTCGGCTCGGCGATTCGTCACGTTGAAATCCTCGAAGAGCACGGCCACACCGATATCATCATTTCGCTCAAAGCGCACGACGTGAACACGACCGTCGATGCCTACCGCTTGATGGATCAGAGGCTGCGCGAACGCGGCACGCCGTACGCGCTCCACCTCGGAATCACCGAAGCCGGCCTGCTGCGCGACGGAACGGTGAAATCCTCGATTGGGCTCGGTATTTTGCTCTACGAAGGCATCGGCGACACGCTGCGCGTCTCGCTCGCGGCCGACCCCATCGAAGAGGTTCCGGTCTGCTGGTCCATCTTGAAGTCGCTCGGCCTGCGCGAAAAAGGCTTCGAGATCACCGCCTGCCCGTCGTGCGGGCGCGCAGAGATCTCGGTCCTCGAGCTGGGCGAGCAAGTGGAGAAGATCGCCAAAGAGTACACGGCGCCGGTGAAGGTCGCTGTTATGGGCTGCGTCGTGAACGGCCCCGGCGAGTCGAAGATGGCCGACGTGGGCGTTGCCGGAGGCAAGGGGAAAGGCGCGATCTATCGCGCGGGAGAGCTCGTCGGCACCTACCCGGAGGATCAGCTTCTAGATATGCTGCGCCTCGAGATCGAAAAGGTCATCGCCGAGAAATACCCGTCGTACGCCAGCGACCGCTGACTTGCTACCCTGAGCTAGGGACGCAGCCCCGCTTATGGCTTGGTCGCGCTGCTCGTGGCTTGGTGGCACTAAGGTGTCATCCTGAGCTTGTCGAAGGATGCTCACGTGACCTACTCCCCGCCGTCGGCGCGCAGCCTGCTGCTGACCCTGGTTATCGCACTGGTGGCCTCGATCGGCGTTTTCGTCTCGCGGCCCGTGACGGTGCTCATCGACGGCACGCGGATGGAGAGCGACGTCCCGCCGGTGACGACGTCACCCGATGACGTCTACGTGCCGCTGCGCTCGATTGCCGATGCGCTCGGCGCGCGCACGTTTCTCGATCGCAAAACCGGGCGCGTCGTCGTCGTGCGCGGCAGCGACGCATTGCGACTGGACGTCGGCAACGTGCACGCGACGCTCGACGGCATGCCGATGACGCTCGACCACTCGCCCTTCCAGGTCCGCGGTCGCGTGATGGTCGGCCTGCACACGATCGCGCGCGCTTTCGGCGTACGCATCAGCTACGATCCGGTCGCCGGGCGCGTCAATGTCATGACGCCGGGCATCGGCGAGGCGCCGCCCGCGGCGAACCTCACTTCCGTCACCCAGTAACGCGTTCGCTCGGGGACGCAGGGGGTATGCGCGTATGCCGGTTCTAGATCTCGGAGCGGTCTTCGACGAACACTTGCGCGACGAGTTCGAGTTGCACGATGCTGCGGCAACGATGGAAACGATGAGCGCCGATCCACACTTGTACCATGCACCGACCATGATCGGCGGCAACGGTAGGAACGAGATATTGGCGTTCTACCGGGACCATTTTGTGAACACGTGGCCGAAGGACACGTCCACGACCCGCATCTCGCGGACGATCGGAGAAGATCAGGTTGTCGACGAGCTCGTCATGACGTTCACCCACGACACGATGATCGAGGCGCTTCTCCCCGGTGTCGCGCCCACCGGACGACGCGTTTCGTTACCGGTCGTCGTCGTGGTGAAGTTCCACGAGGGGAAGATCGCCCACGAGCACATCTACTGGGACCAAGCGTGCTTGCTCGTCCAAGTCGGCCTCTTGGATCCGTTAGGTCTCCCGGTTACCGGTGCGGCACAGGCTCAAAACCTTCTCGATCGCAGTTACGCGACGAACGCGCTGCTCTCTTCCAAAAACGCCTAGAGGCCGAGAACCGCGAACCCGCGCGGCGCAAGGGCCGTGAAATCTCGCGCATCTTGCGTGACGACCGCCGTCGCCCCATGCTCGACGGCGGTGGCGATAATGAGGGCGTCGACGGTCCGCTTTGCATCCGAGCGGCTTTGGCCCAAGAGATTTCCCGCCGCGCGCGCCGCTGCGGCCGTCGTCGGTTTCTCTGCGTCGAACACGCGAAGAACCCGATGAACGAGTGCATCTCGACTCGTGCCGCGCAGCACCTCGGCGAGGACGGGGGCCGGCACGACCATCGTTGCGCCGAATCGCCGAAGCTGCGCTACGAGGGCCGCCGCGTTTACGTCTTCCCGCGAGAGCGCGATGAGCGCACCGCTGTCGAGCGCGACGATCCTTTGCCGACCCAAGAACCTACTAACCGTTCTGCCCACGCCTCGGCCTCCTTCGGGATCGGTCCGCGTTTGTGCTCGACCTCGGCGAGCCAGGCGTCGATGCGCAGGTGTTGCGCTTGCGCTCGAAGTGCCTGGTCGACGAACTCCGAATAGTTTCCGCTCTCACCAATGAGGAAGGACACTGCTTTGTCCGCGTCCTTGGAAATGGTTACGGTCCGCCGCACGACTCCACTGCGCTTTGCCACGCGATCATCATACTCGTGGTATGACGAAACCGTCAAGGCGCTACGTCACGCCGGCAGCGGGCTTTCTAGCAGCGCGTGGTAGCGAACGTTCTCGATGCGCATGTAAGCCTGCGCGGCCGTTTCGCAGAGGCGCTCGAGCACATCGAGCTCGTCCGGATCGAGCCGCGTTCCATCGCGGTGCAAGCCGTAGACGGCGAACGCGAAGAGATCGTCGCCGCGGAAGATGGGGATCGCAATCGCGGGCAGCACGCCCGATTCTACGAACTCGGCGGCCACGTGGCTGCGAAGGTCCCGAATCGCAAGACGCGTTCGCTCGGTCGCGAGGAAGCGCACGAGGTCGTGCTCGCGCTCGAACGCGATCGCGTCGCTTGCATCCCACCCGGCAGCTGATGCCACCGCGTAGTTGGTGCCCTGCACACGGAAGAGGGCCGCCATCGTGAGGTCGAGCTTTTCGTATGGATCGTGCGCGAGCGCGCGGTCGACCGTCTGCTCCCGGTCAGCGCGCAGCAGCGTTCGCGCAAGGCGGTGAAGGTAGGCCTCAGCCTCGTGCTTCTTGCGAAAGAGCAGGAAGTCGACACCGTACTCGATCCATCGGTAGCTTCGGTGCAGCGCGATGCCCAGGCCGATCGTCACGGCGGCGTCGACGGCCAGCGCGACGCGCACCTGCGAGAGATACGCGCTCGTCGCCCAGTCGACGAGGCCAATGATGCCGACAATGACGGTCGTGATGACGCCGTAGACGACCGTGCGGCTGAGAACGAAGCGCACGTCGATCACGTGCCGGCGTAGGATCGCGTACATCAGGCCGAGCGGCATGAGGACGGTGAGGACCGCAGCCGCGATGGAGATCGTATTGTTCGCGACGACGGTTCTCACGTCGTTGCAGATCACGCCGATGATGATGGCAAACGCCGCCAAGCCGAAGCGCGCGCGCTCCTGGCGCTCCATCGTCGCTAGGCGTGCGACGACGAGCAGCACCGTGAGCGCGGTGAAGCCTTCGTCGATCCAGCTCTGGATCAACGTGAAACTCACACTCGTCCAAAGGGTCGTGATGACGGCAAAGGCTCCGGTCAGAACGGTCGCGACGGCAAGGATTCTGAATGCGGTGCGTCGCCAGCCATGCGGCACGCGGTCGTCCGGGACGAGTAGCGTGAAGAGGGCGAGGAGGCCAGATCCGGTCCACGTCAGCAGAGAGGTCAGTATCGCGAGGAGCGCGTAGAGTGCCGGCGCGAGCCAGACGAGCATGCCTTGCGGAGCGGCCCACGGGATATTAGCAGCGCAGAACCCGAAGAGAAGCCACGTCATCACGCTTGGACGCGCCATGACGAGCGCGCAGCCAACGAAGAGAAAGAGCACGTAGATGGCCAAGCGCAGTGCCGCGATTCCCGCCGTTCCGTACATGAGGCCGGGCGGTGGCAGTGGCTTTGGCACGAAGCTGACGTCGCGCCAGGCGCCGTCGTGACGTGCGCACAGCGAGATCGGATCCGCCGTATACTGCAGGTTCGGGGAATACGGATCGAAGAGCCGTGAAGAGTCGCGTACGGACAAACATGCGATAGTATCGCCAGTACGTAGCCTCGCTCGATATGCCGGCGAGGAGCGATCCACGCGAATCACGAGGCGCGACTGTACGCCGCTGCCTATGAGCGATATCCCCGCGTACGGCGTCGGCGGGTTCACGAAGAGTTGCGGCCCGACGATGGCGACGAGCAGCGCCGAAATGCCGAGGACGACGATCGCGCGTATCGCGGTCATTCCGCGAGCCCCTCCGGCTCCTCCACTGGCTCGATCTCTGCCGGATTCGATTTCCAGAACCCGTAGCTGAAGAAGAAGACGAGGCCGACGACGAGGGCGATCGTGAAGAATATCCACGTCGTGCGCGAGAGCCCGAAGACGGCTAAGAAGAGCGAGAAGACGATGCCGAGGATCGGGAAGAGCGGCACGAACGGCACGCGGAAGCTGCGCGGGATGTCCGGACGCTTCCATCGCAGATAGAGCACGCCCGCGCAGACGACGGAGAAAGCGATAAGCGTGCCGATGTTTACGAGGTTCAAGAGCTCGTTGAGCGGCACGATCAGCGTGAGGATCGCAACGGCGACGCCGGTGATCATCGTCATCACAACCGGCGTGCGGAAGCGCGGGTGCACGGCCGCCGCGAACGCGGGCAACATCTTGTCGCGCGCCATGACGTAGAAGATGCGCGATTGGCCGAGCAGCGACGCGAGCGCGACGCTCGTCGTTCCGGCCAGCACGCCGATCGTGATGATCCAGTTGAGCACGGGCTGATGCAGCGGTGCGAGCGCCGCGACGAGCGGATCCTTGACGGGCACGGTCGCCCACGGCATCGCGCCGATGAGCACGATCGCCGTCGCGCAGTAGATGATCGTGCCGATGCCGAGCGCGCCGAGCACGCCGACCGGAACGTCGACCTGCGGATTGCGGCACTCTTCGGCGGTGGTCGTCGCGGTGTCGAAGCCGATGTAGGTGAAGAAGACGTACGCCGAGATAGGAATGATGCCGAGCGGCTGATTCGCTTCGATCGTGCCGCCGAAGGGCGAGAGCTTTCCCCAGCCCATCGGATTGAAGTGATGGAAGTTCACCGCGTGAAAGAGGAAGCAACCGGCGCCGATGAAGACGAGCAGCGCCGCGATCTTCAGCACGACGAAGATGTTATTTGTCGTTGCCGTCTCGCGGATGCCGATCGAGAGCAGCGCGGAGAGCAAGAGCACGAACGCCGCCCCGACGACGTCGTACTGCGAGTGCGTCAAATCGTACGAGAACGGCTGCCACCACGCGCCGTGAATGACGAGCGTCGACTGCTGCGCCCAGCTCGGGAGCGCGATCCCCACGGACTTGAGCACGTCTTGAATGGCGGCCGAGAACTGCTGCGCGACCGGCGCCGCGCTGATGCCGTACTCAAAGAGCAGAGCGAAGCCGATGATCCAGGCGACGAGCTTGCCGAGAGTCGCATATGCGTACGTGTATGCGCTTCCGGCAATCGGCACCATGGCGCCGAGCTCCGCATAGCAGAGCGCGGCGAAGAACGAGGTCAGGCCGGCGAGGAGATAGGAGACCATCACGGCTGGTCCCGCGCCCTTGACCGCGGTGCCGATCGTCGTGAAGATACCGCCGCCGATCATCGTGCCGAGGCCGATCGCGATGAGGTCCCGTGCTGAGAGCGCGCGGCGGAGAATCCGTTTTTGGGCCAGGGCGCGAAGCTGTTCCAGGTTCGTCGTAGCGACGAGCCGGCTCACAAAGGACATCGTGGAAACCTTCGCAGGGGGCGCTCCCTTGTCATCCTGTGGGTTCGTGGCTGACGCACGGGGTCTTGAAACTTGCGGGACCGTAGCGGTCGCGATTACGGCGCGGAGGCATCTTTCCTCCAGCGGCGCTCGGGTATTCCGAGCGCCGCATTCGTTGCGCGTGCCCATACGAAGAGCGCGTCGCTCAAGCGATTGAGGTAGCGCAACGCTGCTGGATCGACCTCCTCGGCGGACTCGCGCAGCGCGAGCACGCGCCGCTCCGCACGGCGGCAGATCGTGCGGGCGAGATGGAGCATCGCACCGGGCAATGCTCCGCCTGGATGGATGAAGGTGTCGAGCGCGGGAAGCGTTGCTTCGGATTCGTCGATCGCTCGCTCGAGCGCGGTGACGTCGTCGTCGCGCACGGCCGGCACCGGCCGCGCCGAGGCGCTCGGGCTGGCAAGCTCCGCACCAAGATTGAAGAGCACGTCCTGCACCCACTCGAGCCAGAGGCCTATGCGAATCCCCCGGTCATCCGGACCCGTTCGTTCGTCATCCCGGCCCTGGCGTGTATCATCCTGAGCTTGTCGAAGGATGACACGCAGCCCCGCTCTAGCGACGCCGATTGCGCTGGAGAGCTCGTCGACCGTTCCGTACGCTTCGATGCGCGGACTCTGCTTCGAGACGCGGGCGCCGCTGTAGAGTCCGGTCGTGCCGTCGTCTCCGGTCCGCGTGTAGATCCGCGTGTGCTTGCTCATTCCCTAGGCTTCTGCGTTCGTCGCCGTCATCCTGAGCCTCTCGCCGTCATCCTGATCCCGTCGCTGTCATCCTGAGCCTGTCGAAGGACGAGGGGCCACCACGCATGCGCGCGAACGCCAGCCGGTCGTGTCAGCCGAGCTTTCGAAGCAGCCCGTCGTCAAAGAAGTTCCGCCGAAAGGCGACGACCTCTCCGCGTGGTACACCGCGGTCTGTCTGCGCGCCGAGCTCGTCTCGTATTCGCCGGTGCGCGGCTGCGTCGTGCTGCGTCCGTACGGCTTCGGTCTGTGGGAGAACCTCCAGCGCGAGCTGGACGCGCGCTTCAAGGCGACCGGTCACGAGAACGCCTATTTCCCACTGCTCATTCCCGAAAGCTTGTTGATGAAGGAAGCGGAGCACGTGGAAGGCTTCGCGCCGGAAGTGGCCTGGGTGACGCACGGCGGCAGCGAAAAGCTCACGGAACGTCTCGCGATTCGCCCGACGTCCGAAGTCATCATCGGCACGATGTACGCACAGTGGATCGAGTCGCACCGCGACCTTCCGATCCTCATCAACCAGTGGTGCAACGTCGTGCGCTGGGAGAAGGCGACGCGCCCGTTTCTGCGCACGATGGAGTTCCTCTGGCAAGAGGGCCACACCGCGCACGCGACCGCCCAGCAGGCGCGCGAAGAGACGCTCAAGATTCTCGACGTCTATCGCGATTTCGCAGAGAACGTCGCCGCGCTGCCGGTGTACGCGGGCGTGAAGAGCGCGAGCGAGCGTTTTCCGGGCGCGGAAGAGACCTACTCGATCGAAGCGCTGATGCCCGACGGCAAGGCCCTGCAGTCGGCGACGTCGCACGACCTCGGGCAGAACTTCGCCAAGGCGTACGACATCACGTTCGCCGATGCGGACGGCACGACCAAACACGTCTATACGACTTCGTGGGGAATGTCGTGGCGGATGCTCGGTGCGGTCATCATGGCGCACGGCGACGATCGCGGGCTGCGGCTGCCGCCGAAGCTCGCGCCGCTGGAAGCCGTGATCGTCCCGATCGTCAAGGCAAGCGATCGCCGCGCGCTCGACGTCGCCGAGCAACTACGCGCGGCACTCGCGGAGCGCGGCTTTCGCGTTCGCGTCGACGACCGGGACCAGACGCCGGGCTGGAAGTACGCGGAGTGGGAGATCCGCGGCGTCCCGGTGCGCATCGAAATCGGCCCGCGCGACGTCGAGAGCGCGAGCGTGACGCTCGTGCGCCGCGACAAGCGTAAGGGCGAAGAAGGAGCGAGCCGCAACGTTCCGACGAGCGGCGTCGCAGAGGCGTTACGCGAAACGCTCGGTGCCGTGCACGAAAACCTCTTCGCGCAAGCCAAAGAGTTCCTCACGACGCATACGTTCGCGGTGAGCGAGCGAGAGGAATTCCTGGAGCGGTGCAGCAGCCGGGCCGGAATGATCGATGTCGCGTGGTGCGGGCGCCCGGAGTGCGAAGCGTTCGTCAAGGCGCAAACCGGTGCGACCACGCGCAATCTCCGCGCACTCGAAGGACAGGCGCGCTGCGTCGCGTGCGGCGAGTCGGCCCGCGTACGCGCGTACTTCGCGCAATCGTACTGATGCGGCCGCTCCTCGCGCTCTGCCTGGCCGTCGTGCTCGCGCGCGGGATCGCGTCCGCGGCGATGCCGGGCATCGCCGAGCTCGATGCCGACGCGCGCGCGGCTGGCAACCTCAAGGATCTGGCGATTCGCATCGGGGACCGCCTCTTCGCCACGCCATGGCCGGCGCAGGTGACCCAAGTCTCCGCCAACGGCGTCGACGGCCACGTCGTCATCGGCGTGCGCATCAACGGCGTTCATTTCCACCACGCGCTGAGCCGAAGCGACTTCGAGGGCGAAGTGAGCCGCGTTGTGGCGCAGGCCTTCGCTGCTGCGCCCGGGGTGGAAGAGGTTGATATCTGGGCGTCGGTTCCCATCGTCGTGGGGAAAGACGTGATCGTGAGCGGCGATCTCGCGGTTCCGACGACGAAACCCGTCTTCACCCTCTCCGTGCGCCGCGGCACCGACCCGTCCCACGATCGCGCCTTCTGGGACGAGGAGTGGGCGCGCACCGCTTTCAAACAGGACTGGTAGTGTACCGCAAGACCATTCTCCCCGGCGGGATCCGCGTCATCACGGAATCGATGCCGGCCGTTCGCTCCGCGTCGATCGGCATTTGGGCCGACGTCGGCTCTTCGGCCGAAGCGCCCGAGCGACGCGGCATCTCGCACGTCGTCGAGCACATGCTCTTCAAAGGTACGACCCGGCGCACCGCTCGTGAGATCGCGGAGACGATGGACGCCGTCGGCGGCAACCTCAACGCGTTCACCGATAAAGAGACGACCTGTTACTACGCCAAGGTCATCGATCGTCACGTTCCGCTCGCGATGGACGTCCTCTCCGATATGTTCCTTCGCTCGCGCTTCGATGCGGAGGAGTTGGGCAAAGAGCAACGCGTGATTCTCGAAGAGATCAAGATGTACGACGACGCGCCGGATGAGCAGATACACGACCTCTTCATTCGTACGATGTGGAAGGGCGCGAACCTCGGGGATCCGACGATCGGCAGCGCCGAGACGGTATCGGCGGTCACGTCCGACAGCCTGCGCGAGCACATGCAGCGCTTCTACGCGCCCAACGCCGTCGTGGCGACCGCCGCCGGCAACGTCGACCACGACGCGTTCGTCGCGCTCGTCGCCGAATGTTTCGACGACTTCGGCGGTTCGTGTCCCCCGGTGCGTTCCGAGTCGCCGCAAGCCGCGCCGACGACGTATTTCAAGCACAAGGACACGGAGCAGGCGCATCTGGTCATCGGCGCTCAGAGCCTGAGCGTTCGGGACGAGCGCCGCTATCAGCTCGCCGTGCTCGACACGCTGCTCGGCGGCGGGATGTCGAGTCGCCTGTTTCAAGAAGTGCGCGAGAAGCGCGGCCTCGTCTATTCGGTCTACTCGTTCCAAGCGGCGTACCGCGAGACGGGTCTCTTTGGAGCCTACGCGGGAACATCGCCGGAGAACGTGCGGACGTGTATCGACGTCATCTCGCAAGAGTTCGCGAAGATACGCGACGTTGCCGTCGGCGCGGACGAGCTCTCGCGCGCAAAGGAGCACATCAAGGGAAGCTTGACACTCTCGCTCGAGGCGACGTCGAGCCGCATGATTCGCTTGGGGCGCAATGAGTTCGCCTTGGGCCGCGAGCTGACGCCGGAGGAGGTGGAGGAACGCGTCGACGCGGTAACGTGCGAGCAAGTACAGGCGCTCGCGTGCGACCTGCTCGCGGACGGTCGCATCGGCCTGTGCGTGCTCGGCCCGGTGGACGAGGACGTTCTCGATTGGCATCCCTTTGCCGCATAGCGCGTCTGCGCTGCCATTCTGGACCTGGCAGCTCTACGTCGCACTCGCAATCAACGTCGTCATCCAAGCGATTCAGATCGGCGCCTATGCGGCGCGCCTCGCGGGCGTGCGCACCGGCCGCGTCGCGACCTCGATCTCCCTCTTCAACCTCTTCGTGACCGCGAGCCGGCTTGCGACCATGGTCTACACGCTCATGCTCGGGCCGCTCGCCGACCACGCCGGTAATGCGGTGAAGACCGCGCCGCTTGCCGCAGTCCCCGGCATCCAGCACACGTTCGAGCTGCAGCTTCGCCTCATCATTCTTTCGGGAACGGTGGGAACGGTGATCGGCGGCCTGCTGTTGCCGATGTTCACATACATGTACGTGCGCGGCGTGCGTTCGTTCGAGCGTACGCGCTCGCTCCCGCACTCGCTCATCCGGCTCTTCTACCCGCGCGTCATCGTCGACGTGCTGCGGCACGTCAGGCTCCCGGCGTTTAAGGAGCTCGTGAGCTTCTCGCCGCGCCGCGTTCCCAAACGCCTGCTCGTTTTCAACGTCGTGGTCACCGGCATCTACGCCATCGGCGTCGTCGCCGCGTACTACGCGAGCGTGCTCGCTCCGGCGGTCGCCAGAACGGCGATCGGAACCTCTGGCCTCATCAACGGGATTGGGACCGTGGCCTTCACGTTCTTCGTCGACCCGACGTCGTCGATCATCGTGGACGAGGCGGTAAAGGGCGAGCGTCCTCACGAAGACGTCAAGGCGATGGTCTTCTATTTGGCACTGACGGCCGTCATCGGCTGGGTGCTCTCGCAGTTGATCCTATGGCCCTCCGCGGAAGCGATAAAAACCGTCGCTCATTTGGTGAATCATGGCCGATAAGAAATTGTTCGTTCTCGCGCTCGTTGCGGTGCTGCTGCTGACCGGTTGCGCCGGATCGATCGAGCGGTGGATCGTCGACACGCGCGTCCATCAAGGCGATGTCGCCCTCTCCGATAGCAACCCGTCCGACGCAGTCATCGCGTACTCGCTCGCGCTACGCGTGGATCCGCACGACCTGCGCGCGCAGAGCGGCTTCGTGGAGGCGGCGGCCGACCAGGCACAGCTGCAGTACGCGCACGGGCACTTCGACGCGGCGCTGGCGACGATCGCGCAGGGTCTGCGCGTCGATCCGTTGAGCGTGCGCCTCGAGGCGCTGAAGAGTCAGATCGACGACGCGAAGCTCAAGCAGGAGATCGTGATCTCGAACTATCCGACGTACCAGCGCGCCGGCCAAGAGCTGCAGCTCAGCTACGCGCGCTTGAACGAAGCGAACACGCTGCTCGTCAAGCGTTTGCGCCGGTTCGGCTACACGTACGACGTCACCGATCTCACGTCGGCGATCAAACAGAGCTACGAACTACAGCTGGAAGTCGCGCACCTGACGAACCGGCTCATCGCGTACCGCCAGCTCGTCCAGACCGGTGGCCCGCAGCCGTCGCAGCTGCCAGCCACCGGCGGATCGCTCCTACCGCTGCCGTAACGAGCCGTCGCTTTCAACGTCCCGACGTTTCCGTCGACGAAAACGCACACGAGCCAGCGCGCGCCCGCGAGAATGCCGAGCCCTTCGGCGCTGGAGTGTCGGTTTCCGGCTGAGGCTTCGCGCTGTCGCCGGGCTCAGCGTGACACGTGCTATCGCCAGGCTCAGCATGACACGTGCTATCGCCGTGCCTCAGGAGTAAAGGCGGTACGGTGTCATCCTGAGCTTGTCGAAGGGCGGCACGCGTGACGTGCGTCGAGGAAGGCCCGGCCGTGGCCGCGTCGCTCCGCGATGCGGAAGGCATCCCAGAACGCCTTGGCACCGCGCGACGCGAGCGCGGGATCGGTCTCGTACACGGGCCACGTGCCGATGCGCGTCACCGGGAAACGCGAGAGCCACGCGCAAAGATCGGCGTTACGTCGCAAGCGGTTGTCTTCGACCGAGATGTAGTAGCGGGCGCCTTTGCGGATCGCGCTTTCCTCGTCGAAGGGCGTCCATAACAGCGGATCTTCCTCCCAACCGAAACGGCCGATGTAGTAGAGCACGTCGGGGCCATAATGTCCCATGACGACGAGCGCGTTGCGCGGCAGCGCGTGCGCGACGAGCACCGCATCGGCATACGCGGTGCGATCGTAGTGGTAGTAGTGCGCGATTGCCCCGTGACCCTGAAGCAGAACCGCCAATGCCGACGCTACCGCGACGGCGCTCGCGATCGAGGGGCGCGAAAGTTCCGCAAGCCGCGCGACCGCCCCACCGATGACGAGCGCCGCTAGGGGAAGCAGCGGGATGAGGTAGTAGTCGACGCGCTCGACGGTGACGACGACGAACGCGTAGAGCAGGCCCCCGGCGAGCCATCCCCACACGAGCAGTGGACTGCGCGGGCGCGTCCACGGGATCGCGATGCAGGCGAGCGCAGTAAGCGCAAAACCCGCCGTGCCGAGCATCGTCACGCGCAATAAGCCGAGCGTACCGAAGAAGAGGCGGACCTTGTGCGCGAAGCCGTGTAGGCTCGTAAACGCCGCAGCGAGCGCGGGAAGCACGTGGAGGCGCGTGATGCCGCTCGCCCAATGCCACTCGGCGTGCGCCGCAACGGTGCGATCGTAGAGCCAGAGAATCAACAGCGGAACGAGGAGCAGCACGGCGTAGGCGGTCGCACGCCAGACACGCCCGGCGCGCGCGCGCTCCCACATCATCTTCGTGAGGGGAACGACCGCGAGCACGGCGACGGGCTTCGCAAGGTAGGCAAAGGTGAGGAGTGCCGCCGCGCGCGCGAGCGGCCGCGGCGCGAGGCGCGCGTCCTCGGTCAAGAACCGAAACGACGCGTAGAGTGCCGCGGTGAGAAAGAACGCCATCGCGCCGTCCGGCGTGAAGGTACGGCCGTAGTAGATGCTTCCGGGAAAGACCGCGTAGAGCGCCGCAGCCGCAAGACCGGCAAGCGCGCTCGCGTAGAGCCGCTGGGCGAAGAGGCCGACGACAAAAATGGTGCCCAGCGAGAACGCAATCGAGAGCAAGCGCCCGAAGATCTCGTGCACGCCGAACGTCTTGTAGAGCGTCGCCGCCAAGAACGGCAGAATCTGGAGCTCGAGCTCCACGTAGTTGGGAGGCGGCCCGTCGTAATCGGTCTGCGGGTAGAGTATGTTGTACTGCAACTGCGCGAAGTTGCGCGCGATCGAGGCCGTGTCACCCTGTCGCCAGTTCGGATGATCGAGCAACGGATCGTGAACGTGTTGCAACCGCAAAGCGAGGGCGAGCAAGAGAATCGCCCCCATCACCCATGGCCACGCTCGCTGCATGCGGGTCTCTAGCTCCATACCGCGAGCGCAAACCTGGATGTCGGGAGCTCGGAGGCCGCGCAGCAGAAGCGAGTCATGGACGACGAGCGACGAGCGGTTCCGAGGCTCCGCATGGGCAAAGCGAGCTTAGGCAACGTGCCTGAACGTCCAATACTTATTCAGAAAGAAGTTGACGAGGATTCCCGCTGCCGTCGCCACGAGCCATAGCTTGTGACCGTGCCCGAGCGCGGGAGCGCAGAGGTACGAGACGACGAGGCCGACGAGCCACGCGACTGCCGAGACCGTGAGGAACTGCGCACCCTCGCGCAACGCGTGCCCGGTCGATCGAAACGTCCATACGCGGTTGAAATAGTAATTCGATGCACCGCCGCTGAAAAACCCGATGGTGTAGAGCGCGTCGTAGTGGAGCAGCTGGGCGTGGTGCGGATCGAAGTGCTGGAGCACGGTAAAGACGATGAGGTTCACCGCCAAACCCGATGCGCCGACGACGGAGAACTTCAGAAACTGGCGCATGCCGCGGCGCCGGCCGAGCGACGCGATCACCTCACGCAACCCAGTACCAATTCGCGAAGAGCACGGTAAAGAGGCCGAGGAGCGGCAGGGAGAAGGCCACGATGAGGTTGTTTGCCCACGGCCGATCGCCCCATCGCGCGAGGATTGCGAACATCGGGAAGAGCACGAGGCCGAAGCGCGGCATCGACATCAAACTGGCAGTGCACATCGGTGCGAGCACCGAGAGCGCCATGTATGCCGTGTACGAGAGTCGCAGGCGTCGCCATCCGAAGAGCAGCACGAAGATCATGAGCGCCGTGAATCCGAGCTCCAACGCTTGGTTGGCCACGGTCTGTCCGGCCGTCGCGTGGAACATGTGGTAAACGGAGTTGATGACGCTGACCCACGGTGGCGCCGCCTGTCGTCCCCAGTGCGCTTGCACGTGCGAGAAGTAGAGCGCGTCGCCGCGCAGCACCCAAAGATACGCCATATAGAGGCTGAGCCCGAAGGGGATGAGCAAGCCTGCAGCCGCGTCGCGCAGCCCGCGTAGCGGTTCGCTGCGATAACGTGCGAGCCATTCGATGGCAAACGGAACGACGAGAAGCAGTCCCTCGGCGCGCGTGAGCGCGGCGAAGAACCCGAGAAGCGCCGCCATCCACCACCGCTGCGAACGCATGTAATAGAACGAGGCGACGGTGAGGAAGAAGAAGAGCGACTCGGTGTACACCGCCGAAAAGTAGACCGCCATCGGAAAGATCGAGACGTAGAAGATCGCGCGGCGTGCGACGACGCGGTCGAACTCGTGCTCGAGCAACTTGTAGAGAAAGAGCAAGCCGAAGAAAAACGCCGCGTTGGAGATCAAGAGTCCGGCGATGAGATCGTTGCCGGTGAAGGAGCCCAGGATGTGGATCATGAGCGGATAGAGGGGGAAGAACGCTGCTTCGATACCGTGGTACCCTTGTGCCGCGATTCTGAGATAGTGCACGGCGTCCCAACGTCCCCAGACGGCGAGCAGCGCGTGACGCGACTCTTGCACGTGCGGGCCCGGGCGCTGGCCGATGATGACCGCCGCGAGCTCGGCGATCACGATGATGGCTGCGCGGGAGACGAGAAAATCGACGAGCACTTGGCGCACCGTTTGGTTGAAGCGCGCGGCGATGAGCACTTTGCCGATGCAGAACAGCGCGATGGCAATCGCGAAGAGACGGCTGCTGCTGGCGACGTACGGCGTAAAGACGAACGAAAGCCAGAGCGCGAAGATCGGCAGCCACGTGATGGCGTCGTACCGGAGGCTGTGCGCGAGCTTGATGCCGGCGCGGCGCGAGAAGTACCGTCCGTATCCGCGCCAGGTCACGTACGCGAGGAACGCTCCGATCGGCACCGCAACGAGCAGGCCGAGCTCGCTCAGAGTAGTGCTGTGCGCCGGGACGATCGCACCGTACCAGAAGAAGAAGCCGAGCGTGGCTCCGGCGAGCAGAACCACGAGCGCCGCGAGCGGGCCCACGTAGATCTCTCCGAAGTCGAGCGAGCGCGTGTGCGAAGAGCGCGAACGGATATCGGCAGACACGAGCCTCTTCCTTTAAAAGGGAAAGTGCCGCTTCCCTTGTAGCCAGGAGGCATATGATTAACTCGCTCGACTTCGTGAAGGTGACGGAGAGCGCGGCGATCGCGGCTTCGCGCTGGATGGGGCGTGGCGAGCGCAACATTGCCGACGGCGCCGCCGTCGAGGAGATGCGCGAGCGCCTGAACGGCATGAGCATCGCGGGACGCGTCGTGATCGGCGAAGGCGAGCGCGACGAGGCGCCGATGCTCTATATCGGCGAGCGGCTCGGACGCGGCGGGTACGAGGTGGACATCGCGGTGGACCCGATCGAAGGGACCAACCTCGTTGCCAACGGCCTGCCGAACTCTATCGCCGTGCTCGCCGTCGCAGATCGCGGAGCGCTGCTTCACGCGCCGGACTCGTACATGACGAAGCTTGCGGTCGGCCCGAAAGCGGCGCCGTTCGTGGACCTGGACGCGCCCGTTGCAGAGAACCTCCAAGCGGTGTCGCGCGCGCTCGACAAGCCGATTGGCGAAATCTGCGTCGTTATTTTGGACCGTCCCCGCCATCAGGACTTGATCTTCGAGGTTCGCGCTGCCGGTGCGCGCATTCGGCTGATCTCCGACGGCGACGTCGACGCGTGCATCGCAACAGCGCTTCCGTCGACGGGCATTCACGTCGCGATGGGCGTCGGCGGCGCGCCGGAGGGCGTGCTCGCCGCGGTCGCCATCAAGTGCCTGGGTGGAAACTTTCTGGCGCGCCTGCAGCCCCGTAATCCGCAAGAAGCCGAACGTGCGAAGGCGATGGGGTTTGGGGATCTTTCGCGCTTGCTGACGCTCGACGATCTCGTCAAAGGCGATGCGCTCTTCTGTGCGACCGGCATCACCGACGGCGATCTCGTCCACGGCGTCCGCTTCTTCGAAGGGCACGTGCAAACGCACTCGATCTTGGTGCAATCCGGCGGCATCGTGCGCTTCATCGAATCGACGCATCTCTTGTCGGAACGATGACGGAGCATTCCTACGATCTCGTCATCGTTGGCGCCGGCTCCGGCGGCTACGCCGCCGCGCGCACGGCGCGCGAACTCGGAGCGAGCGTCGCGCTCGTGGACAAAGGGCCGCTTGGGGGGCTCTGCATCCTACGTGGGTGCATGCCGAGCAAAGCACTGCTCGCGTCGTCGGACGCGCTCTACGACGCACGCGAGGCGCGCACGCTCGGCATCGATGCCGGCGGCGCGACGTACGACATGCCGTTCATCGCCGCTCGCAAGCGCGGTCTCGTACGATCGTTCGCGGAGTATCGCATCGAGGGCATCGGTACGTTTCCGCTGTACGAAGGCTCGGCGTCGTTCTTGTCCGCGCACGAGCTCAGGGTATGCCATCATGCGAGCGACGTATCCGGGTGTCATCATGCGAGCGACGTATCCGGGTGTCATCATGCGAGCGACGCATCGGTGTGTCATCCTGAGCCTGTCGAAGGATGCCACACGATTCTGCGAGCGAAGTCTTTCGTGGTCGCGACGGGAAGCGTCGTCGCGCCTGCGGCGGTACCGGGTTTAGCGGACGTTGGGTATCTGGACAGTGACGCGGTGCTCGAGCTCGAGAAGATTCCAAAGTCGGTTATCGTGCTCGGTGGTGGCTACACCGCGTGTGAGCTCGGCCAGTTTCTTTCGCGCATGGGCGCGCGCACGACGATGATCGTTCGCAGCGCGCTCTTGAGTCACTCCGACGAAGACGTGAGCGAGACGCTCGAATCGGCGTATCGCGAGGAAGGCATCGAGATCGTCAAAGGCGCGCGGCTGGTGAGCGTCGAGCGTCGCGGCGCGGAGAAGGTCGTGAACGTCGTCGTCGGTGACGTGGAACGCTCTTTCGCTGCGGAAGAGATTTTCTACGCGCTCGGACGGGTTCCGAACGTCGAAGGCCTGAAACTGGAGGCGGCCGGCGTGCGGTACGGCCCGCTACGCGGCGTCGAGATCGACGCAACGCTGCGCTCGAACGTGCGCAACATTTTTGCCATCGGCGACGTGACCGCGGAGTTTCTCCTCGTGCACGTCGCGATCTATCAAGGCGAGATCGCCGCGCGCAACGCGATCCTCGATGGTGACGAAAAGGCCGACTACCGCATCTTCTCGGCGCACACGATTTTCTGCGATCCTCAGGTCGCGTGCGTGGGGAAGAGCGAGAAGAGCTTGAAGGCGGAACGGACTGCATACGTCGTCGGCCGGTACGATTTCGCGGAGCACGGCAAAGCGATGTGCCTCGGCAAGACGAAGGGCTTCGTGAAGATCGCCGCCGACGCGCAGAGCGGCGAGATTCTCGGCGCGACGGTCGTCGGCGCCCAAGGCTCGCAGCTCACCCCCGAGGCGATCGTGGCGATGCACTATCGTGCGACCGTGCACGAGTTCATGCGGATCCCGCACCTTCACCCGACGCTCGCCGAGATTTGGACGTACCCCGCCGAGTTCTGCGCGGCGCAGCTCGGGATGAAGGCGCCGGGTGACGTGCAGATGGAAGTCGCGACGAGTGGAACCTCCGCGTAATTTGACCGCGACGGCGCAGCACCTGCACGTCGCTCTCGTCCAAACCAAGCCACTCAAAGGACGTTACGCCGAGAATCTCGCCGCCGTGCAGAGCGTCTTCGCGCAGATCGCGAAGAACGTCGACCTCGTCGTGTTACCGGAGGCGGCGCTCAGCGGATACTTTCTGGAAGGTGCCGTCTACGAGGTTGCGCTGTCGGCACAGCGCTTTGCCGGCGATCTCACGCGGGCGTGGAAGGCCGCCTGCGGCGATCGCCGCGTCGACCTCGTCTGCGGCTTCTTCGAGAACGACGAGGGCACGTATTACAACAGCGCGATCTATCTGGAGATCGAGCGAGGCGAGGCGCGAACCGTACACGTGCACCGTAAGATGTTCCTGCCGACGTACGGCGTCTTCGATGAAGAGCGCTTTCTCTCGCGCGGCCGCAGGCTGCAGACGTTTGCGACGCGCTTCGGAACCATGGCGTTGCTCATCTGCGAGGACGTGTGGCACGCGATCGTGCCTACGATCGCCGCGATCAAAGGCGCGCGCATTCTCGTCGTGCCCAGCGCCGCACCCGGACGCGGCATCGAGTCGCCGGGCGAGCTCGGCTCGATTCTTCGCTGGCGAGAGATTCTCACGATTACCGCGGCGGAGCACGGACTCTTCATCCTCTACGCGGGCCTCACGGGCTTCGAAGGCGGCAAGGGAATGACGGGCTCGTCGTGCGCGATCGATCCGCGCGGCGAGCTGCTCGTCAGCGCGCCGGCAACGGAGCCGTGCATTCTCCTCGCGGACTTGGATCTGCGCGAGATCGACCTGGCGCGGGCGTCGCTTCCACTCCTGGGCGATCTGGAAGCCGTCCTTGCGGATCTGCTCCTCGACGACGAGCTCCCGCTCCCGCGGCGTCGCGACGATGCGCCGTGAGGGCTCGTGACCTAGCTGACGTGCCATCCTCGTCCTTCGACTGCCGCACTGGCGCGCGGAGCTCAGGACTAAAGGCGCTAAGGTGTCATCCTGAGCTTGTCGAAGGATGTATGGTGATTGAATGACGTACCGCGTCATCGAAGCTGCTGCACTCTCGTGCGATCCGCCGCCAATCGATCCCGCCGTGGCGACGCAGTGGCTCGTCGCGTTTCTCCGCGACGAGCTACGGGTGCGACGGCGCATGGATCGTGCCGTGATCGGGCTCTCCGGCGGCGTCGATTCCGCCGTGACGGCGTATCTCTGCGCGCGCGCGCTCGGCCCGCGTAACGTGTACGCGATCCGGATGCCGTACGCAACCTCGAGTTCTGCGAGCCTCGACGACGCGCAGCTCGTCATCGGCGAGCTCGGCATCGAGGCGCGCACCATCGACATCACCGGCGCCGTCGACGGCTATCTTCGTCACGAACCCGATGCCGATGCGCGGCGGCGCGGCAACGTCATGGCGCGCGTGCGAATGGTCGTGCTGTTCGACCAATCGGCCAAGCTCGATGCGTTGCCCGTCGGCACGGGCAACAAGACGGAGCGGATGTTGGGCTATTTCACGTGGCACGCCGACGACGCACCGCCGGTCAATCCCATCGGGGATCTGTTCAAAACGCAAGTGTGGGAGCTGGCGCGCTATCTCGGTGTTCCCAAGCTGCTGATCGAGAAGGCGCCGAGCGCCGACCTCGAGGCGAATCAGACCGACGAAGCCGATCTCGGCATTACGTACGTTCGTGCCGACGCGATTCTCTCGCGGATCCTCTTGGGATACTCCGACGAACAGCTCGTCGAGCGCGGCTTCACGGCGCAGGAAGTCAGCCTTGTTCGCCGTCGCGTCGACGGCACGCATTGGAAGCGCCACTTGCCGACGACGGCGATGCTGTCGAACACGGCCATCAACGAGTTCTACCTGCGTCCGGTAGACTATTGAGAATCTTCTTTCCCGTCAGCCTCAATCTCGCCGGAAGGCGATGCCTCGTCGTCGGCGCCGCGGATGATCGCGAGGCGATCGAGAAATCCGCGGCACTCGAAGAAGCGGGCGCGCAGGTGCAGCGCATCTGCGACGGTGCAGACGTCAAAGAAGACGACGTCGCCCAAGCCTTCTTCGTGATCTCGACGCCGCAGGACGAAGCGCTTTCAAAGCGATTGCGCGCGCTCGCCGACAAGCACCGTACGCTGCTGTGTTGCATCGATCAGCCGAAGTACGGGTTCGTTGCGATGGCGGCGATTGCGAAGGCCGGGCCGGTGCGTATCGCGATCTCGACGGCTGGCCTCGCGCCGCGCGTCGGCAAGGTGTTGAAGAACGCGCTGCAGCGCGCGATGGATTCGACCTTCGAACGCTTCATCGCGACCCTCGCCGAGCGCCGCGAGCAGATGCGCGCGGAACACCCGCTACACGAAGAATCGGAGTTGCGCCGCAAAGCCGCAATCGACAACGCAGCCGGCTTCGAAGCGGATATCCGCTTCACGTACCCGGGATGGACGTCACCCGAACCCGTTGAGAAGAAGCCCCTGGAGCGATAACGGGCGCCGGCGCAAGCCCGGTATTCGAAACGTGGAGGATCGGGCGTCCCGGGTCGAAGCTCACGCGATATGCCGAGCATCGAGATCGTCGCGGTTGGAACCGAGCTGCTTCTTGGGCAGCTCGTCGATACGAACACGCCCTGGATCGCCCAGACGTTGGCCGATGCCGGCGTCGACGTCTACGCGACGCACGCCGTCGGCGACAATCGCGCGCGCATCGCCGCGACGATCGCCGGCGCCCTCGCGCGCGCGGACGGCGTCGTGACCACCGGCGGCCTCGGCCCGACCGTGGACGATCTCACGAAGGAGGCCGTCTGCGACGCGCTCGGGATCGAGTGCGAGCGTCACGCGCCGACAGTCGCGCGCATAGAGACGTTCTTCGCCTCGATCTCGCGTCCGATGCGCGAGAACAATCGCAAGGAAGCGGATCTGCCGCGCGGCAGCACGGTGCTCGAGAACGCGCGCGGAACGGCGCCGGGCTTCATCGCCTGGACGAACGACGGAAAGTTCGTCGCGTCGCTTCCGGGCGTTCCGCACGAGATGAAGCCGATGCTCGACGAGCAGCTCGTGCCGCGTCTGCGCGAGCGCTTCGGCGACCTAGAGCCCATCGCGACGCGCGTGCTGCACGTCGTCGGCCTGGGCGAATCGGAGATCGACCATCGCATCGACGATCTCTTTCGCGCGGGCGAGAACCCGAAGGTTGCGGTGCTCGCGCACGTGGGCGCGTGCGACGTGAAGATCATGGCGAAGGCGCGTACTGAGGAAGCGGCGCGCGCGATGGTCGCGCCACTCGAAGAGGAGATCCGTTCGCGCCTGCGCGGCCACGTCTGCGGCGCCGATGAGGAGACGCTCGCGCAGACGATTCTCGCGCAGCTGCGCGAGCGCGGTTGGCGGCTTGCGGTGGCAGAGTCGTGCACCGGCGGCCGCGTGGCCGCGGCGCTCACCGCAGTCGCGGGCGCGTCGCAAAGCTTCGCCGGCGGCATCGTTGCCTACGGGAACGAGGCGAAGCGTGTGCTGCTGGGCGTTGAGTCGGAGACGCTCGCGCGAAATGGCGCCGTGAGCGAAGAGACGGCGCGCGCGATGGCGCAGGGCGCGAGGCGCGCCTTTTCGGCGGAGGTGGGCGTCGCGACGACCGGGATCGCGGGCCCGACGGGAGGCTCGCCGGAGAAGCCCGTGGGCTTGGTCTGGCTCGCCTTGGAATGGCCCGGCGGTGGCCGGGCCGTCTCGCTGAGGGTGCCGGGCGATCGCGAAGAGATCCAAGTCCGAGCGACCCAGGCCTTACTCGGCTTGATGTGGGGAATACTGGCTGGCGGGGAAGCTGCCGCGCTTCCGTCGTAACTGCCGCAAGCGCCATCCGCGCAAGGAGCTGTATCTTTCATGCACCACCGCCGCTTCGTTGTCAGGACAATGGCCGTTGCAGCCGTCGTGTCACTACTCTCGGCCTGCGGCGGAAGCGGCGGCGGCGGCACTCCTCCCGGCGGCGGAGGCGGACCACCGCCCCCCCCGCCCCCGAACACCGCGTTCGTATGTCCGACCGCCGACAGTGCGACGTCGGTTGGCGTGGGCGGCGGTGCGCAAGAAGCCCTAGCACGGTATCCGGTGTCGCGCGCGGCGCTTCCACGTGTGGCGAAGCCCTCCGGCATGATCGCGGTCACGTACAATCGCAGTGTCGCTCTTGCAAACCAAACAGCGATCGCGGCGCGCGAGCAGGCCGTCGGCGCGACCTTCGTGCGGTCGTTGGATTTCTCGCACGTCGGCCTCGTGACGCGGATGATCTCCGTTCCTCCCTCGCTGGTCGACTCCGCGATCGCGCAGATGCGCTCCGCGCCGGGCGTCGTGAGCGTAAACGATGCGAGCGCGCGCCGTTACCCGCTGACGGTCAACGCGCGTTACTTTCCAAACGATCCCTACTTCGACGGCTTCGCCGTGACGGTCGCTCCCACGCCGAGCGCGACCGCGCCTCCGCCGACGAACAACGATCCGCCGTATTACGAGAGCAACGACGTTCCCGGGCAGTGGGACATGCACGCGATTGGCCTCGATTACGCGTTCGAATATAGCCAGCCGAGCCCGGCTAACGGCAGCACCGTTAGTAATGCCAACGCTCTTGGATCGTCGGCGGTCTCGATCGCCGTCATCGACACAGGTCAAGATACGGGCCACCCGGAGTTGCACTCCAAGGTCACGTATCAAAGGTGCTACATCACGGATCCTTCGAACGTGCAGTCGAGGTCGGACTTCACGACGGATCCGCAAGGGCACGGCACGGATACGGCGGGAATCGCCGCAGCCGATACGGGCAACGCGCTCGGCTTCTCCGGCGCGGGCGGCAACGTCGTGATCTACGGGTATCGAGTCTTTCCGGTACCGGACAACAACTGCAGCAATCCCAACACCGTCGATCCGCAATGCAGCGCGACGCTACAAGACATCGCATCGGCGATAAACGACGCCGTCGCGCAACACGTCAACGTCATTAGCATGAGCCTCGGAGGCACGTGTCCCGACTCGCCGCCGGAGAGCACTGCGGTCGCAAACGCGATCGCCGCCGGCGCGATCGTCGTCGCGGCGAGTGGAAACGCGGGCGGTTCCGGCATCGATGCGCCGGCCTGCGATCCAGGTGTCATCGCGGTGGGCGCGACCTCGCTCGACGACGGCACCCCGAACGGCACGAGTCCGACAGGCGGCAACGCCGGCGGGACCTCCGCGAGCCCGGTCGAGTACGTGCCGTCGTACTCCCAGTACGGCTCGCCCGCAGCGGCCGCTCGGAGCGCGACCGCGTGGGGCATCGTGGCACCGGGCGGTGACGGTTCCGGTCAGACCGATAGTGACGACCTGCACTGGATCGAGAACATCTGGACTTCGACACCTTGGGCTGCGAGCGATGCGGGAGCGTGCAAGGGCGACTACCCGACGGATGCGGGTACTACGGACTGCCGGATTTTGATTGCCGGAACGTCGATGGCGACGCCGCACGTGGCCGGCGCTGCCGCGCTCATCCTATCGGTGAACCCGACCTATCAGTCGGCATCTGCAATGAAGCAGCTACTCTGCACGACCGCGGACGACATCAGCGATCCGCACGAGGGATGTGGGCGCCTGAACGTCTACCGCGCGATGGCGAAGGCGCTCAACGATCCGAGCTTGCCGTAACGGAATTTTCTAGACGCTAAAGCCGATGGCGGCGAGGACCTTCTGTGTCTCGACCGCCTCGGCGAACGTCGGAAGGGCGCTCTCTTTGCCGGCGATGGCGGTGGCGAACGCGTCGTAGAGCTCCATGAGATACGGCACGTTCGGTTGCACGCTCGAGAAGCGCGCGTACGGCGATGGCTTGCACTGCAGCTCCGACGTTTCGCGTTCGTCGACGGCGTAGAGCGTCGTCTCGACGGCACTCGGCCCGCTCTCGACGGCGGTGCGGTTCTCCGCGTGCACGGCGAGCGTGAACGAGGACTGCGCCACGGTCGCGTCGACGCAGAGGCGGGCGACGAGTCCGTCGCCGTAGTCGACGAGCGCGAAGGCGCCGTCGTCTACGCTGGAGACGAACTCACCCTTGGCGTCGTGCCGGTGCGGATTTGCCGTGCGTAGGAATCCGGTCGTGCGCTGCGGCGACCGTGCGGCGAGCCAACTCGCCATGTCGATGACGTGCGAAAGTAATGCACCCGCGATTCCGCCGCCCCGATTACGATCGAACCACCATCCACGCTCGCGGGTCCCGTCCATGCGCAGGAACGTGCTAAGCTGCGCGATTTCGATCTCGCGCAGCGGTTTCACGTGACCGTTGACGATGAGCTCTTTGATCGCTTGCCGCGCTGGAATCCAACGGAACTCGTGTGCGAGCCCGCATGCGGTGCCGGCCCGCTGCGACGCGGAAAGCATCTCTTCGGCGTGCGACAGGTTAAGCGCGAAAGGCTTCTCGCAGAGTACGTGCTTTCCGGCAGCGAGTGCCGCGAGGACGGCCTCGCGATGCGCGAACGGTGGTGACGCTACCGTGACGGCGTCGAGCTCGCAGTCCCGCACCATCTCGGTGCACGACGCGAACGCGTGCGGGATCCCGCGCTCCTTCGCTATTGCGGCGGCAGAAGAAGGCGACGCGAGCGCGACGACCTCGTACCGTTCGTGTGCGAGGAGGGCTGGGAGATGTGCTTTGACGCCGAACCCCGCTCCGACGATTCCAGTGCGTAGACGCTCACTCATGATGGCTCTATTACCCGCGCCGCGCCCATGTCATCCTGTACCCGGCATTTGTCATTCTGATCCTTCGACTGCCGCGCTGGCGCGCGGCGCTTCCGTATCGTTGACTCAAAAGCTCTGCGAGATTGCATCGCGCAGCGCCGCCATACCTCGCTCGAGCTCGTTCTCCGGGATGACGAGCGGCGGCGTCACGGAGAGCACTTCGCCCCGCGGGCCGGCTTGAAGCACGATCACACCGCGTCCGAGTGCTGCCCGTACGGCACGCTCCGCGTGCGCGGGATCGCGCAGTTCGATCCCCCACATCAAGCCGCGACCGCGAACGTCGACGACGCCGCGTGTCTGCGCGATCGCAGTGAGTCGCGGCGCGAGTTCGCTCCCGAGCCGCTTCGCGCGCGCCGGAAGTCCGAGTCGTTCGATCTGCTCGATCGTCGCGATTGCAGCCGCGCACCCAAGAGGATTTCCGAGATATGTCGACGTGTGCAACGCCTCGCCGCTGGACGCCGGCCACGCATCCATCGCTGCAGCAGTCCCGACGAGCGCGCTGATAGGAAAGCCGCCGCCCATGGCCTTGCCGATGCAGAAGAGATCCGGCATGACGCTCTCGTAGTTGCAGGCAAACCATTCGCCCGTGCGTCCGAAGCCGGTGTAAATTTCGTCGAAGACGAGCAGCACGCCGAGCTCCTCGCAGATCGCACGCAGGCCACGAAGGTAGCCGTGCGGCGGAACGATGCACCCACCGCGCGCTTGAATCGGTTCCACGAAGAGTGCGGCGACGCTTTCGTGCGCCTTCAACGTCGCGCGTGCCGCATCGAGCGCATCCCCGACAGGCATCGTTGCGTGCGGAAATCCGAGAAGGAGCGGTTTCCGCGGTAACGCTGCGGCGAAGGGCTGGCGAAACTTCTCGATGCCGCAGAGCGCAAGCGCTCCCAGCGAGAGCCCGTGATATGCGCCTGCGAACGCGGCGAACTCCGATTTCCCAGTGGCGAGGATCGCGGTCTTCATCGCCGCTTCGATCGCTTCCGACCCGGTCGTCGCGAGGAACGTGCGCTCGAGTCCTCGCGGCACGATTTGCGCCAGCCGCTCCAGCAGGTGCACTCGCACTTCGGTGGGATGGACGTCGCCCATGCCGTGGATCAAGCGCTGCGCTTGTTCGGCGAGTGCTGCCGCGACCGCCGGGTTTGCGTGGCCGACCGCCGCAACGCCGAATGCCGCCGTCAGATCGATGTAACGATTTCCGTCGACGTCAGTAACGGTCGCGCGGCTCGCCGATTCCCAGAAGACGGGGAAATCGTCGGCGAGATACGTCACGTTGCGCGACTCCTGCATGGCCAAGCGTGCGCGTAGCGCGCGCGAACGCGGGCCGGGAATCTCGCTCACGCCGTACCCTGGGTGACGATGCGAAGGAACTCGGCGATGCGCGGCCTGCCGCCATGCGCGTAGGAGAGCGGCGGTGCCTGCAGCTCGCCGAAGTGCGCGATGCGATTCGCTCCTGCCGCAATCGCCGCGGCGACGACGTCCGCGCGCCCTCCCGCCGCGGCGCATGCTTCGAGCGGAAGGCCGTGCCGCTCGACATACGCGCGCATCTCGCCGGGATCGCGAACGCCGTGCATCGCCAAGACGCGCGGCAGGAAAGCGGGTGCGCGTTGCGGGGTTCCGACCTCGAGCACGAAGCTCGCTTCGGCGTCGCAGTACACCGGCCCGCCGCGGAAGCG
>DAHXOK010000020.1:21217-31345 GCA_027364935.1 Vulcanimicrobiota bacterium | reverse complement strand
GCCCTGCAAGAGGCGATTCATGGGAACGTCTCGCGACATGTCGCTCCAGATCTCGGCGATCGTGCGACGCTGCGCGCCCGTGAGCGCGAACGGCAGCGTTGCTTCGAGCTCGCCGAGTAAAGACGCGGGGGGCGCCAGCGCGGCCGCGTCGTGCTGCCGCTCGCGACGGGCGCGCCGTAGCTGCGCGCCGGCAGCGAGCACGAGAAACTCCGCGAAGATGAAGCGCTCTCGCGCCCGCGCTGCTTCTTCAGGGGTCTGCGGCGCGTGCACGGCGCGGTATGCCTCCTGCAACGGCGGCAAGCCGCGCGCCCGCGCCAACGTGGAAGGAACCACGTCCTCGCCGGCGATCTCCAGCAGACGCGAAAGGTTCTTCTTCACCACGAGCGCGATCTTGCGCGTCGGCAGATCCTTGCTCGCGCGATAGATGGGGACCAGCTCGCCGCGATAGCGTTCGCCCTCCGCGAGAATACGGTAGTGCCCGACGTTCACGATTGGTTCCGCGAGCGATCGCTCGAGCCGACCGCGAACGAAGAGTCGCATCCCCTCGCGAAAGCGCCCGACGACGAACCGTCGCCGCCCGATCCACTTTGCAACGAATGCGCCGCTCTCGTCCTCCGCCCGTACCTCGACGATCTCTAGGCTGCGCGCGCGCCGCTCGCGCACCCCGACGACGCGGCCGAGCGCGTTGACCTCCGCGTGCTCGTCGCGTGCTGCGCCACGTAACTCCACGGCGAGCGTGGGCTCGCGCAGATCGTCGTAGCGGAAAGGGAAATAGTCGAGCACGTCTTGTGCGCTCGCGATGCCGAGCTCGCGAAAGAGCCGCTCGGACTTCTCGCCTACGCCATCCAGCTCGCCGATCGCCGTCGCCGCAGCGATCGGCTCGCTACCGCGCACGCTCGAGCAGGTGCGCTCCGACGCGATCGATGGAGATGTTGCGCGCTTGGAGCAATACGAGCATATGGAAGAGCAAATCCGCTGCCTCCCACACGACGGCGGCGTCGTCGTCGTTCTTTGCCGCGATGACGACCTCGGTCGCCTCTTCTCCGATCTTCTTTCCGATCCGGTCGACCCCGCCGGCGTAGAGCGTCGCAACGTACGAGCCTGGCGGCGCAGACGTCTTGCGTTCGCGAAGGATCCGCTGCAGGTATGCGATGGCGCGGAGGAAATCGCCCGTAACGCAGTCCTGTTCTCGCTCCAACAGCGGCGCATGAAAGCACGTTCGCTCGCCGGTGTGGCACGCGGGGCCGCTCGGATCGACCCGATAGAGGACGGCATCGCCGTCGCAGTCCGCGATCATCTCAACGACGTGCTGGACATTTCCGCTCTCTTCTCCTTTACGCCACAAGCGCTCTCTACTGCGGCTAAAGAAGTGCGCCTCGCGCGTCTGCGCGGTGCGCTCGAGCGCGTCGCGATTTGCCCAAGCGAGCGTCAGTACGTCACCGGTGCGCGCGTCGGAAACGATCACCGGTACGAGGCCGCGATCGTCGAACTTCAGGCCTGCGAGGTCCATGGTCGAATGGGAATGCCGCGCAGTGCCAGCGCTTCCTTCAAGTGAGGAATGTCGATCTCGCCGAAGTGAAAGAGCGACGCCGCAAGCGCGGCGTCGGCCTCCGCCTCCATGAAGACGCGCGCGAAGTCCTCCACCGATCCTGCGCCGCCCGAGGCGATGACCGGCACCGGAACTGCCGCGCGAACGGCGCGCGTGAGCTCCAGATCGTAGCCCGAGCGCGTCCCATCGCGGTCCATCGACGTCAGCAACACTTCGCCGGCGCCGCTCTCGCCGCAGGCTTCGCTCGCCCACCTCACGGCGTCGAGCCCGGTCGGCGTGCGGCCACCGTCGATCACGACCTCCCAGCCGCCGGCACGCTGCCGCGCGTCGATCGCCAGCACGATGCATTGACTCCCGAACTCCGCCGAGGCGCGGTGCAGGACGCCTGGGTCGCGAACCGCGGCGCTATTGAGCGAGACTTTGTCGCAGCCGGCACGCAGGAGCGCCCGCACCTCTTCCACACCGTCGACTCCACCGCCGACGGCAAACGGAATCGACAGCTCGCGAGCGACCGCGCGTACGACCTCGCGCGTCGCCGTGCGTCCTTCGATCGTCGCAGTGATGTCGAGAAAGACCAGCTCGTCGGCACCGCGGCCCTCGTAGAGCGTCGCGAGCGCGACCGGATCGCCCGCATCGCGCAACGAGACGAAGTTCACGCCTTTGACGACGCGTCCGTCCTTGATGTCGAGGCACGGAATGATGCGGCGAGCGAGCACGCGCGAACGCCTACGACGCGAGCTCGTGAAGCCGTTCGGCAATCGCGCGCAGTCTCGGAACCGGGATGCCGTGCCGGTTCGCAAGCTCGATCGTAGCTCCGAGAATCGGATCGAGCTCGAGCGGCCGGCACGCCTCAAGGTCCTGCAGCATCGACGTCTTCACGTCGTCGAGGCGCGACGCGTACGCGATGCGCGCGTCCGCTTCTTCTTCGACGTTGCCGACCAGCCCGAGAGATCTCCCGACGCGCAACGCTTCACACATCAGCGCGCGCACCTCCGCAACAACCAGCGGGTCGCGGACGATCTGGCCGATGGTCTTGTGCGTTGCAGCGCTCACGGGATTGAGGCTCGCGTTCCCAACGAGCTTGAACCATAGCGCTCGCCGGATACGGTCGTCGACCTCTGCGACCAGACCTGCGCAGCGCAGCAGGCTCGCGATCTCCTCCACGCGCTCGCCGTTCTCTCCGCTCGCCTCCCCCAGAACGTAGCGTAGGCCGCCGCTCTGCACGACGTGACCGGGCTGCGCGACGTGGCCCGAGACGTGAACGACGCCTCCGATCGTCTGAGCGTCGTCGAACAGCGCGCCGATTCGACCACCGGGATCGACGGAATCGAGCGGCGGATTCCGCTCGAACCAAAACGGAACGCCGTTTTGCATGGTTACGATGGGCGCGCTGCCGCCGGCATACGGCGCGAGCTGTTCGAGAAAGCCCGGCCACTGATGCGCCTTGAAGGTCAACAGCAGCGCGTCTGCCGGCGCGAGATCGCGCAGATCCGCAGCAGCATCGACCGGCGCCGTGAAGGAGCCGAGATCGCTATCGACGCGCACGCCTCGCTCGCGTATCGCGTCGAGATGCTCGCCCCGCGCGACCACTGCCGTCGAGACGCCCGAGCGAGCGAGCGCAGCTGCCAGAAAGCCGCCGATCGCGCCCGCGCCTACGACGGCGACGCGCACGCAGAAGATTCTAGGGAGTCCAAGGCGACGGGCAGATTCGAACTGCCGAATGGAGCTTTTGCAGAGCTCTGCCTTACCACTTGGCTACGTCGCCGAAACTCCGAGCGGGTAGTGGGAATCGAACCCACGCATCAACCTTGGGAAGGTCGCAGGCTACCATTACATCATACCCGCACGCCACGGCCTCCCTCGGTTCGTTCCGCTCGCCCCGCCATCCTAGGAACGACTACGCAAGGACGTTGACCGCGCGCGCCAGCACGAGCGCCAGGGTAACGAGCGAGATCAAGCCTTCCAGCAACATCAACATCTTCGCCATGGGGCTGAGCGGCATAACGTCCGCAGGGCTGAGCGCGGTTGCGGTGACGAACGCAAGGTAGAAGTAATCGACGAACTGCGGCTTCCAGTCGGATTTCATGTACGCAGCTTGTCCGGGAATCGCGGCCATCTGTGGAAAGAGAAAATCCGCGTCGGCGACCTCGCGCGCCGAGGCGTGAAGCGAGCGTGGGTACGGTCCGCCGCCGTCGAGCTCCCAGTACCATAGCGCGAAGACGAGGACGTTCGTGATCCAGATCTGCGCCCCGGCGGTCAAGAGCTCCGCACCGGTTTGGTGGTGGGACGCCGCGAGGAGATAGTAGACGAGCAGCACCACCGATGCCGCGTTGAAGAAGTTCACGATCGCGATGAGAGCGATCGACGTCGCACGTTGCAGTATCCATTCGGCTCCGCGAACGCGCATGACGAGCAGCGGAATCAGCACGATCAGCACCAGCATTGGGGCGATCCACGCCGGCCCGATCGTGTAGCGCGGAGGCAGCAACGCGTAGAGGGCCGCGGCCACGAGGACCGCGATCGTGGCATGCCAGCGCGAGGAATCCCCGTTGCGCAGTACGCTCATCTCTGGCCGCGGATTCGTCCGCTCGGCTGCGGCAACCCGCTGCGAACACCGGTGGTTATGGGCGGCATGCCTACTGATTTTCGCGACGGCAAGACCTTTCCACGGCGAGGCCGGGAGCCCGCGGGCGAGGCGCTCTGGCTCCTGCGCGTCTTCGACAAGGGGCGTGCAGCGGCGGCCGGCACGATCCACGACTACATGTATCCGTGTTCGATGGATCGCGGCGTGATGGAGCGCTGGGGAGTGACTCCCGAAGAGTTCGATGCTGCGGTGCGCGCGCACGCCTCGGATGCGGAGATTCTTCGCTGGTTCGAAGCGCGCGTTCCAGCCGAGGGCGTCCGCGCGGCCAACGCCTGGATCACGAACGACAAGGCCTCCAACCTGGACCGACAGGACGCCGAGGAAGGCATCGCCTAAAGGACGACTCGTGGGATCGATGGTCGAGTTCACGCGTCCCGACGGAAAGCGCGCGCCGGGGTATCTCGCAGAGCCGTCCGACCGGCCCGCCGCCCCGGGCGTCGTCATGCTCGAGGAGTGGTGGGGCATCAACGACGAGATGAAGCATACCGCGGAGCGGCTCGCCTCCGAAGGTTTCAGCGTCTTGGTCCCCGACCTCTTTCGCGGACGCGTCGCAGCAACCGGCAACGAAGCCAATCACCTAATGCAAGGCCTGGACTTCGGCGATGCCGCCAATCAGGACGCGCGCGGCGCGGCACAGTTCTTGAAGCAACGTGGAGCCAAGGTCGGCGTCACGGGCTACTGCATGGGCGGAGCGCTCACCCTCCTTGCCGCGATGTACGTGCCGGAGTTCGACGCTGCGGTAGTCTACTACGGCTGTCCGCCGCCCGAAGCCGGCGATCCCTCGAAGATCCGCATTCCCTTGATGGGGCACTGGGCGCTCCACGACGAGTTCTTCAATATTGCAATGGTCGACGCGCTAGAAGAGAAGCTCAAGGCGGGTACCGTGCCGTACGAGTTCTATCGCTACGACGCCGGGCACGCCTTCTGCAACCCCAAGGGCTTGGGCAACTACAAACACGAAGACGCCGAGACGGCGTGGCGCCGCTCGGTGGAGTTCTTCCACCGCACCCTCGACTGACGGTGTCCATGATGAAGAATGTCGACGAGAACCGCGAAAAAGAGGCGCAGATCGAGCGCATCGCCATTGCAATCGGCGCCTGCGTCGCCATCGTCGTTGCGCTTCGTAAGCTCTTCCAGGTTCTGGGCGAACTCGCTCGCTAGGCAAAGAGCGAGCGCCCGACGAACGGGCGCCCGCTACGGCGTGCCAAGGGGCAGAATCGAACTGCCGACACCGCACTTTTCAGGCGCGTGCTCTACCGACTGAGCTACCTTGGCGTACGTCGAGCGCACCGCTACTTCCACGCTGCGCTCGACGAAACTGGCGACGCTGATGGGGCTCGAACCCACGACCTCCGCCGTGACAGGGCGGCGCTCTAACCAACTGAGCTACAGCGCCATCAGACCGAAGCCGACTATTAGCAGTCTCTGCGGCCGGCACCTCCAAGGTGCCAGTGGTGGGCACGGTTGGGATTGAACCAACGACCCCCCGCGTGTGAAGCGGATGCTCTCCCACTGAGCTACGCGCCCACGTCACCGGCCACTTTCAGCAGCGCAGCCCCTCGTCTTGGACAGGCGCTATCCTACCCCTGCCGGACCCAATACGTCCAGCGGAGAATGCGCGCAACATGATCGGCGGCTTCCCTCTGCTCTGGACCTTCACCGTGCCGTGGTCCGACGTCGACATGCTCCAGCACGTGAACAACGTCGCCTACATTCGCTGGATCGAAACCATTCGGTGCGAGTACTTCACGCGCGTGATGCGGGAGCCGATCAACGGCGAGCGCGGCATGATTCTCGCCCAGCTCGACTTCACGTACCGGCAGCAGCTGCGCTACCACGAGGAGGTCACGGTCGGGTGCAAGGTGTCGCACGTCGGCAACAAGTCGTTCGAGATGAGCCACGAGATCTGGAGCCGCGACCACGATTACGTGGTCGCACTCGGCAAGACCGTGCTCGTCGCGTACGACTTTCGCCACGGCAACTCTATTCGCGTTCCCGACGAGTGGCGCTCCGCCATCGCAGCCTTTGAAGCAGGGCCGCCGCAGAACTACGAATAATCGGGTGCCGTCGAAGGACGCGGGCGGTTAGCTCAGTGGGAGAGCGCTTCCTTGACACGGAAGAGGCCACTGGTTCAATCCCAGTACCGCCCAAGTTTCGGCTCCAAGAGATCAGCAAACTTCTCCCAAGTGCAATTGCCTTACGGAATCTACTTCTGCCCCGTCGACGCAGGACTTTGAAACGTAAGCAAGACAAGCAACGGGCATGTTGAAGCGCATTTTGACCACCTCCCTTGCGGTGATTGTCGTAGCCGCCTTCTCGTCGCGCGGAATGGCAAGCGCCGTACCAGGTGGGCCGGGCGAATCCGGCCTAAACACCGGCGCTGTCAGTGCGTCGGAGGCCGGCGCTCCGATCTACCCCGGTGGAAAACCAATCAACGGCGGGTTACAACACACGACTCTCTACTCGAAGGTGATCGGCACCTCGGTGACCTTCACGACGCCCGATTCGTTCGAAAAAGTTTACAATTTTTATCGGCGCGCGCTTCCGCCTAAAACCGTAGCGACGGAGACGAACGACGATCCCACGAGGAGGATCGGGACTTTTCAATACACGAAGAGCGATGGCTCGCAAATCGACATAGAGATCAACTCGTATCCGGGGCACACCAATTATACGATTACGGACACGTATAAAAGGTAGACGCGAAAGAAGGGCGGCCTGAGCCGGAACGACAACGAAAGCTGGCCGCAAATGTCCGCGACCTGTGGTAGGAGGAACGTACGTGCGACGCCGTTGGCCATTATCTGTGCTTGTATTTCTCGCAGCGTCTCTGTCGCTTGCATTGTTGGGCCGCAGCGCTCCCGCTGACCCGATCGGCGTGGTCGTCAGTCGTAACGATACCGGCCTGGTCGTAACCGTGAATGCGACCGCAGCCAACATTTTCTTCACCTATCAAGCCTCAGGGTGCGGCGGGCACGAGCCATGCTTCGTCGTCAACGCCAGTCAGGGCCCGGTGGGCATTTCAGCCTCCGCTCCCGCCTGCGCGGTGCAGCAAGGGAACGCGAGCACTCCGACGGGGATCGAGTGCCCCGCGACAGGCGTCCGTGGCGTGCAGTTCAAGCTCGTCAACGGCGGCACGTGGAGCGCGTATTCGGGCGGCGGCGGGCAGCACGCAGGCACGTCCTGCTCTCCGGCTCGCGTGTCGGTAATAACCGGATCGGGTGCGAACTCAGTCGAGTCGTGGGACGGCTGCAACGAAGTGATCTTCTGCGATTCTGGATCGCGCGGATTTGCGGGAGTTGACGCCGACGCCTTCGACAGCATCAGGGGAAGGTGCAGTTCGGTCGTCCGGCACTAAGTCAGACGGATCAACGCCAAGAACGGCAGGTGCCGATCCGCCCAACGCCCCGCGTTGAAGCGGTAATCGCGCCCGCAGCCCAAGTCATCCCATTAAGCAAGCGCGATAGAGTTCGTCCCGCATGGCCTCGCCGCGAGCCGTATACGCATGCTCGGCCCGGCAGTGCTTGCAGTGGCGCATGCGACCGAATCGAGCGGCTTCCGCCAAGGTAACGATCGACGATTCCCACTCGGTCATGCTATGTGAAGCATGCGGATTGAGCTTGAACTTATCTTTCATGAACATGCGGCTTATTCATAAGTATACCACGGCACGGGTTTTCGAAACCAATCGTTGGGCCAACCCCGGCGTTTGCGCGCCGTACGACGCCGCGGTGCGAGGTTAGCGAGCGACTCTCTCGAAGAGCGCTGGCACGAGGAGGACCACCATGCGAAATACCTTCGGTTTGCTCGGGCTCGCGGCCCTCATTGCCCTAATGATCGTCCCGGCCGCGGCCTCCACCACGCCGGTTGCGGCGCTCCCGAACTGCCTTGGAAAGCTCGAGGTGCGGCCGGCGTCCGTGGTACTCGCGTGCGGCGACGGCGGCGTCTATGCGACCGGCGTCCGCTGGAGCAACTGGGGCTCGCCTTTCGCGACGGCAACCGCAACGATGCACGCGAACGACTGCACGCCGAACTGCGCGCAGGGCCACTTTCACACCTATGCGGCCTATCTCGCGGTCTCGGGGAGACAGAACTGCCACGGGCGGCTCTCGTACCAGCGAATCGCGTACGTTGCTCGCACGCGCGGAATTCCGACCGTCCACTCGAGACTCGACTGGTTCGAGAGCCCTTGCGGCTAGAGCCGCAAAAGAACGAGCGCCGTTACTGCTTCGCCTGAAACTCGCGCGCGATTCCCGGCGGGATTCCGTACCACTTCTCCAGCATCTGCGCCGTCGTAACGCCGCCGCCGGAACCCAAGAAGCTCCAGACGCCGCTCTTGTAACGCAGCCATGCGTTGACTTCGGCGTTCCCGTGACCGGTGCCGAACGAGCATTGCGCCCACGTCTGGAGGACGTAGCACAACGGTTGCTCGACGTCGGTATTGTGATAGTGCGAGCGCTCGTACGCGACGAGTGCCGCGACCGCCGAGCGCGAGGTCTGGCTTGCGGCGACGGCGCCGACGGAGACGACGGCTGCGAGCGCGAGTACGCAGAGAAATCGAACGAGCATCGTAGATCTCCTTTGCGCAACGCCTTACGACGCACCAGCGCCTTCACCCTATCGATCGCGAACTCAATCTCCGCCCCCTGTTGGCGCGAGCAGCAAGATCGTACCCTGCGCCGCAACGCGTTCGCCGACGCGTAATCCCCTCACGACCGCAAACCGCGAGTCCGACGCGCCAAGGCCAACGTGGCGCACGGCGAACGTTTGCGTGCCGTCCTTTCCGATCGATTCGACGAATGCGAGCATCCGGCCACTCTGCGGGTCCGCAATGAGACTGCTCTGCGGAACGACGAGCCCACGAACGCGACCGTAGACGACCGTCGCGTCGATCGGCGTTCCCGGCGGAACGTCGCTCGGAATGCCGACCACGCTGACCTCGGCGAGCCCCGTCGCCGGGTTCACCGCCGGAGCCACCGCGCCGATGCGCGCGTCAAACCTCCACCCGGACGCCGTAACATGCACGAGGTCGCCGCTCGAAATCCGCGGCACGTCGGTGGCCGGAATGTCGAGCGTGGCGAGAGACGTCGTGCTCGCGGCGATCGCGACGATCGGCATCGTCGTATCGACGACTTGCCCCGGCTGCACGTAGATCGCGACGACGACACCGTCGAACGGCGCGCGAAGATCGGCGCGCGAAAGATCGTACGTTGCCGACGATGCCCGTGCCGATGCGGCAGCGGCCTGCGCTTGCGCGGCGACGACTGCGTCGTGCGCGCTCTGCACGGCGGCTCGATCGGCCGCCACGGTAGCGTCCGCAGCCTCGACGTCGCGCTGGGCTACGACGCCGGCGCGTAGGAGCGCGCGTTGGCGCGCTAGCTCCGCTTCGTCGACGCGCAGTCGTACGGAGACCCGGTCGATCTGCGCGTACGCTTCCTGCGCGGAGGCGGCACGCGCGTCGGCTTGCGCCTGACGCGCCGAGAGGGCGAGCGGCGTCGCATCGAGCTGTGCGAGAACCGTCCCGCCAGCAACCCGTTCGCCCAGACTGACCGCAACCCGATCGACGGTTCCGGCAATCGCGAACGCGAGCTTCGTCTGCGCTCCGGCTGCCGGGCCGATGCGACCGGTGAGATCGAGTGTCTCTTCCACGCTTCCGAGCCGTACGGTCGCGACCGAAACCCGCGAGCGCGACGGTGCCGAAGCCGGTGCCGCGCGATGCCGGACGACGAACACCAGAACCGCAATGACGGCGACCGCCGCGGCCGCAATCGTCACGACTCTTTTCACGGAACCAACACCTCCAGTAGCGCATCTGCTTGAATGGTCGCGTACTCCGAGACGAGCGCGGAGACGGACGCTTGTACGTAGGCTCGCCGCGCATCGGCGATGTCGAGGCTCGAGCTTGCACCTTCTCGATACCCGAGCTCCACCGCGG